>VBCM01000017.1 GCA_005883675.1 Betaproteobacteria bacterium
ATCGACGTCGCACGCCAGTAGGTGCAGCTCGCCGTAAATATCGTCGTCCTCGCCTCGATCTATGCGCTGATCAGCTGCGGCTACGTGCTGATCTACCGCGTCTCGCGGGTGCTATCGCTCGCGCACGGCGAGCTGATGCTGCTCGGCGCCTACGGCCTCTATAGCACCGCGTCGCTCTTCTCCGGCTCGCCCGCGCTCGCGGTCGCGATGTCCGCCCTGCTCGCCGCGGTGATCGGGCTGCTGGTTTACGCGCTCCTCATGCGGCGCATGACCGGCGAATCGGTGCTCGCTGCCGTACTCGTCACCATCGCGCTCGGCATCCTCGTGCGAGGGCTGACGGTGCTCGTCTGGTCGACGCAGGAGCGCCATCCGCTCAACGTGCTCGGCTGGGCCAATCCCTCGCTGCCCCTTGGCGGCGCGGCGCGCATTTCGGGGGTTGGGCTCGCCTTCGTGCTCATTACAGCAAGCGTATACGGTGCGCTTTACTTCTTCCTGCGCTACACGCACTGGGGCATTCGCATGCGCGCGGCGGGGCAGAATCCGCTGCTCGCCGCCCAGCGCGGCATCAACCTGCACGGCGTCTATGCGCTCGCCTGGGCGCTCGCGACGTTCACCGGCGGCATCGCCGGCATGCTCATCGCATGCGACAACGCGCTCGACCAGACGATGGTGGCGATCGGCCTGAAGGCTTTCCCCGCGGCCCTGGTCGGCGGCCTCGACAGCCTGCTCGGCGCGCTCGTCGGCTCGCTCATCGTGTCGAGCGCCGAGGTGCTGCTCATCTACTACATCGATCCGCTGCTCTCCGAGGTCGTGCCGTTCGCAGTCCTGATTGCCATGCTCATCGTGCGGCCGTGGGGCCTCTTTGGCTCGCGAGAGGAACTCGATCGCGTATGAGCCTGCCGCGGGCCTCGGGCTATTTCCGCACGCGCTACGACGAGGACTTCCGACTTCTCGACACGCGCACGCAGAGGGCGGCGTTCGGCCTGTTCGCGCTCTGCGCGCTCGCGCTGCCGTTCGTGGCGAGCCCCTTTGTGCTCGATCTCGCGAACCAGGTGCTGCTCGCCGTGGTCGGCGCCGTAGCGCTGATGCTCCTCACCGGTTATGCGGGCCAAATTTCCCTCGGCCACGCCGGCCTTCTCGCCGCGGGCGCGTACACCACCGGAATTCTCTTCAAGGAGCTCGGCGCCCCCTGGTGGGTCACGCTGCCGTGTGCCGCGGCCGTCGGCGCGCTGCTCGGCGTGATCTTCGGCCTGCCGTCGCTCCGACTGCGCGGCCTATATCTCGCCGTCTCCACCCTTGCGCTGCACTTCATCGTCATTTATCTCGGCAACGAATACGAGACGAAGCGCGGCTTCTCCACCGGCGTGGTGATCGACGCGCCGATTGTCGATGCGCGCGCGTGGTACGCGGCGCTCTTCGCGGCCGCCGCAGTGGCGGTGCTTCTCGCCCTCAATCTCCTGCGCACCAAGACCGGCCGCGCCTGGCACGCAATCCGCGGCAAGGAGGCGGTGGCCGAGGCGCTCGGCATCAATATCCCCGCGTACAAGCTGCTCGCCTTCGTCATCAGCGCGACCATGACGTCGGTAGCGGGATGCCTGTTCGCCTATTACCGCGGCTTCGTCTCCGCGGAAGCGTTCTCGCTCTTTCTCACCATCCAATACGTCGCCATGGTGATCATCGGCGGCATGGGCTCCATCCTCGGCGCAGTGCTCGGCGCGATCTTCGTGACGCTCTTTCCCTACGCCATCGAATACCTCGTGGCGAGCGTGCCGACGCCAGCAGCCTGGGCGAATTCGCTGTTCGCCGTCAATTACGCGGCCTTCGGCCTGGTGATGATCGTCTTTCTGCTCTACGAGCCCGCCGGGCTCGTCGGCATCTGGCGCCGCCTGCAGGATTACTTTCTGCTGTGGCCCTTCAAGCGCAAGCCGCTCGCGGCGTCGCAATGAGTGAAACCCTGCTCAAGGTCGAGAAGCTCGAAGTCACCTATCAGCGGGTGATCACCGCGGTGCAGGGCGTGTCACTCGAGGTGCCGCGCGGCGCGCTCGTCGCCATCCTCGGCACGAATGGCGCCGGCAAGACGACGACGCTGCGCGCCATCTCCGGCTTCATCGGGCTCGATGATGCGCAGGTTACGGAAGGCGCAATCCACTACAAGGGCGAGCGCATCGAGCACGAGCCGCCGCACCGCATCACCGCGCGCGGCATCGTGCTCGTGCCCGAGCGCACCAAGGTGTTCGAGAATCTCACCGTCGCCGACAACCTCGAAGCCGCGCACCGGCCGGGCGCCGAGCGCCGCCGGCTCGCGGAGCGGGTGTACGAATTCTTTCCGCAGCTCGCCGCCCTGCGCGGCCGCGAAGCCGGCCTGCTTTCGGGCGGCGAGCGCCAGATGCTCGCCATCGGCAGCGCGCTCATGTGCGCGCCGGAGCTGCTGCTCGTTGACGAGCTCTCGCAGGGCCTCGCCCCGCTGCTGGTCGAGCAGCTGATGCAGCGGCTGCAGGCGATACGCCGTGAGCTTGGCATGACGCTCCTCCTCGTCGAGCAGAATGCCCGCATGGCGCTGGAGGTCGCGGACTACGGCTACGTGATGGAGAACGGCCGCGTGGTGCTCGACGGCACTCCCGAGCGGCTGCGTACGCATGCCGACGTCGCGGAGTTCTATCTCGGCGGCAGCAGCGCGCGGCGCAGCTACCGCGAGGTGAAGCAATACCGCCGGAGCCGCCGCTGGTATGGCTGAGCTCGAGCTGCGCGAGCTGCATCTCGCTTTCGGCGGCCTCAAAGTGCTCGACGGCGTCTCGTTTGCGCTCGAGAGCGGCGAGCTGCTCGCGCTCATCGGACCGAACGGCGCCGGCAAGACGAGCGTGCTCAACTGCATCTGCGGCATCTACCGCCCCACCGGCGGGGAGGTGTTCTTCCGCGGCGCGCACATCACCGGGGCGCGACCGCACGCAGTTGCCCGGCTCGGCATCGCGCGCACCTTCCAGCACGGCGAGCTGCTGCCGCACTTAAGCGTGCTCGACAATCTCCTCGTCGGCCGGCACACGCGGCTCACGACCAGCTTCATCGGGCAGGCGCTTTTCTTGCCCGCGGCGCGCGCCGAGGAGCGCGCGCAACGCGAGGCGGCGGAGCGGATTCTCGAATTCGTCGAGCTGGAGCGTTATCGCCATCAGCCCGTCGGCACGCTCGGCTTCGGCAGGCAGAAGATCGTCGGCTTCGCCCGGGCGCTCGCCCTCGAGCCCAAGGTGCTGCTGCTCGATGAGCCCTCAGCCGGCCTCAACCGCGAGGAGCGCGAAGACCTCGCCCGCCATATCCTTCGCATCAAGCACGAGCTGGGCATCGCCATGGTGTGGGTAGAGCACGACATGCAGATGGTGGCGGATCTCGCCGATCGGCTGTACGTGCTGAACTACGGCGTGCCGCTCGCCGCCGGCGTACCGGACAGCGTGCTCAAGGACCCGCGCGTAATCGAGGCCTATCTCGGAGGAGCGAGAGCATGAAGCGCCCGCCATTTCACGCCGAGCACATCGGCAGCTTCGTGCGAACGCCGCGGCTCATCGACGCAGCGCGCGCGGTGTGCTGCTTGACGAAGCGAAACTCGTCCACGGTGATCGGCACGCTGCGCGCAACGTTGGCGCACACGTAGGGCCCGGTGAAATCGCTTTCATGCCCTTGCGCGCACAGCTCGCGCTCGGCGAGCTCGCCGCCGGCGTGCTTGCGGAAGGCTTCGCGCAGCGCCTTGGGACGAAGCAGACTGCCGATGTGGTCAGCACGGAACGCGAGCATCGGAGCATTTTAGAAGCTGACCGCGGTGGCGAGGCGCGAATGCGGGGCGCTAGAATGCCCGGCCTCTCGGCGGGGTCTGCGATGCGCAAGCGACACGTCGTCCTGCTCCTTTTCATCGGCGCGACCGCCGCCGTCTGGATTTCCTTTGCTCCTCGGTACGCCGCGCCGCTTTCCGCCGCACCTGAGCGCACAGCGCAACGCGCGGAGACGCAGGAGGCGCGAACGGCCGCGCTGCCTTTGCGCGAAGCGCTGGGCAAGTTGCGCGGCGAGGTGTTTGCAGACCGATCGCCCGGCGCCCCGCCCGCGGCCCCGACCCTCGCCGCGCCACCGATCGAGCGTGCGCCGCACCCCTTACTGCCTTACCGCTATGCCGGGAAACTACTTTACGAAGGCACGGCGCTGATCGTGCTCGCCAAGGGCAATACCCTGTTCTTCGCCAAGCAAGGCGAGACGCTCGAGGACCGATACCGCGTCGAATCGATCTCAGGCGAGCGCATCACATTTCTCTATCTGCCCCTCGGGGTGCGCGATACTCTGACGATGGATGCGGCGCTCTCTATGACGCCGGCAAGCGCTGCCGCGACGGGCGCCACAGCGGAACCTGCCAGCCCACAGCGCGCACGGCTGCGCTGGGAAGGGCCCAAGACGGTGCAGGCTGGCCGTCCCTTCGAGGTGGCCCTCCGGGTGAATTCACCGCAGCCGGTGTACTCCTCTCCGCTGCAGCTCACTTACGACGCGCAGGCGCTGAAGCCGCTGGAGGTACGCGCTGGCGCCCATTTTGCCGCCGGCGAGTTCACCTCCCGCATCAGCCTGAACGGCTCGATCCTCATTGGCGGGAGTGGATCGAGCGGCGCTGCCGGCGACGCGGAATTTTTCGTCATCACCTTCATGCCCACTCGCTCAGGCGGCACCGCCGCGATCAATGTCGCAGCCGGTTCGCTGCGCAGCGAAGCGGGCGCAGCCATCGAGTACGACCCACCACCAGGATTTCGCGCCCCGATCGAATAAGGCTCGACTTGCGAAACACAGTCCGAGCCCACGGCGATCTTATCCACAGGCGCGCGCGCGTGGCGGCTTTGCCTTGGAAGCACATGCCGATGAACTGCTTATGACCCGAAGCGAAGAATCCACGCACGATGGATCGATAACGCTTCGTCCCATTTCGCACTACAACAAAAATGCGGGGTCGCGGTTGGGAATACACCAAATTCAGTGTAAAAATTCGCGCCACATTTGTCGCGACCCTGCGACAGAAGGGATACCACGCACGGCAAGTAATCGTTGCGGGGAAGACGAAAAAGTCAGAAGACAAGGCCTCCTCTCCGGCTCGCTTTAGAGCGGCTCCAACCGCGCCGCGCCGCATAACGGCGCGGCATTGAGAGTTGAAGGAGGAGCGGTGCGTCGATTGAAGTACCGCCTCACCAGGCGCCAGCGTGACTTGGCCCGAACCAAGCCCGACGCGGCCGTCGACAGCTCTCACGCGAAGCCATCCAACCTCGCCGACGCTGCGCAACGCAGCGCGGCGCTTAGCGACATGAGAGGAGGCGTCGATGCGTCTGCTGAAATACGGTCCCAGAAAACGAGCCCTGAGGGCCTTCGATAACCGGCAGGAGGTGATCAAAGCGGGCTTGAGCCGGCGCGATCTCCTCAAGCTCGGCATCCTGACCGGCGCCGGCTGCCTGGTCGACGGCTTCACCTCGCGCGGCGCGATCGCGGCGAGCCCGCCGACGCGCGCGTTCGTCGATCTGCTGCCGACAGCGCGCGACGGCACGATGCCGGTGCAGACGGCACTGACGCTCAATCCGGCACCGACCGCGGCGCCGAACACCGCGGCCGGTGAAGGCCGCACCATCACGCATCAGGCGTTCAACCAGTTTCCGGCGCAGAAGTTCTACGGCGTGACGCAGAAAGCCGGTCAGGTCTTGATGTCGCCCGACCTGCCGGCGCAGACGCTGTGGGGCTTCGCGGTCGGCACGCCCGACATGAATCGCCCGATCACCGTGCCAGGACCGCTCTACGTCGCGCACTACGGCGAGCCGATCATCGTGCGCAACTTCAATCGGCTGCCGCCCGCCGGGCAGAACGGCGGCTTCGGACTGCCCTCGGTGACGACGCACCTGCACAACGGCCACACGCCTTCCGAGAGCGACGGCAATCCCTGCGATTTTTTCGAGATCGGCCAGTTCTACGACCAGCACTATCCGAACGTGCTCGCCGGCATCAACTCGACGCATCCGGGCACCGGCGACATCAACGAGGCGATGAGCACGCTCTGGTACCACGACCACCGCGTCGACTTCACGGCACAGAACGTCTACAAGGGCCTCGCCGGCTTCTACGCGCTCTTCAACCAGTTCGACACCGGCGACGAGCTCACCGGCTTTCACCTGCCGAGCTTCCCGCAATTCGACATCCACATGATGTTCGCCGACAAGGTGTTCGATTCGCGCACAGGGCTGCTCGCCTTCGATCTCTTCAACCTGGACGGCATCCTCGGCGACCGCTTCACGGTGAACGGCAAGATCCAGCCCGTGCTGCACGTCAGCCCGCGCCGCTATCGCCTCCGCTGGCTCGACGCCGGTCCGTCGCGCTTCTACCAGTTCTTCCTCACCGACCTGAACAACCTCGGCGCGCACAATCTCTTCTGGCAGATCTCGACCGACGGCAACCTGCTGCCGGCGCCGAAGCAGGTCGAGAGCGTGCGCATCTCGGTCGCCGAGCGCGCCGACGTGATCGTCGACTTCACCCCTTTTGCCGGGAAGACGATCTACCTCGAGAACCGGCTCAAGCAGGACGACGGCCGCGGCCCGACCGATCACGTCGTGCTCGGCGCAGGGCAGGGCAACCTGGTGCTGCAGATCGTGGTCGACGGCCCGCAGGTGGCCGACAACAGTGCCAACCCGGCGACCATGAAGTTCTACAGCCTGCCGGATGCCACCGCGACGCCGCGCGTCAGCCGCACTTTCGTGTTCGACAACAGCGGCCCGGGCTGGCAGATCAACGACCGCAGCTT
>VBCM01000018.1 GCA_005883675.1 Betaproteobacteria bacterium
GCTGGTGTCGATCGGCGACCTCGTGAAGGTCAAGCTCGAGGAGACCGCGCAGGAAGCGCACGCGCTGCGCGCCTACATCAGCTCGTAGTTGCGGCGCTAGCCGCGCTTGTCGCGCTGCTGGCGCTCCCAGGCGGTCTCCCCCTTGCCGCTCACTGAAACCGGGTCGCTCGCCGGAAAAGTGCCCTGCACGCCGGCGTCGAGATGCTCGTCGGCGCCCGCGTTGCGCGGCAGATTGATGTCGTCCACCGCGTCGCTCGCGTTGGTGGTCGAGCCGCTCCGGTGTCGGGGCTGTCGCTGCCGGTAGAAGTAGTAGGCGGCGGCAGCGACGACGATTGCAAACAGGACTCTCATGGCCGCTCTCCGTGTTCCGGAGCACGAAGCAAACTGCGTGCCGCCCGCCTTCTCTTCAGGAATTCATAGACGGTGAGCGCCACCGCGCCGCCGAGGCCGATCCAGTCGAGCGCGCTCGCGCCCGGGAACGCGTTCGGCGGGATGAGGATGGCGAGCGCCGCCGCGCCGAAGAGCGCGCGCTGCATGCTGCCGAGCGGCCGGAAGGCATAACCGACGACCGCGGCGGTGCCGACGAAGATGCCGAGCAGGTTCCGCGCGAGGTGCCACGCCGCGAGCCACAGCGGCCCCTGCATCAGGAGGCTCGGCTCGAGCACGAAGAGAAACGGGATGAAAAATGTGCTCCAGCCCACCATGACCGCGGTCCAGCCCGTATTCCAGCCGGGCACGCGCGCGATGTTCGCCGCCGCGTACGCGGCGATCGCCACGGGCGGCGTGATCATCGAGAGCATGCCGAAGTACATGACGAACATGTGCGCCGCCATTGGCGTGACGCCGAGCTTGACGAGCGAGGGCGCGAGCAGCGTCGCGGTGAGCACGTAGACGCTCACCGTCGGCATGCCCATGCCGAGAATGATGCTGATGCCGGCGGTAAGCACGAGAAGCAGGAACAGGCTGTCGCCCGAGAGCGCGATGAGCTGCAGCGTGAGGCCGAACGAGATGCCGGATACCGAAAGCACGCCGACGACCAGGCCGGCCGCGGCGCCGATGAGCACGATGTCGAGCGCGGCGAGCCCGGTGTCGAGGACCGCGCGGCCCATCTCGCGCAGCGAGACGCGATTGCCGCGATAGCCGAAGATCCAGCTCAAGACGGCGATCATCGCGGTGGTGTAGATCGCGGCGCGCTCGATCGGGATGCTGAAGAATTCGGGCCACGCGAGGGTGGCGATGAGGAACGCGATCGGGATGGGGAAGTGCCAGCCGGATTTCAGGATGTCGATGAAGCGCGGCATGTTCTCCACCGGCGCCGCGCCGATCTTCTGCTTAGCCGCCTCGAGATCGACGTGCATGAAGAGCGCGGCGTAGTAAAGCAGGGACGGGATCACCGCGGCGAGCGCGACGGTGGCGTACCTCACCTGCAGGAACTCCGCCATGATGAAGGCCGCGGCGCCCATCACCGGCGGCATGAGCTGCCCGCCCGTCGAGCCGACCGACTCGATCGCCGCGGCGCGCGTCGGCGAGAAGCCGGAGCGCGCCATGAGCGGGATGGTGATGATGCCCACCGCCATGACATTGCTCACCGCGGCGCCCGAGATCATGCCGAAGAGCGCCGAGCCGACCACGGCGATCTTCGCCGCGCCGCCGCGGAACTTTCCCATCGCCGACATGGCGAGGTCGGCGAAGTACGCCGAGCCGCCGGTGCGCGCGAGCACCTGCCCCATCAGCGTGAACGGCACGACGATGATCACCGCGATGGCGAGGATCGCGCCGATCATGCCGTTGACGTCGAGCCCGAGGTAGACGAGCAGGCGCGCGGGCGACACGGGCAGCGTGCGGAAATCGGCCGGCAGGTGCGGGCCGATGAACACCCAGGCGGCGAGCACGATGATGATGCCCACGAGCGTCGCGCCGGCGGTGCGCGCGGTGGCGATCATCACCATGAGGATGAGGATGGCGCTGCCGAGGATGCCTTCGGTCGGCAGCATGGCGAGCTCGTAGGAGAGCGGCTCATAGCGGATCGTGATGTAGAGGCAGATGGCGAGCGACAGCGCGGCGCCCGCCCACTCGAGCCAGTGCGGCGCGCGGTCGCGCCGCGCGATGAACGAGAGCGCCAGCCCGAGGCCCAGGCACACGGCGAGAAGCTGCTCGGTGTAGAAAGAAACGCCGAACAGGCGCCGCGGCACGTCCAGCACCCAGCCGACGATGCAGACGAGGAGCAGCGCCTGCAGGACGTCGGTGGCGAGCGCCGCCTTGCTAGTCAAGCGGCTTCGGCTGCAGCTTGTGCTCCTCGTAGTACTTCAGGGCGCCGGGGTGATACGGCATGTCGTACTGCTTATAGCCGCCCGCGGCGGAGAACGCGCGCAGCACCGGCTGCACGGCGACGAGATCGGGCTTGTTCTTCTCCAGCGTATCGAGGATCTTGTAGACGAGATCGTCGGGCACTTTGCTGTTCGTGAGGAACAGGTTGTCGAAGCTGTACACCTTCATCGGCTGCTCCACGCCGATGTAAATCGGGCCCGGCTGCACCTGCGTGAGGAAGCCGTACGGCGTGATCTTGCGCGCCGCGGCCATGCCCTTCTCGTCGATCTCGAGCACGCGCAGCGGCAGGCTGGCGTCGATCTCGCGCACCTTGGGGCCGCCGAAGGCGAAGAAGAACATGTCGGAGGCGCCGGAGGCGAAGTCATCCGCGCCGCGCACCACGTTGGGCACGAGCACCGCTCTTACGTCGCGCTCGGTGAGGCCGGCCGTGGCGAGGATCGCGCGCGTAAGCAGATCGATGGTGCGCATCGCCGAGTAGCCGAGCTCGACGCGCCGGCTCTTCATGTCTGTGCGCGACGGCGATGAGGCGTACGTCGCTTTGCTTTGCCTCCTTGATCGCCATCGCGGTCTCCGGCGCGTTGGCGATACCCATGGTCGATTCGCCGCGGTTGACCATCGGGATGATGACGTTGTCGCCGGCGGTAGGCTGCACCAGCATGTTGATGCCCGCCTTTTCCTTGAGGACCTTCGCCACCGCCGAAGCGGTCGTGTGGTTGAGGCTCCCGGGCGGCAGCGTGGCGAAGCCGACGGCCTGCGCGAGCGCCGCGCCCGCATAGGCGAACGCGGCACCCGCCGTCGTGCAGCGCACGAGATTCAGCATTCGATCCTCCTCGAAGTGGCGCGAGTCTACCGTAGTACGATCCCGCCGTAGATGAAGCTGCCGAAGGATCGCGTCCCTTACTCCGCGATCGTCGACCGGCCGCCGCTCAGGCTGTCCGGCGGCGCGCGAGTCGCGGTGTGGACCATCGTGAACGTCGAGGAGTGGTCGATCGAGCGGCCGATGCCGCGCACGGTGCTGCCGCCTCCGTTTGGCCAGCCACTGCTGCCCGATCTGCCCAACTGGGCATGGCACGAGTACGGCATGCGCGTGGGGTTCTGGCGCTTCGTCGAGTTGCTGCGCAAGCTCAATATTCGCGCGACGCTCGCCATTAACGGCGCGGTGTGCCGCAGCTACCCGCGCGTTGCCAAAGCGGCGCTCGAGGCGGGCTGGGAGTTCATGGGGCACGGCTATGTGCAGCGGCCGATGCATCATGTGGAAGATCAGCGCGCGGCGATCCGCGAGTTCACCGGCAAGCCGCCGCGCGGCTGGGAGAGTCCGGGCCTGACGGAGACCTACGACACGATCGACTGGCTCGCGGAAGCGGGCATCGAGTACGTCGCGGACTGGGTGCTCGACGACCAGCCGGTGACCATCAGCACGACGAGCGGGCCGGTCGTCTCGGTGCCCTACACGGTCGAGATGAACGACATCGCGATGATGCTGATCGCGCACCACAGCTCCGAAGAGTGGCTGCGCCGCGGCATCGATCACTTCGACCGCCTGCACCAGGAAGGCGAGGCCGCCGCGCGCGTGATGGCGATCAGCGTGCATCCGTACATCAGCGGATCATCCACCGGCCGGGCGTGTGGCTCGCCACCGGAGCCGAGATCCTTGACTGGTACCGATCGGCACGCTGAGCTCTGGGCGCGCGCCGAGGCGCTGCTGCCGAGGCTCCGCGAGCGCGCGGCGCGCTGCGAGGAGCTGCGCCGCCTGCCCGACGAGACGCTCGCCGACTTCCACGAGACCGAGCTCTTGCGCATCCACCAGCCGCGGCGCGTGGGCGGCGCCGAGCTCGAATTCGCGGCCGTCGTCACGTTCGGCGCGCTGCTCGCCCGCGCCTGCGCGTCCTCGGCATGGAACTGGGTCAACTTCGCCGCGCACCACATGATGCTCGGCATGTTCCCGCGCGAGGCGCAGGACGAGATCTGGAACGAGTCGCGCGATGCGCTGATCGCCTCGTCGTTCGTCTTCCCGGCGGGCAAGGCGCGCAAGGTCGAGGGCGGCTACGTGATCAGCGGCCGCTGGCCGTTCTCGAGCGGCGTCGATCCGTCGCAATGGAACATGCTCGCCGGCCTCGCCTGGCTCGACGAGAACGCGCCGCCCGAGCAGCGCGTGTTCCTCCTGCACCGCTCGCAGTACAAGATCATCGATAACTGGTACGCGGGCGGCCTGCGCGGTACCGGAAGCAAGGACGTGGAGGCGCAGGAGCAGTTCGTGCCCGACCACCGCACGCTCGCCGTGGTGGATACCAAGGGCGGACCAACGCCCGGCAGCGCGGTGAATCCCGGGCCGCTCTTCCAGATGCCGGTGTTCGCGCTATTCCCCTACATGCTCTCCGGCGTGCCGCTCGGCATCGCCGAAGGACTGATCGACGACTTCAGCCCCAAGACGGGGAAGATGACCGGCGCGCGCGTGGCGGAGATCCAGAGCACGCAGATCCGGCTCGGCGAGGCAGCCGCCTACGCGCGCGTCTCGCGGCTCGTGCAGCTCGCAAATTGCCGCGAGGCGCAGGCGCTGATCGCGGCCGGTGAAGTCCCGGATCTCAGGACCAAGGCGCGCTACCGGCTCGAAGGCGCCTATGCGGTCGACTGGGCGGTGCGCGCGGTGGACGTGATGTTCGGGCTCGCGGGTGCGAGCGGCTTGTACGAGGCGGGCGCCGTGCCGCGCGCCTTCCGCGACGCGCACGCGGTGAAGCAGCACTTCTCGTTCAACACCGACATCGCGGCGACCACCTATGGTCGCGTAGCACTCGGTCTAGCGAGCGATAACCCGACGCTGTAGTGGAGCGGGGAATGAGCTTCGAACTCATGTCTCGACCTGGGATAGATCGCGCTCTTCCCTGAGCTATCCCCGCGGCGATGTTTTACCGCGCGCGCGGCCGGCGCGGAATCGGCCGGCCGGCGCAGGCGCTGCGCTTGAAGGCACGCAGATTGCAGCGTCCGGTATGCGACAAGGAGACTACCCCATGAACCGCGCACCACTGGCAGTGCTCATTGCGGCGGCAGCCCTTTCGTTCCCGGGGTTCGCGGACGAGGGAGCGGCCGCTGCCCAGCAAGCGAAGCTCATCACGCAGGCCCAGGCGACGCTCGGCGTACCGACCGACGGCAAGATGACCCCGGAAACGCGCGCCGCGCTCAAGCGGTTCCAGCAGTCGAAGGGCCTCAAGCCCACGGGCGAGCTGGACAAGCGCACGGTCACCGCGCTGGGCCTCGACGGGCCGAAGGCGAAGCCGGCCGCGGCCGGCTCGTCGGCACCGGAAGAGAAGCCGAGCACGCCGGTGGGACCGTCGCAACCCTCCGGCGAGCGCACCGCCGAGCCGACCTTGAAGCAGGATCAGCCCACCGGCGAGAAGTAGCTAGGCGGGCTCTCGGGCGCGCTGCGGCAAGAAGCCGGCGAGCGGGCGATTGGCGCTCGCGCGGCCGAGGAGCGCGGCGCCGGCGGCGAGCGCGCCGATGCCGGCGAGCCCGCCCCGCGAGAGCGCGTAGAGCAGAAGCAGTGCGCCCGCGCCGCCCGTCACCAGGCGTACGCCGGGCGACCAGTTGTCCTGCGCCAGCTCGAAGCGCTCGCGATCGGGCTCGAGTCCGCCCTGCAGCGACGAGACACCCTGCGCGCTTTGATGGGCGGTGAGGTTGTTCTCGACGTACTCGACCCCGCGCACCGAGCGCACCGCGTCAAACAGGCTCTCTTGCTCAGCAGTGAGGATGTCGCCCATAAGCACCACGCGGCCGTTCTGTGCCGTCACCTCGATCGCGCCGGGATGCGAGGAGTAGCGGCCGAGCTTCGCGCGCACGCGCTCAACGAGGATGTCGTCGCTCGCCTCGCCGCCGCGCCAACTGCGGGCCTGCGCGGCGATGCCTTGGGCGCGGTAACGCAGGTCCTTGGCGGCCGCGTCCGCGAACTCGCGGCCTTCGTTCATGGTTCGGGTGACCTTGTCGCGCAGCAGCGCGCGCCGGCGGCGGCCTTGCCGATGCCGGCGAGCCCGCCCCGCGAGAGCGCGTAGAGCAGAAGCAGTGCGCCCGCGCCGCCCGTCACCAGGCGTACGCCGGGCGACCAGTTGTCCTGCGCCAGCTCGAAGCGCTCGCGATCGGGCTCGAGTCCGCCCTGCAGCGACGAGACACCCTGCGCGCTTTGATGGGCGGTGAGGTTGTTCTCGACGTACTCGACCCCGCGCACCGAGCGCACCGCGTCAAACAGGCTCTCTTGCTCAGCAGTGAGGATGTCGCCCATAAGCACCACGCGGCCGTTCTGTGCCGTCACCTCGATCGCGCCGGGATGCGAGGAGTAGCGGCCGAGCTTCGCGCGCACGCGCTCAACGAGGATGTCGTCGCTCGCCTCGCCGCCGCGCCAACTGCGGGCCTGCGCGGCGATGCCTTGGGCGCGGTAACGCAGGTCCTTGGCGGCCGCGTCCGCGAACTCGCGGCCTTCGTTCATGGTTCGGGTGACCTTGTCGCGCAGCAGCGCGCGCCGGCGGCGGCCTTGCTGCGGGTCGAGCAGGAAGGCGCCCGTGGCGCCGAGCGCGAGTGCCAGCAATAACGGGGGCATAGCAGTTCCTCCTTGTGTCTCTATTGCAGGCGAGCAAATAACGTGCGCGCATCCGGTGGGCGAACGTTTTTTGCTGCGAACCGTGCATGAGGCCGCGCGACATCCCGCGGCGCGAGTGGCCCGAGTTCCTGGTGGAATTCGGCAGGCGCCATCGCAGCTGGCTGCTCAGCATCGAAGGCGCCACGCCGGTCGTCGACGAGCCGCTCGACTCGCTCGTGGCAGATGAGGGCGCGGTGCTGGTACGCCTGCGCAACCGCGAGCCGCTGCGCATCGACGCGCCGCAGGCATTGCGCGTGCAGCTCACCGAGCGCGGCGAGGAGCTCGGGCTCGATCTCGAGAGCGAGCGCGGCGTGACGCGGTTGCGCTTTCGCGCCGCGGCGCTGCCTGAAGAACTGGATGGAGTCGGACCGCTGGAGCGCTAGGAGGAACGATGCAAGTTGCGCCGGAAGTGATCTTCAAGGACATCGACCGCACGCTGTGGGTGGAGAGCTACGTCGCCGAGCGACTCGGGCACCTGGAGAAGTTCTCGCCCGACATCACGCGTTGCCACGTGACGGTGGCGCGCGAGCACGGCTCGCACCGCAAGGGCAATCGCTACAGCGTCATGGTCGAGGTGCGCGTGCCGCGCCAGCACGACCTCGCGGTGCGCAAGCAAAAGCAGATCCGCGACATGCAGACGCAGCTACCGGCGATCATCAACGAGGCGTTCGGCGCGATCGAGAAGCAGCTCAAGAAGACGGTGGCGTTGCGCCGGCACGAGGAGAAGGTGCACGACGGTGAGCCTCGGGGCCTGGTGGAGAAGCTGTTCGGCGCCGAAGGCTACGGCTTCATTCGCACGGTCGATGGCGGCCGGCAGTTCTACTTCCACCGCAACAGCGTCCTGCACGACGACTTCGCCCGGCTCAGCGTCGGCACCGAGGTGCGCTTCAACCCCGAGCAGGGCGACGAGGGGCCGCAGGCCTCGAGCGTGCAGATCGTGGCGAAGCCCGGCGACTAATGCCGGCGGCGGCCGAAGAGATAGAGGCCGATGCCCGTACCAAGGCCCCAGGCACCGTTGACGATGGGGCCGACCGCCATCGCGGCCGGGGCCCATCCCGCGGCGACCGGCTGACCCTTGAGCGGCGCGACCACGAACCAGGCAACGAGCGTTGGCGCGATGGCACCTAATACGGTAGCCGCGACCATTAGCCGGGCGCCATCGAGCCGCGCGAGTGCGGCGGCGAAGACGACTCCCCATACGCCACCCCAGAAGGCGAGCGACCAGAGGAGCGGCACGCCAAAAGGCTTGGTCGGCGTGAACGAAAATGGTGCACTCCGGGCGAGCTGTAGCGAGTGCAGGAGCGTAAGCGCGCTCTGGTGAAAGAGCAGCACGGCCGCCGCACCGGCGAGAAAGCCGACGACGAGCCAGCGCGAGAGCTCGGCGCGCGCCGGGTAGTGATGCAAGGCATGAGTGTCCATATGTCGTGGACCTGCACTGCGGCAGTGCAGTTCATCACATCGGCGCAGGCGTGCAGATTGCAGGCTTCGCGCTGTTGAGGCAAAACTAGGGCATGCGGCAGCCGGACGTCGAGGTGCTTCTCTTGCGCGAGCGGCGCGCCGCGCTGCCGCTCGTGCGGCAATTTCTGCTCTATCTCGATCCGTTCGCGCTTTTCAAGGATGCCTCCAGCGGCCCGCCGCGTGCACGCGAGCGCGCGCTTTCGTACAACCGCGCGATGCGATGGATGCTGGTGCCCTATATCCGCCGCTGGGTGGTGATCGCGGCGTCGCTCTTCCTCGCCATCGCGCCCATCGAGGCGCTCGCCGCGCAGGCCGCGATTTTCATCATCCCGGCGGCCGCCATCGCCGTCGGTTGCTGCATCGCCATCACTGTCAGCGCGCTGACGGTTGCGGTCTATCTTTTGCTTGGTGCTAGTTGGGAATAGACCCCAAGGAAGGAGTGTCAATGCGAGTCAGCGATGCAATGACGCGCGAAGTGCGCGTTGCGAGCCCGGGTCAAAGCATCCGGGAAGTGGCGAAAATCATGGCCGAGATCGATGCCGGCGCGATGCCGGTGGGCGATAACGATCGGCTGGTGGGAATGATCACAGACCGCGACATCGCCATCCGCGCGGTCGCCGAGGGCAAGGGCCCGGACACGCCGGTGCGCGAAGTGATGAGCACGGAGACGGTGCTCTACTGCTACGAGGACGAAGAGCTCGACCACGTGGCGAAGAACATGAGCGAGCAGCAGGTGCGGCGGCTGCCGGTGGTGAACCGCGACAAGCGCCTGGTCGGCATCGTCTCCCTGGGCAATCTCGCGCAGACTGAAGGACGTGCCGCGAACAAGGCTGTCAAAGGCGTGACCAAGCCCAGCGGGCAGCACAACCAGAGCCCGGGCACACGTGCCTAGCGCTCATTAATCTTTACTAAGTACGGGGTCCTGCCGCCTCAGGCGCGGCTGTGGCCCCGTTCTATTTCCAGCGCCGGAATGCGCGCGAAGAGCGCGACGAGCTCCGCCTGCCGCCGCGCGCCGGTCTTCGCGAACATGCTGTGGAGCTGCGAGCGCACGGTGGCGACACCGACGCCGGCCTCGCGCGCGCATTCCTGCGGCGTGTGGCCGGCGAGGAGCCGCAGCGCAAGCCGCGCTTCCGCGCGCGACAGGCCGAAGAGCACGGCGAGCAGGCGCGGGTCGGGCAGCCGCGGCGATTGCGGCGCGAGGATCCACACGGCCGCTTCGCGTGCGCCAGCGGAGTCCATCGGTGCAACCATCAGGCGCAGCGGTGTACGCGCACCCTGCGACGCGACGAGCGCGCTCGGCCGCCGCTGCAGGCAGGCGAGGCGGATCGCCTGGTGGAGCTCGGCCTGCAGCTCCCGGCCACGCGCGCCGAGAATTCCCGCGCTGACCATGAGCGGCGCGGCCTCGCTTTTCAGGAGCGTGCTCGCCAGGCGGTTGCGATAGTGCACGCCGGCCGCCTCGTCGACGATGAGGAGCGCGTGATCGAGCATGTCGAGCGCGCGTTCGAGCAGTCCGGACTTCATAGCGGGATCGCCACGCGCACGACGTCGTGGCCGCGCTCGTGGAGCTCCACGGTGGTCGTGCCGCCGAGGGCGCGAGCGCGCTCGGCGATCGAGCGCGGCATGAAGGCCACCGGCGGTACCGCCGGCGCGCGCTCGTTGCCGATGTCGATGGCGAGCGCATCGGGCTTGAAGCGCAGCTCGACGAACGCGCGCTTGGCCGGCGTGTGGCGATGGATGTTGGCGAGGCCCTCGCAGACGATCTGGTAGGCCTCGCCGGCGACCCGATCGCTGAGCGCCGAGCTCTTGTCGGAGCGCAGCTCCACCTCGATGCCGTAGAAGTTGCGATAGCGCGCGAGATGCTCGCGCAATCCCGTCATCAGGTGCTCCGCCGGCCAGCTCGTCGCCTCGCCGGGCGCCTCCTCGTCACGCAGCCGCGCGACGTAGGCGCGCAGGTCGTGCACCACAAGCCGCGACATCTCGACCAGCTCATCGAGCTGCTTTCGCACGGGCGAGCGCGGCTCGAGGCGCCGCTGCAACGCCTCGAGCCCGAGCTTCAGGCCGATATAGGGCTGCACTGTCGTGTCGTGGATGTCGCGCGAGATTCGCGTGCGCTCGAGCTGCGCCGCGCCCGCCATGATCGCCTCCATCAGGGCGAGCTTGTCGGCGACGGCGGCGATCTGATCCACGGCCTGGCGCAGGAACTCCGCGTCGGCGTCCGAGAGGCGCCGTGCGGCCGTGAGGTAGAGGCGCCCGCGCGTGCCCTCGCGCGGCTCGTAGGGCACCGTGGCGTAGAACTCGGCTTCGAGCAGGTTGGCGAGCCGCTCGCATTGCACGGTGAGCTCCGGGTCGGCGAGCGCTTTGCCCGGGTGCCAGGCGCTGCAAAAGCCGGCGGGAAGGCCGAGCAGCGCCTGCGCGGACTGCGCGGTGAGCGGCTGCGGCAGCGCCCGCCGCCCGCCGCCATCGAGCCGGTACATCACCAGCTCGTCGCTTCCTGCGCGCGGCGAGACGAGCACGCACGCGGTGGCGTCGAAAAACTCGAGCACCCGGTAGAGGCCGTGGTCGCGCGCATGGTCGATGCCAAGGCGCGGGTTCGCCGCGCCGGCGAGCTCGCGCAGGAGCCTCAGGCGCCGGCGCATGAGGAGCTCCTTGCCGCCCCAATAGGCGGTCATGTAGCCCAGCACGAGCAGGAACACCGGCCGCGTCACGAGGTCGTCGAAATCGAACTTCGCCCCGGGTCTTGCGCCGTAGAGGCAGATCGCGACGAAGAGCGCCACGGAGACCGCGGTCAGCGTCAGGCCCTCGCGGAAGCCGCGCGAGAACGACGCCACCAGGATGGCGAAGAAGAAGAAGTAGAAGAACATGTCGGTCACGTCCTGGCTCAACGCGACCAGCAGCACGCAGGCGGCGGCGTCGACCCAGTGATGCGCGCGCGGCGGCACCGGCATGCGCCCGCCGGTGATGGCGATGCACAGCGCGACGCTGTAGATGCCATAGCAAAGCAGCGCCACGTAGATGCCGGTGCTGAAGTGCGACGGCCGGAACGGATCGAAGACGAAGATGACGAGCGCCGATACGGCCAGCATGCTGCGCATGAGCGCCACCATGCGCGCATCCACCGATTCGGCCCCGATGAATCCCGGCCCGGCCGGAGAACATTGCCGAGGGGGAGGGAAGCTTTGCAGCCGATCAAGCCGATCCGCGTCATGCTGGTCGACGATCACCGCAGCGTGCTCTGGGGACTCGAGAAGCTCATTGACGGCGACCGGCCGCGCATGGAGGTGGTCGGCAAGGCGACGAGCTGCGCCGCCGCCATGGAGCTTGCCGAGCGCATCTCACCCGACGTGGTGGTGCTCGATCTCGACCTCGGCGGCGAAAACGCCTGTGAAATCATCCCGGTGCTGGTGAACGGCGGCGGCACCCGGGTGCTCGTCTGGACCGGCATGCGCGACAGCCGCGCGCGCGAGCAGTCGATCCTGCGCGGCGCTTCCGGGCTCGTGCAGAAGGAAGAGCCGGCCGAGACCCTGCTGCGGGCGATCGAAAAGGTGCACCGCGGCGAGCTGTGGCTCGACCGCTCGACCACCGGGCGCATCTTCGTCGAGCTTTCGAGCCGTAAAGACGGCGCCGCGCCCGACGCCGAGGACCGCCGCATCACCTCGCTTACCGCGCGCGAGCGCGAGATCGTCGCGCAGCTCGTCGCCGACCCGGGCGCGGACAACCGGCGCCTCGCGGCGGGCCTGCATATCGGCGAGCACACGCTGCGCAATCATTTGAGCCGCATCTACGACAAGCTCGGCGTGCCCAACCGCCTCGAGCTCTACGTCTTCGCGCAGCGCCACTCGATAAAGCCGCTTGCCGCCTGACGGCGGCATGACAAGCGTCACAGGAGAAAAGGTACGCGGCGACCGCGCGCCGGCATGCGCGCGAATTCACCATAGGTGCAACAACGAGTGCCGGGGAAACGTGTTGCCGGGACGCCGCGAGCCACGCTTTGAAAGTGACCTTGCCGTCGAGCTGCAAGGCGGCAACGCGCGGGCGCGCAACGTGAGCGCCTCGGGAATCTATCTCGAAACCAGCGTCCCGCTGAGAAAAGGAACCGACTTGCGCTTCACGGTGCAATTCGCGCCGGTGGAAGGCGCGCCGCTGCGCATGGACTGTCGCGCGCGCGTGGTGCGCGTCGAGCGGCTCGTCGGCCGCTTCGGCGTCGGCGCGACGATCCAGCATTTCAGCTTCGCGCGCGAGCGCAAGGTCGCTGATGAAAGCACGTGATCTTTATCCGCGACCTTCGCCAGCATGAATCTCGTCTATCACTTCATCCATGCGCGCAACACGCGCATGCTCGAGGCCGGCACGGTGCTCTTCGAGGAGGATGATCCGGTCGGCCCGATGTACGTGCTGCTGGAAGGCACCGCGCGCATCCTGGTCGGCGAGCACGTGGTGGAAACCGCGGGCCCGGGGACGCTCGTCGGCGAGATGGCGCTGGTCGACGACCTGCCGCGCAGCGCGACTGTCGTCGCCGTCTCGCATTGCCGGGTGTTGCCGATCGGGCGGACGGAATTCGATCTCCTGGTGCGCGAGAAGCCGCAATTCGCGCGGCACGTGATGCAGGTGCTTGCCCACCGGCTGCGCCGGATGAACGAGGTGTTCAGCGAGATGAAGGCGGCGCAGCGCGAAGCGGGTGAGCTCTTCCGCTCGCAGCACGCGCGCAAGTGGCGCGCACCGCACGCCGACGACACGATACCGATGTAGTCAGCGGCGTAGCCCCAGCTTGCGCAGCAGGCTCTCGCGCCGCGTGAGCCACCAGCCGTACTGTTCCGGCCAGCGCTCCATCTGCGGATCGGCGCCGAGCGCCTGCGCCGCGTGCAGCGGCCAGTTCGGGTCGTAGAGCGCCTCGCGCGCGATGGCAAGGAGGTCCGCGCGTCCTGCGGCGAGTGCCTCCTCGGCCTGCTCGGCCGTGAGGATCAGGCCCACCGCCATCGTCTTTATGCCCGCTTCCATGCGCACCCGCTCGGCAAACGGCAGCTGGAAGCCGGGTACTCGCGGCAGAGTAAATCTGGTCGCCGCGGTCGCCGAGCCAAGAATGCCGCCAGAGGAGCAGTCGACGACGTCGACGCCGCGCGCCGCGAGTTCCTTGGCGAACGCGACCGTGTCCTCGATCGTCCAGCCGCCTTCGACATCGTCGATCGACGACACGCGGACAAAAAGAGGTTTCTCCTGCGGCCAGCTTTCACGCACCGCGCGCACCACCTGCAGAGGAAAGCGCATGCGCTCCTCGCGCGCGCCGCCGTTCGAGATGGGCGAGAGAAAGCTGTGCAGCAGGTAGCCGTGTGCGGCATGGATCTCGAGCACCTCGAAACCCGCGGCATGAGCGCGGCGTACCGCGGCGCGATAGGCAGCGAGGAGCGCTTCCTCGTCGCGCTCACCGATCGGCCGCGGCCTGAGCCAGCCTTCGCCGAGCGGCTCGCTCGAGGGGCCAACGATGTCCCAGGGTTTTTCGCCGCGCTCGATATCGGCCGGCGTGAGCGGCCCGTTGCCGTACCACGGGCGCGCCATGCTCGCCTTGCGGCCGGCGTGCGCGAGCTGGATGGCCGGCAGCGCGCCTTGCGAGCGCACGAACTCGGCGATGCGGGCGAGCCCCGCAACGTGGGTGTCGTCCCAGATGCCCGTATCGCCGTGCGTGATGCGGCCGCGCGCCTCCACTGCGGTCGCCTCGACGAACACGATGCCCGCGCCGCCCTGGGCGAACTTGCCGAGGTGCACCAGGTGCCAGTCGGTCACATGACCTTCGCGCGCCGAGTACTGGCACATCGGCGAAACGACGATGCGGTTATTCTTCGGCCGGCCGCCGTAGGGGACGGTGATGATCTCGAGGAAGTGCCCGCTCGGCTCCTCGAAGTACACGCCGCGCCCGCCGTCGTGGCGGTTGATCTTGCCTTTCTCGCGCTTGGCCGGATCGGCCCAGTAGTCGAGCCCGCGCTCCTGGATGCGCCCGAAGATCTGGTCGAACTCCGCTTCGCTCACGAGGAACGCGTAGTGCTGCTTCTCCACCTCGTAGTCGGCGTCGCAGAAGTCGAGCGTGATTTCGTTCGCGAGCTCCACCGTCAGGAAGTACGAGCCGAACCGCTTCGCCTTCGGCAGGCCGAAGAGCTCGGTGAAGAAATTCGCCGACGCGCGCTTGTCGCGCACGTTGACGATCGTGTGATTCAGCTGGATGGTCACGTCGCTGGAAATAATTACGTACTTAGTACGGAATCAGAGCAGGAAGACGCCTTTGCCGGTCGTCTGCGTGTCGAAGCTCTTGTACGCCTCGTCCGCTTGCTCGAGCCGCCAGCGGTGCGAGAAGATGCGCTCGAGCGCAATCCGCTTCTTGGCGATGAACTGCGCGCACTCCTGCATGCCCATCGCGCTGAAGGTCCACGAGCCGATCAGCGTCACCTGCCGGCGCAGCAGATCGGGGCTCACTTCCAGCGTCACGTCGCCGCCTTCGCCGACGTAGCACGCGGTGCCCCACGTCCTCACGCAGCGCACCGCGGCGCGCCGCGCCGCGGCCGCGCCGGTGCAGTCGAGCGAGAAATCGACGCCTGCGCCACGCGTTAGCTCGCGCAATGTGGATACCGGGTCTTCGCTTCCGGCGTCGATCACCGCGTCCGCGCCGAACTCCCCGGCAAGCTTCATGCGCTCGGGCGAGGTCTCCACCGCGATCACGCGCGCACCCATCGCCGCCCCGAGCATCGTGGCCGAGAGCCCCACCGGTCCTTGGCCGAAGACGGCGAGCGTGTCGCCGCCGGCGAGCTTCATCCTCTTTAGCGCGCCGTAGGCCGTGCCGGTGCCGCAGGCGACCGCCGCGCCTTCGGCGAACGAGAGCTCTTCGGGCAGCGGCACGAGCGTGCGCGCCGGCACCTTCAGGTAATCGGCATGTCCGCCGTGCGCGGTGACGCCGTAGACCGTGATGCCGGCGCGGCAGAGCTGCGACCAGCCGGTGCGGCAGTGCGCACAGACGCCGCAGCCTGAGTAGTGGTGATCCATTACCCGCTGGCCGATGGGCGCCTCGCGCTCCGAGACGCCCGGGCCGCGCGCCACCACGACTCCGCAGGGCTCGTGGCCTGCGATGAACGGTTCCGCGCTGCCGCCAAGTCCCAGTGCGGCTTGCGCGGCCCCTGGCGGCGAGCGGTAGAACTTGAGGTCCGAGCCGCACATGCCGGAGGCCTTCATCTCGATCACCACCTCGCCCTCGCCGGGCGTGGGATCGGGGAAGCTCCGAAGGTCGACCCGGCGATCGCCGAGGAAGACGACGCCGCGCACTGCTAATGCTGCGCGATCTTGGTCTTCTTGCCCGCGTCCTTCTTCAGCGACATGGCGGAGGCGGCGCCGCCGCCCTGCCACTCGCGCTCGTCGATCCGCTCGCCGAGGAAGTTGAGCTCGATCGTCACGTCGTCCGGGTCCTTGAGGAAAATCTGGAAGAGCGGCGGCTTCGCATCCGGGAAGCTGCGAAAGTGCATCTCGACCTTGTTACTCTGGATGCGGCTGCGCACCTCGCGCGGATCCTTGGCCAGGAACGCGATGTGGTCCACGGCGCCCGAGCCGGTCGTGCCTTTCGGGTGCTTCTTCAGCAGGAACTTGTCGCGGATCTGGTTCGGCTGCTGTGAGGCGAGATGCACGCAAGTCTCGCCGTTCGCCTTGAGCCAGTAGCCCGGGAAGCCGAAATCCGGCCGCTCGCCGTCGACCTCCATGCCGAGCACGCGGCAGTAGAAGTCCTTGGTGCGCTCGAGGTCCTTCGCTACGAGCAGGAAGTGATTCAGTTCGGTAATGGGCATGGGAAGCTCCTCGTCGCTATGATTTTAACCGTGCCGCGATTGCTACCGCTGCTCCTCTGGCTCTTTATCGCGCCCGCCGTGGCGCAGAGCTTCGAGCCCTACGAAGGCCAGCCGGGAAAGGACGTCGTCTGGGTACCGACGCGCCACGCGCTCGTCGAGCGGATGCTCGATCTCGCCACCCTCACCGAGCGCGACTTCGTCGTCGACCTCGGCTCGGGCGACGGGCGCATGGTGATCGCCGCGGCCAAGCGCGGCGCTCGCGCGCTCGGCGTCGAGTACGAGCCTGAAATGGTGGCGCTTGCCCGGCGCAATGCCGTGGCGGCCGGACTCGCCGAGCGCGCGAAATTCGTGCAGGGCGACATGTTCGAGGCGGACTTCTCGCAGGCCACCGTGCTCGCGCTTTTTCTCCTGCCGACCAACCTGCGGCGTCTCGCGCCCAAGTTCCTGGAGCTCACGCCCGGCACGCGCGTCGTCGTCAACACCTACCGCATCGAAGGCTGGGACGAGGAGACGAGCTCGGACCTCGGCGACGCCTGCGCGAGCTGGTGCACCGCGCTCCTCTATCTGGTGCCGGCGAAGGTCGCGGGCGTGTGGCGCCTGCCGACCGGCGAGCTCGAGTTCGCGCAGGAGGTGCAGCGGTTGAGCGGCACGTTCACGGCTCCCGGTGGGCGCAAAATGAGCGTCACGGGCCGCCTGAGCGGCGATCGCATCCGCTTCACCGTCGCCGGCAGCGGCGAATACACCGGGCGCGTGCACGGCGGCGAGATGGCCGGCGAAGCGAAGGGCGGCTTCTCGGGCTACTGGAAAGCCACCCGCCTCGATTCGGGGACGGAGCCCGAACCCGATCGGGGACGCAGCCCGAAATAGTTCGGGCTCCGTCCCCGAATCAGTCGATTCGCGGCGGGAACTTGTCGTCCTCGAAGACCGAGATCTCCGGCGCCTTGCCGGCGAAGCCATACTCCTCCCAGCGCCGCGCCACCTGCTCGTACGCCGCCCGGGACAGTTTCGTGCGCTTGGAAAACGATTTGATGAACTTGTAGTCCATGCAGGCGTTGATCAGCGCCTTCGAGCCCCACGGGCGGATTTCCGGCGGGTTAAGGCTCGGGTCGAGGAACGTGCTCCAGGTCTCGCGCAGGATGTCGATCGATTGCGCGGGGCGCGAGCGCGTCGCCATCGCCCACAGCACCTGGTAGACGTTGGTCGGATCGATGTCGTCGTCGACCACGATCACGTACTTGCCGAAATACGCGCCTGCGGTGCACTGCGCGGCGAGCGCCATCACCTGCGATGCGTGCCCGGCGTACTGCTGCTTGATCGAGACGACCGTGATGCCCCAGCCCGCAGCTTCGGGGATCGACCACACGCCCTTGATGCCCGGGATGCCGAGCTTCTGCAGATCGGCCCAGATGCCCGCGGAGCGCAGCGCTGCCCAGAAGAGGCCCGCCTCGTTCGCGGCGCCATCGGCCATCAGCGCGCAGGTGAGCGTCGGGTTCGTGCGGTAGCGCAGCTTCTCCACGCGCATGAACGGCGTCGCGCCGCTCGGGCGGCCGTAGTAGCCGGTGAATTCGCCGAAGGGGCCTTCGGCGAACGTTTCATCGGGATAGACGTGCCCTTCGAGGATGATCTCCGCGTTGGCCGGCAGCGGCAGCCCGGTGAGATCGCTCTTGAAGAGCTCGATCGGCTGCCCGGCGATGCCCGAGTAGTAGTCGTACTCGCACTCGGTCTTCGGCAGGCTCGTCGCGGCGACGAGAAAGAGCAGGGGATCGATGCCGTAGCACGCCGCGATCGGCATAGGCTTGCCCATCTTCCACCACTTCTCCCGGTCGATGGTCGCGTCCTTGCCGGGCGAGGTGTAGACGCCGATCTCGCGCGGGCCCTTGATCATCATGCGATAGGTGCCGACGTTGATGCGGCCGCTCTCCGGATCCTGCGTGATCACCGCGTCCCCGGTGCCGAGATACTTGCCGCCGTCGAGCGGCCACATACGCTGCGCGGGGAACATGCGGATGTCGATTCTGTCGCCCACCACGATGTTCTCGTTGGCGATGGCGCGCTCGGGCGGCACTTCCACCGGCGGCATTTTCCGGCCGAGCTTCTGCTGCAGGATCTGCACCGCCTTGAGCGGATGGTCCACCGGCTCCTCGCCGATCATCAGGCAGAAGCGCGAGAGGTTGCAGCCGATCATGTTGTAGAGCGCCTTGTGGCCGGGATGGCCCTTCACGTTCTCGAAGAGCAGCACCGGGCTCTTCTCACTGCCCACGAGATACGTGAGCGTCGCCGCCTCGAGATCCGGGTCGACCTCCGCGCCGATGCGCTTGAGCTCGCCGAGCCCTTCCACCTTCTCGAGCCACAGATCGAGGCCGCTCTTCGCGCGGCTCTCAGCCTTCACCTTTGCATGCATGATCGTGCTCCTTACTCGAGCGTGATATTCGCCTGCCGGATCACCTGGCTCCACTTCGCCGCCTCGCGCCTCACATACGCGGCGAACTCCTCGGGCGAGCCGCTGATCGGCTCGAAATAGTTGGGCGCGAGGAATTTCTCGCGGAAGTCCGCATCCGACAGAACGCGTTGCACATCGGCATTGATTTTCGCCACGACGGCGCGCGGCGTGCCGGCCGGCGCGAAGAGGCCGAACCACGACACGGCTTCATAGCCCGGCAGGCCGCTTTCGGCGATGGTCGGCAGCTCGGGGAACGCGGCGAGCCGCTGCCTGCTCCCCACGCCGAGGATGCGAAGCTGGCCCGCCTTGTACGGTTTTGCCCCTTGTAATGCACCGGCGTCATCTGCACGCCGGCCATATGCAGGAACATCTCCATGTTGAGATGCGGCGAGGAGCCGGGGCCGAACGCGGCGTAATTGAGCTTGCCGGGCTGCGCCTTGGCCGCGGCGATCACATCCGCCACGCTCTTATACGGCAGCGCCGGATTCACCGCCAGCACCTGGTTGACGATGCCAAGGCCCGTCACCGGCACGTAGTCCTTCGCCGGGTCGAACGGCAGCTGCGTGTAGACATACGGATTCACCGCGAACGTGGTCTCGGCGGTCGAGAGCAGCGTATAGCCGTCGGCCGACGCCTTCGCCACTTCGCCCGCAGCGATGTTGGTGTTCGCGCCGGGCTTGTTCTCGATAATTACCGGCTGCGCCCACATCGGCGATAGGCGCTGCGCCACCGCGCGCGTGACGACGTCCGTGGCGCCGCCGGGCGCGTAGGCGACCACCAGCTTCACCACCTTCGAGGGAAACGCCTGCGCTTGCGCGCCGGCCGGAAGCGCCAGGGCGACGGCAAAGAGCAATGCTTTCATGCGCCCGCGGTTTCGCTAGACGATGCTGCGACGCGCCAGCAGTCGGGAAGATGCCCGGCCCGGCGATCCAGAGGTTCGCGATCTCGTGCGTCTGGCCGTAACTGTTGACCACCGAGCTGCTTGCCCGCGTTCCCATGATGGTGCCGCCCATGAGATGGATCGTCGGCATGGCGCCCCGGCCCGACCACACTTCCTTCGCGCCGGTCGCCTTGGCGATCTTCAGTCCTTCCTCGAAATTCGCGTTCCACACCGCGGCCGCGTCCTCGTCGTAGCCGTGCACGATGCGCCCGAGCGGCATGCCGAACTCATCCTTCTCGGTAGCGAGCTCGACGCGGTTCTCGACGTTAGGCAGCTCCTCGCCGAAGGCATTGAGCCGGGTGAGGCCGCGCGCGGCGCGCTTCATGAAAGCGTGCAGGTCGGGGCCGAAGAGATCGAGGCGCGCATTGGCGAAGCCGCCGAGGTCGCTCGTCTTGAGCGCAGAGCCCGCGACGATGAACGTGCTGCCGAACGCGCCCTTGTGGCTCGTCTTCGGGTAGCGGTCGTAGGACATGAATTGCGCGCCGGTCGTGCCCAGGTGATTCTGCACGTCCTCGTCGAAGAGCGCCCAGGTGCCGGAGGCGAAGTGGCACATCATGTATTTGCCGACGAGCCCGCTCGCATTCGCCAGGCCCTTCGGGTGCTTCGCCGTTGCCGAGTTGAGTAGCAGGCGCGGGTTCTGCGCCGACCATGCCGCCAGCACCACGACGCTCGCCGGCTGCGTGTGGCGTTGCCGGTCGGCGTCGTAGTACTCGACGCCGATCGCTTTGGTGCCTTCCTTGTTCATGAGCACGCGCGTGACCGTCGAGCGCGCGCGCACCTCGGCGCCCGCGCGGCGCGCCTCGCCGAGATAGGTGACGATCGGGTTGCTCAGCGCGCCGGTCGGGCAGCCGATGTGGCACCAGCCGTCGTAGATGCATGCCGGACGGCCTTTGTACTCGGTGGAGTTCATGCCCACGCATGCCGGTGCGAGCCGGATGCCGTGCTCGGCGCAGGCTTTCACCCATAGCTCGCCATTGCGGAAGGTTTTCATTGGCGGCATGGGGTAGGGCTTGCCCGCCGGACGCCAGATCTCTTCGGCCTTCGCATCACCCGAGACGCCAACGTCCTGCGCCACCTTGTCGTAGTAACGCGCGACGTCCTGGTAGGAGATTGGCCAATCGAGGCCGCGATTGTGCTCGCTCTTCATCTTGAAGTCGGATGGCAGCAGGCGCGGGAAATTCGCGAAATAGTGCAGCGCCGCGCCGCCTACGCCCCAGCCCGACTGGTAGCTGCCGAGAGCTGCCAATCCGGCCCGGTCTCGAGCAGCACGACCTTCTTGCCCGCTTTGGCGAGCGTCGCGGCGAACACCGAGCCCGACGCACTGGCGCCGGCGATGACCGCGTCTACCTTTTCGCCGCTTTTTACCGGAGTGGCCATGTCACCACCTCTTGAGCGGCATGATGTGCGCCTGATAGGGGATGCCGAGCGCTTCGTACCCCTCGACCGTGCCGTAGACGACATCGACCGCGTCACTGCGCAGCACGAAGTAAACAAAGCCCGACGGCGGCCCTTGCCAGCCCGGCAGCTTGTTCTGGCGCATCAGGTTCACGAACTCGCGCTGCGCGTCGGCGGGGAGCCACGCGAACCGCTGATCGCTCTGCGCGGCGGCTGCCTTGTCGATTGCGCCGGTCGCCGCCTTGTAGAAATCCGCGTACGGCGGCCGGACGTTCAGGATGCGCGCCTCGAGCAGCGCTTCCTCCGGCGGCACGGAGATCTGCTGATCGATGAAGTGCGCGATGCCCGCGTCGCGTGCGCCCGGCACGAGCGTCTCGCCCATCGCTTCCAGCGTCTCCGCTTCGCGCGCCTGCAGCAGGCGGAATGGCACGCCTCGCGCGCGCGCCTCGCGCGGCGTAAGCAGTACCTGAGCACCGCCGATCGTGAATGCGAGCGCACCGAGCGCCGCGCCGCGCATGAACTCGCGTCTTCCGACCATGGCTGCCTCCTCCCGAAGAAACGGCTCAGTCCACTATACGCCGGGAGAATTCATTTGCGATCAGGTACTCTACTGCTATGAGGACGAGGAACCTTGCAGCGGTGGCACTCGCGTTGGGGCTGGGCGCCTGCGCCACGGTGGAAGACGTCAACAAGGCGCGCGACTCCTGGCAGGGCGCGAGCTATGAGGACGTGCTTCGCGCCTGGGGCGCCCCCACGCGGAGCACCAAGACCGCCGACGGCCGCGACTGGCACACGTGGGTCGCCGAGTCCTATGCACAGCCCGGCTCGAGCGTCGGCATCGGCGTGGGCGGCATGAGAGTCGGCGGCGGAGGCGGCCTGGGGGTTGGCGTCGGCATGGGGGTGCCGGTCGGAACGCCCGAGCCGCCCGCACGTTGCGAGCGCACGCTGGTGTTCGACAACGGCAGGGTCGTCGACCAAAGCTGGATGGGACCGCCCAGCATGTGCGCGGACTTCAAGCGGCGCTGATTATTCGAGGCCGAGGGCAACCCGCGGGCCCGCAAATCGGTGCCTGACACCGATTCTATTTGCGGTCCCGCAGCATCTCCTTCTCTTCCTTCTCGATCATCGGCTTCATGGCGCGCTGCTTTTTCGCGGCCTGCTTCTTCACGTCGCCCTGCTTCATGCCGGGCTTCTTCATCTTCCCGGCCATCGGCTCCTCCATCTTCGCGGGCGGTTTGCTGTCCGCCGCGAGAGCCGGCATGGCGAGCAAGAGGGTCGCAACGATCAGTGCTCTATGCATCGGCCTAGCCTACTCGAACCAAATAAAAAAGGCGGCCTTGCGGCCGCCCTTTTCGTCTGCGCCTCATCGGCGCCGCTCTTGTTGTCGAGCGTCACCACCATCAGGCCGAGCGCCGGTGTCTGGGGCCAACTCGGCCGAGTTCACATGGATGGCAAGCGAGTCAGGCGCGACGCTAACGGAGTCGCCGGTGCTGACTCGATCGCGGGTCCACTGCTCTAACCGCCGCGCATCCTACAGAAAGGGCGGCTGCGGCCGTCCTTTTCTTTTACGGCACGCGGCTCTCGCGTCTCAATGAAGCCCGCGGTGGACCTCGCGCGAGCGCGCTTGCAAGCGCGGCAAGGCGTGATGAGAATGCCGTCCGAGGAGGAGAAACGCATGCGGCCCATTCCTTTTGCGCGCGGCGCAGCACTCGCTTGCCTGTTCGCCGTGCCCGCTTCCGCCCTTGCTGATCCCATTCCGTCCGGCGGCGCCGGGGAGAACATCCAGGTCATCGGCTACAGCGAGCTCGGCGAGCGGCCGGGCTTCAAGATGTCCATCCGGCAGGTCGGCGAGCGCTGGTACCTGTACATGGGGCACCTGTGGCATTTCGGCTGGAGCATCGTCGATGTCACGGACCCCGCGAACCCGCGCGTTGCGAAATTCATCCCCGGGCCTGACAACACGTGGACGATACAGATGGAGATGCACGGCGATCGCATGATCACCGCGCTCGAGAAGATTGCGCCCGGCTGGGGTGGCGATCCGAACAAGCCGAACGACGAGGGCGTGCTCATCTGGGACGTAAGCGACGCGCTCAATCCGAGGAAGCTCGGCCAGTACAAGACTGGTGGCACCGGCACGCATCGCGACTTCTATGCGGGCGGGCGCTACATGCACCTCGCGGCCGGCATGCCGGGCTACAAGGAAAACATCTACGTCATCGTCGACATCAGCGATCCGGCGAAACCGGTCGAAGCGGGCCGCTGGTGGGTGCCGGGACAGAAGGAAGGGGAAAACGCGATCGCCCCGCCGTCGACGAGCCTGCACGGGCCGCCGGAAGTGCGCGGCAACACCGTGTTCCTGCCCTACGGCGGCGCCGGCATGATCATTCTCGACATCAGCGACGTTGCGAAGCCCAAGGAGGTGAGCCGGCTGCCGTTCAGCCCGCCGTTCCTCTCCTTCATCGGCGTGCACACCGTCGTGCCGGTGATGGAGAAAAGGCTCGCCTATGTGAATTCGGAGGCGATCTTCGACGATTGCAAGGAAGCGCTGAACCACACTTCAATCGTCGACATCTCGGATTTGGCGAAGCCGCGCGTCGTCTCGATGCTGCCGCTACCCCTCCCGCCTGCGAATTGGAAGATCAAGAGCTTTTGCGAGCACGGCGGGCGCTTCGGGCCGCACAACCAGAATCAGCTCCACCACAATCCGTCCGTACAGCAGCCGGGCAATCTGCTCTATCTCACCTACTTCAACGCGGGACTACGCATCTACGACGTGAGCGTGCCGAGTGTGCCGCGCGAGGTGGCGTACTTCGTGCCGCCCGATCCGAAGAAACGCTACGGCACTTTCCCGAAGAGCAGGCTCGCGGTGCAGACGGAAGATGTGCTAGTGGACACGCGCGGCTACATCTACGTCACGCACAAGAACCAGGGCCTCTGGATCCTGCGGCACACGCCGAAATGACGCCGGACAAGCCGGCACCTTGGTCTTTCAAAGCAAAGAGCCCGCCGGGGAGCGGGCTCTTCGAGGAATGCGAAGGTGGGTCGCCTTAGTCTCGGCGACCCGCCTCTTTCCGTCGTCCCTCGTTCGAGGGAAGTTGCGTTTTCTACGGCAATGCGTTGCCGTAGATGTTCTGGTCGATGCCGCCTGCGTGCGGACAGCGATCGCCGCTCCATCTCTTGGTTGTGTTGCCGAACCTGTCCGTAGACGTCAGGACGACACGGCATTGGGTGACATCGGACGTGCCGGCGTCCTCGTCCTCCGGCACTTCGCGCGGGTCAATGCCCGGCAGCGTGTTGCGCCAGTCCGTCCAGACCGCATAGGCGACCTTGCCGAGCGAAGTCACCCAGAGGTAGTCGCCCGCGAACGGCACCGTACGGTTGTTGAACTGCTCATAGTTCGGGTTCGTCGTGACGTTGGACAAACGCGATGCCGTGCTCCAGGTCGTGCCGCCGTTCGTCGAGCTAGACGCGAAGACGTCCAGTGACGCGACGGTCCTCCGGTCTGGGCAGTTGCCGATCGGGCGCGTGACGTCGTAGCACGCGTCGTTCCGGCTGTCCCACCAGATCGCGTGCAGCACGCCGCCATCGGCCGAGATGTCGGGGAACACCTGGTGCCCCGTCGAGTGGTTGTCGATGAGCTTCGGGGTCGTGTACGTACCGGCCGCGCCGTCGTAGCGCAGGAAGAAGATCCCGGCCTGGCCGCCGATCCCAAAACCGTCCGTGCCGTAACCGACAGTGGCGTAGGTCGTACCGGTCGGAGCTTGCGTGTCCGGCTTCGTCGCGTCATACACCACGTATATCCATTCGTGGTTTTTGTCGAGCTGATCGGCGGTCGAGCGGACCTGCGTGTCCCGGCGGAAGAACGTGTAGCCCGACAAGCAGTGGGTGTCGAAGTCGCCGCAGTCGCGGGCCCGGCCGCCGGCGGCAACGTCGTCCTCGCCGAACAGCGGATCGTCGCGCTGCGACTGGGGCATCGGGATCGGCTCCGGGTCGGAGACGTCCTGCGCGTCCGACGGGATGAAGGGCGTAACGAGCTGCCCCGGAGAGAAGGTCTTTCCGCAGTCGGTCGATTTCGCGATCCCAACTGCGTCAGTCGATGGGCCGGAGGCCTCGAACGTCCGGAATGTGACGTAAACGTGGCCGTTTCCTGTTACCGCGATGTCCGGGAACTGGAGGCTCTTGAACGACGCCGTGAGCTTCATCGGCGCGCTGAAGGTGACGCCGTGATCGGTCGAGCGCGAGAAGTAGATCGCGTTCGAGCCGTTGCCGTTGAAGCGCGACCACGCAAAGTACACGTTTCCGTCGCAGTCCCCTCCTGTACGGTCGACCTCGA
>VBCM01000292.1 GCA_005883675.1 Betaproteobacteria bacterium
TTAGCCGCCATTCCGGCACCCAGCCGGCGCGTTTTCGCGCGGCTCGGTAGCGAGTGTCGACGCCAAGCCCCGGCGCCCACACGAGCTCATCGCCGCGATAGAGGAGCGGCATGCGCTCGCGCTCCCATGGCGGCACGCCGGCTTCTTGAAAAAGATTCTTCAGCGTGCGCCGCGGTCGTCGCGCATCGGGCTGCAGGCGCTCGCCGCCCGCGCGCAGCTTCACCTGCATCTCGCCCTGCTGCAGCCACCGCGCGTCGATGCCCCTGCCGCGAGCGCGCCGAAACCGCAGCTCGCCGCCGCGCACTTCGCCGCGATAGACGCGCAGCTCCGCGCCGTCGTGCGCAATGCGCGTGCCCGGTGCTGCAGCGGTAAGCTGTCTCAGCATGTCGACGAGCTTCGCCTCGCTCGGGGCACGTAGTCCCTTGGCCGCCAGGAAATCGCGCAACGCGATGCTCGCGTCGAGCTCGGTGCGAGCAAAGTGCCGCGCCGCGCGAGCGAGTGCCTCGCGCCAGCGCGGGTAACGCGCGCTGAAAAGCGGCGCGACGTGCAGCCGGATGAAATTGCGCGCGTAGGCGTCGGAGAGATTGCTTTCGTCCTCGATCCAGGCGAGCTCGTGCTCGCGCGCATAGGCGAGGATCGACTCGCGCGGCACCTCGAGCAGCGGCCGCAGCAGCGTGCGGCCGCGGAACGTGGCGCGCGCGCGCATGCCGCTCGCGCCGCGCGGCCCGGCGCCGCGCAGGAGATTCAGCAGCACGGTCTCCGCCTGGTCATCGAGCTGGTGCGCGAGTGCCAGCACGTCGAAGGAGAGCTTGCCGAGCGCGGCATAGCGCGCCGCGCGCGCCGCGGCTTCGAGGCCCTCGCCGCGCTTCGCCACGCGCACGCGCCGCACGGTGAGCGGCACGCCGAGGCGCCGGCAGAGCCGCCGGCAGAACTCTGCCCAGCGCCGGGCGTTCGGGCTCAGCCCATGGTTGATATGCGCCGCGCGCACGCCAGGAACCGCGCGCGAGAGCGCGTGCAGCAGCACCACCGAATCGACGCCGCCGGAGAGCCCGACGACGATGCGCTTGCCTTCCAGTCCAGGCATCGCGCGCCCGACGGCGGCGAGGACTTCAGCGCTCCTGGGCTTCCTTGAACTTGCCATAGCCCATGAGCCGTTCGAGCCGCGCCTCCACCAGCTCTTTCGGCTTCTTCTCCTGGACCTGCTTGAGCGCTTCGGCGAGCGCGCGCTTGAGCGCCTGCGCCGTGACCTGCGGGTCGCGGTGCGCCCCGCCGAGCGGCTCGGGCACGATCTTGTCGATGAGGCCGAGTGTCTTCAGGCGGCTCGAGGTGATGCCGAGCGCCTCGGCGGCATCCGGGGCCATGTCGGCGCTGCGCCACAGGATCGAGGCGCAGCCTTCCGGCGAAATGACGGAGTACGTCGCATATTGCAGCATCAGCACGAGGTCGCCCACGGCGATGGCGAGCGCGCCGCCCGAGCCGCCCTCGCCGATGATCGTGGCGATGACCGGCGTGCGCAGGCGCGCCATCTCGAAAAGATTGCGCCCGATCGCCTCCGACTGGCCGCGCTCCTCGGCATCGATGCCCGGATAGGCACCGGGCGTATCGACGAACGTGAACACCGGCAGCGAAAACTTCTCGGCGAGCTTCATCAGCCGTAGCGCCTTGCGGTAGCCCTCGGGCTTGGGCATGCCGAAGTTGCGCGCGATCTTCTCCTTGGTGTCGCGGCCTTTCTGGTGGCCGATCACGACGCAGGGCACGCCGTTGAAGCGCGCGAGGCCGCCGACGATCGACTGGTCGTCGGCAAAGTGGCGGTCGCCGTGCAGTTCCTGGAACTCGGTGAAGATGTCGTTGACGTAGTCGAGCGTGTAGGGCCGCTGCGGATGGCGCGCGATCAGCGTCACCTGCCAGGGTGTCAGGCTCGAATAGATGTCCTTCGTGAGCTGAAGGCTCTTCTTGCCGAGCCGGTCGATCTCTTCGGAGATGTCGACCGCCGATTCGCTGTGGTCTTCACGCCCGCGCGGGATTCTAGCCGAGGACGACCTGGTTGCGCCCGCGCGCCTTGCCGGCATAGAGCGCGCCGTCGGCGCGGGCGAGGAGCGCCGAGATTTCTTCGCCGCGCGCATACTCGCCGACGCCGAAGGTCCCGGGGAGCACCAGCAGGAACTCCTCGCCGCCCCAGCGGCCGGCGACGTCGAGTGCGCGCAGGCCGGCGGTGGCGAGCTTCGACAGCTCGCGCAGCAGCGCGTCGCCGGCCGCGTGGCCGAGCGTGTCGTTGATCGACTTGAAGTGGTCGATGTCCTCGAACGCCGCTTTAAGGTCGCGGTGGCTGTCGGAAAGGCGCAGGCGCAGCCGGTTGACGTAGCCGCCCATCGCCGCGAACCATGGCAGCACGACGAGCAGCACCACAAACTCGATGAACGCCGCCCGCTTGTCGCTGGCCGGATCGCGCGGCCTGCTCCGTCGTCAGGCTTGGGTCGGCAAAGCGCAGGTTCAACCCGGTGCGAAACACGACGTAGAAGATGACGAGCAGCACCGCAATCACCGTCATGCCGGCGAGCACGGCGCGCCAGGGCCGCGCCTGCAGGAAGGCGAGCCAGATCAGCATCAGGCACACCAGCACCGAGGTGCCCGCAGCGATGAGATAGCGCTGCATGCGCAGCGCCTGGCGCTCGTCGCGCTCGACGAATCCGGCGGCGAGGTGCGAGGGCTCGGGCATTCAGTACTCCACCGGCACCGGGTCGAGCGAGCGCCACAGGTACCAGGTGGCGACCGAGCGCCAGGGCCGCCACGCCTCGCCAAGCCGGGTCATGGTTCTGAGCGACACCTTTCGACCCTTGAAGTAGGCGCGGCGGATGCCTTTCTGCAAGCCGAGGTCGTCGAGCGGAAACACATCGGGCCGCAGCAGGTTGAACATCAAGAACATCTCGGCCGTCCAGCGCCCGATGCCGCGCACGGCGACGAGCTCGGCGATGACCTCCTCTGCGGTCCGAGAGGCCGCAGGCGCGCAGCTCCGGCCGCTGGCGCGCGAGCACCAACTCCGGGGTGACTTCCCCCACGCACGCGATGACCCGGTCCCAGACGCTCTGCGCCGCTTTCACGGAAATCTGCTGCCCGACGATCGCCCGCGCGAGCGTGAGGAACGGCTCGCCGCGACGTGCGAGGAAAATCTTCGGATGCGCGCGCATGATGCCAGCCATCACCGGGTCGCGGCGCCCGAGCGCGCGCTTCGCGCGGTCCCAGTATTCAGGCTTCATTACGCGGCAGGTTGGCGAGCAGGTTCTGCGGCTTCATGCGCACCACGCCTTCCTCGTTCGTCGACAGCGCGAGGTAAACCGTCCGGCCCGCCACATCGGCGCGCATCGCGCGCGGGTCTTCGAATTCCAGCGCGAACAACGCGAGGATGCGCTGCATGCGCCCGTGCTCGACCTCGGCGCCGGACCACAGGTCGTTGAGGATCGCGGTCGACTCGGCGTCCAGGCCGACATGCCAGGCCCAGTGCGCCTCGTCGATGCGACGGATCGGCTTCACACGCACCGTGATGCCGAGGAAGTGCTTCACCCAAAGCGCGATCACCCCAGCGAGCGCATCGAGCGCCGGCCGACCGTAGGTCAGGCTGATGACCGTGTCGTGGCGCGATTCGCGCTGCCAGTACAGCGCCGCGTTCGCCCCGTCGAGCACATCGAGCTCGACGCTGCCTACTGCGCCGCTCGCTTCGACGATCAGCCGGCCGATGCTGCCGTAGCGGCTGCCCGCCGCATGCAGCTGCACGGTTTCACGATCGGCAAGCAGCGCGTGGCCCTCGCGAATCGTCGCGTGCTGCTCGCGGAAGAAGAGCTCCGCCGCGCGCAGCTTCAGCGGATCGTCGCAGCCATCGAGGATGTTGCGCAGGATGACGTGCGCCATCTGCTCGATGAACAGCGGCGGCGTGTCCACCGCGCCTTTGAATGTGCTCGCATAGCACGCTTCCACGGTCCCCGCGGCGAGCAGCCGGTCGCGGAACGCGAGCACCACGCGGTAGTTGTCGCGCGCCTCCGCATCAGCGATCGCCTCCAGCTCGCTCCGCGCGACGCGCCGGCGCGGCTCGGCCATCAGCGCGGCGTGGAGGCTGCGCTCGGCGTCGTCGGATTCCTCGACCGGGTGCACTTCCGGCCGCAGGTAATAGGCGCGCAGGAAATCGTCCGTGACGCGCAGGCGTCCGGCCGAATCTCTTAGTAGTAGGTGGAAACCGCTATTTCGCCAAAAATCAGGCAGGGGCGAGAACCAGTCGCGAATGCGACGCGACGTGCTGCTTCAGAAACTCCATCTGGTCGGCGAGGATGCGCCGATTGGTGAGGATCAGGTACTCGGCCTTGTTCGG
>VBCM01000293.1 GCA_005883675.1 Betaproteobacteria bacterium
TGCGCAGCGTCAGCTTCGAGGAGATGCTCGAGATGGCGGGCGCCGGCTCCAAGGTGCTGCAGATCCGCTCGGTCGAGTTCGCCGGCAAGTACAGGGTGCCCACGCGCGTGCTCTCGAGCCTTACCGACCCCGCGATCCCGGTGGCCGAGGAAGGCCGCTCGGGCACGCTCATCACATTCGAGGAAGATCCGCATATGGCGATGGAAAAGGCAGTGATCAGTGGCGTGGCCTTCAACCGCGACGAAGCGAAGATCACCGTGCACGACGTGCCAGACCGGCCCGGCATCGCCTACGCCATCCTCGGGCCGATCGCCGACGCGAACATCGACGTCGACGTCATCGTGCAGAACGTCGGCCACGACGGCATGACCGACCTGTCGTTTACCGTGCACCGCACCGATTACGCGAAGGCGATAAAGCTTCTGAAGAGCCAGGTGCAGCCGCACATCAAGTGCCGCGACGTCACGGGCGACGATCGCATCGCCAAGGTGTCGATCGTCGGCTTGGGCATGCGCTCGCACGCCGGCATCGCCGCGCAGATGTTCCGCACGCTGGCCGAGGAGGGCATCAACATCCAGATGATCTCGACCTCGGAGATCAAGATCACCGTGGTGATCGAGGAGAAGTACACCGAGCTCGCCGTGCGCGTGCTGCACAAGGCGTTTGAACTGGAGCAGGGCTAGGGCCGGCGCTGGAAGCCGATCGCGACGAACACGGCGCTCACCAGCAGGAGCCCCAGCACCACGCCGCGCGTCTGCGCGTTGCCCGCGACCAGATGCACGGGCGTCGCGACCAGCGCGGCGATGAAGGAGAAGTAGGCCGCTTTGAACATCGCCATTGCATTGTGATCTTCGCCATCGCGAGCGCCATTCTCCAGGCGGATGAAGCCATGGTCTTTTCGGGCGGCTGCAATTCTTGGACGCTCGAGGCGCGCGCGTGTAATTGCTGTCCCGCATCACTGACCGGCAGTGCAAGACCGACAACTCCGCGTCAGGTTGCGGAATATTCCGGCCTACCGGCAATCGGTCATCGACTCGATGAACACGCGCTTCAGGCGCCGATCGGTCTTCTTGATCGTCTCGTCGAGCTCGTCCATCACCGCGTGCGCGCGGCTGCGCGGCACGTCGCAGGCGATGTTGAGGCTGACGGCGGCGAGGATGTATTCCGGCCCGACATGCATGGTGAGCACTTCGTTCACGCGCTCGACCTCCGGATAGCGCTTCGCGAGGCGCCTGATCTCGGCGACGACTTCGCGGTTGGCGCTCTCGCCGATCAGCAGCCCCTTGGTCTCGAACGCGAGCCAGAAGGCGGTGCCGGCGAGAATGAGGCCGATGACGATGGAGGCCAGCGCGTCGTAGACCGCATTGCCGGTCGCGTGGTAGAGCATGATGCCGAGCGCCGCGACCACGAGGCCCGCGAGCGCCGCGCTGTCTTCGAACAGCACCGCGATAACCGTCGGGTCCTTGCCCCGCTTCACGGCGTCCACCAGGCTGCGCGTGCCGCGCACGCGGCCGAACTGCCGGTAGGTGATGAGCCAGGAGGCGCCTTCCATCGCCATGGCGATGAGGAGCACGATGTAGTTCACGAATGGGTTCGCGATCGCGCCCGGCTGGCGCAGGTGCCGCACGCCCTCGTAGAGCGACAACCCCGCGCCGGTGGCGAACACGAGCAGCGCGACCACGAAGCTCCAGAAGTACACCTCCTTGCCGTAGCCGAACGGAAAGCGCGCATCGGCCGGCCGCCGCGCGCGATGCATGCCGTAGAGAAGCAGCGCCTGGTTGCCACTGTCGACCACCGAGTGAATGCCCTCCGACCACATGGCGGAGCTGCCGGTGAGCGCCGCGGCGACGAACTTGGTGAGCGCGATGAGCAGATTCGCGGCAAGCGCCGCGTACACGACCTTTTTGGATCCGCCGGGCACATGCGTGCGCCTGCAAGGCACGTACCGACCGGAATAAGCTGCCCTACTGCGACGTTCACAGGCGTACACTTCGCGCGCAACTATCCCCTCTGCGTAACATTCATGTCATGAAGGAGCTAGCGATGAAACGGCAATGGCTGACGGCCGTCCTCGTGGCCGCGACGGCAAGCGGCGTCGCGTTCGCGCAGGAGGCGAAGAAGGAAGGCAAGAAAGGCGGCATGGCGAAGAGCGTCAACGTGCGCATGCATGCGCAGAACAAATCCGGCGAGAGCGGCACGGCGAAGCTCACGCCCCAGGGCGCGGACAAGACCCGTGTCGAGATCAGCCTGAAGGGCGGGCCCAAGGGAACGCCGCAGCCCGCGCACATCCACGAAGGCAGCTGCGCCAAGCTCGATCCGAAGCCGAAGTATGGCCTCGAGAACGTCGTCGACGGCAAGTCGTCCACCGTGGTGCCGCAGGGCATCGACAGCGTGCGCGGCATGGCGATCAACGTGCACAAGAGCGCGGACGACCTGAAGACCTACGTCGCCTGCGGCGACATCGGCAAAGGCGGCGGCGCGATGAAGAAGGGCGGCGGGATGGAGAAGAAGTCCTAGCCCGCACGCATCAGGGCGATAACCACAAAACCGGGGCGCGGCCCCGGTTTTGTTTTGTAGAATGCGGCTTCCTCCGGAGTGATGCCCGAGTGGCCGAAGGGGGCGCCCTGCTAAGGCGTTATACGGGCTAAACCCGTATCGAGGGTTCGAATCCCTCTCACTCCGCCATTTGCCGTCCAAGGAAGTCCAGGGCGGTTCAGCAGCACCCGGATTTCCCCTATGAAAGAAGGCGCGCCAAATACACCGGTTCTCGGCGAAGGACCCTACGAGCACGATCATCCAGACCTATCGCTCCCAACAAGACGTTCCGCGAGGTGACCGAGCTTCTCGATAACCACGCGAAGAATCCCTTGCGGGAGTTGCGCGGCTCCGATCCTACATAGGATGCGTTTCCAGTTGAGTGAAAGCAATGTTGGTCCGGCCTCCCTGGACGAGGAGTGCGCGCTCTGGGATTGGGTAAGGACCGCTGGTAAAGCGG
>VBCM01000019.1:0-6076 GCA_005883675.1 Betaproteobacteria bacterium
TGAACACCGCTGCGCTGTGCGCCGGGATGCCTTCGAGCGCGCCCTCGTACACGTAGGCGAACGCGTTGTAGCCATCCTTCAGCGCATGCGCGAAGCTCGCGCCCGCGGGGAGATGCACATCGAAATACGTCGCATCCGTGGCGCCCGGATTCACCGGCGCGCGCGTGCCTGCATACTCGCCCGCGATCACGCGGACCTTGCCTTTCTCTGCCACTTCCACTTCGGGAATATCCGCGGCCTGCAGATCCCGGTACCTCGCCGGCTTCATCTTGTCCTTCGCCGGCAGGTTGATCCAGAGCTGGAAGCCGCGCATGCGGCCGCGGTCCTGCTGCGGCATCTCGGAATGGATGATGCCGCGCCCGGCGGTCATCCATTGCACGCCGCCCGACTTGAGGTTGCCTTTGTTGCCGAGATGGTCCTCGTGCATCATGTGGCCATCGAGGATGTAGGTCACCGTCTCGAAGCCGCGGTGCGGATGCGCCGGGAAGCCGGCGATGTAATCGGCCGCGTCATCGGACGAGAACTCGTCCAGCATCAGGAATGGGTCGAGCCGCGCATAGTTCGACTGCCCGAGGCTCCTGCGCAGCTTCACGCCCGCGCCGTCGGAGGCGGGGATGGACTGGATGATTTTCTGTACGGTGCGGGTGGTCATTGGTCGTTCCTAGGTGAGGGCGAACTGCGGCTTCTTCAAGGTAAGGCGTGCGATCACCTCGCGCGCCTTCGCGAGCGCAGCGTCCTTGCTCGCGGGACTGATGGCGAGCCCTTCGGCATAGACGAATTCGATATCGGTAATGCCGATGAAGCCGAGAAAATCGCGCACATACCTCGTGTGGATGTGGTCGTCGCCATAGACACCGCCCCGAGTCACGAACACATACGCTTTTTTCCCCGTGAGCAGGCCGACCGGCCCCTTGTCCGTGTATTTGAACGTGACGCCCACCCGCGCCACGTGATCGAAATAGGCGCGCAGGGTGGAAGGCACGCTGAAGTTGTACATCGGCAGGCCGATGACGATGCTATCGGCTTCGCGCAGCTCGGCGATCAGCGCGTCTGAATAGTCGACGACCGCCTGCTGCTCGGCGGTGCGCGCCTCGGGCTTCGCCAGGAACGCGGCGAAGCGCTCGGCATCGAGATGGGGCACGGGGTCCTTCGCGAGATCGCGAACGATCACCTTGCCGCCGCGACGCGCGACGAACTCGGCTGCGAGCGTGGTCGACTGGCCGCCGGCGCCAAACAGGCTGGTATTCAATTGCAGGGTGGTCATGAGGACCTCCTTTCCATGGAGATCATTGAACTATTCATCGAGCCGATAAAAAAGCGCAAAATATCGACCATACCTATCGGCTGGCTCGATGACTCCCCGCATCACGCTGGAGCAATGGCAGGCCCTGGTCGCCGTGGTGGACGCCGGCGGGTACGCGCAGGCCGCAGAGCGGCTGCACAAGAGCCAGTCCTCGGTCACTTACCTCGTACAGAAGCTCGAGTCGCTGCTCGGCGTGAAGGCGTTCGAGATCAAGGGCCGCAAGGCCGCGCTCACGCCGGCGGGCGAGCTGCTGTATCGGCGGGCGCGCGTACTGCTCGACGAAGCGGCGGGGATCGAAAAAGCGGCCAAGAGCGCCTCCGCCGGCTGGGAGGCGGAGATCCGCATGGCGGCCGAGATGATCTTTCCCGCGTGGCTGCTCCTGAAGTGCTTCGACAAGCTGAACGCCGAGAGCCCGCACACGCGCATCGAGTACTTCGAGTCGGTGATCGCCGGCACCAATGAGCTCCTGCTCACCGGCAGCGCCGATCTCGCCATCACCGTGCAGGTTCCGCAGGGCTTCACCGGGGCGCCCCTCATGCCGCTACGCATGATGCTCGTCGCTCATCCCGAACATCCGCTGCATAAGCTCGGCCGCGCGCTGACGATGCGAGATCTACGGGCGCATCGGCAGCTGGTGATCCGCGAGACCGACACGCTGCGGGCGACGAAGACCATGATCGAGGCGACGCAGCGCTGGACATTGAGCCACATGTCGACGGCGATCTTCGCCGCCTCGATGGGCTTGGGCTACGGCTGGTTTCCGGAGGAGCGCATCCGCGGCGAGCTAAAGGAAGGAGAACTCAAAGTCCTGCCGCTCGGCGAAGGCGCCGAGCGCGTGGGGCAGCTCTATCTCGTGTATGGCGACCGGGAGAACGCAGGGCCGGGGACGTTGCGCCTGGCCGGGATCATCCACGAGATGGTGAAGCAGGAGTGCGCTAGCGCGGCCGGCGGAACCACTTCGTGATGATCGCCTTGTGGCCGGCCTTGACCGGCGTGCCATGGTGCAGGGTGTCGTAGTTCGGCGTGCCGTCGGGCTTGAGGTTGTTCCACAGCACGGCCGTTCCCTGCTTGGGCGGGATCGCGAGCCCGATATTGACGAACGCAGTTTCGCCGCCCGACTCGACGTCATTGAGGTAGACCATGAATGTCCAGGTACGCTGCCCGAGCGTGGGGGTCGAGTTGCGCTCGAGCTCGTAGGCTTCGAAGTAGTCGGTGTGCGGCTTGAACTCCTGCGTGAGCTCGTAGTACTGGCCCTGGCTCGGCTCGGCCAGCGCGGGATCGATCCCCATCGCGCCGCAGATCTTCTCATCGAGCGCGCGCACCGCCGGCTCGCCGCCGACGAGATCGCAGGTGCGGCTCGTGCGAAACGCGGCGTTCGCCGTGCCGTCGTGGCTGATGGTCGAGGGACGTAGCCTCCGCTTGATGATGTCGATCAGCTCCTCGCATTCCTCCGGCAGCAAAAAACTCTCCGCCGTGTAGAGCTCAAGCCGATCAGACGGGAAGCGCTTGAGCGCCACGCGCCGGAGGTTCAGCTCGCGCTCGGCCGCCTCGGGCGCGAAGCCTTCGCGTACCAGCGTGCTGAAGAGGTCGGCGATCGAGCAGCCGCGCGCGACGTTGTGCGCGACCCACTCCTTCCACTCCTGCGGTAGCTCCGTGCGTGCCATTTCCCATGGACAACGGATCGCGCTATGGGTTCGGGCGCAGCGCCGCGTCGGCGAGCATGGCGAGAGCGGCGCCGAGGAGTTGCGAAGCCACGAACGCCGCCACGTTTCCAATGCCGATGCCGGCGAACGTCGCCGTGAAGCCACGGGCGAGCGTGACCGCCGGGTTGGCAAACGATGTCGATGCGGTGAACCAATACGCGGCCGCGATATAGCTGCCGACCGCAAACGGCGCCGCCCAGGCGGACTTGCGATCGAGCGACAGCACCAAGAAGACGAGCCCGAATGTCGCCACGACCTCGCTGAGCCACTGCCCCGGACTGCTGCGCGCCGTTTGCGACGCTTGCACGAGCGGCAAGTCGAACATGGCGTGCGCCGCCAGCACGCCGAGCCACGCGCCAAAGAATTGTGCGACCACGTACGGCAGCACCGCGCGGCGCGGGAAACCGGCGCGTAGCGCGAGAGCGAGCGTGACCGCCGGGTTGAAGTGCGCGCCCGAGCGCGGCGTGAAGGCGGCGATCAGGGCGATGAGCGCAAAGCCCGTCGCGAGTGAGTTGGCAAGAAGCGCGATCGCCATGTTGCCTTGCGCGAGGCGCTCGCCCATGATGCCCGAGCCAACGACGGCGGCGAGCAGCAGCGCCGTACCGACGGCCTCAGCGGCCGCCGATCTCATCGAGACTTTTCTTGTCGAGCTTTTCCGCCAGCAAGGCGAGAAACAGGTCGATGCGCCGCGCGAGCACTGTGAACGCCTGCTCGAAGGCACGGCGTTTCTGCTCGTCGGTTCCCGTCAGCGCGGCGGGATCCGGCACGCCCCAATGCGCTTTGAGCGGGTGACCCGGCCAGATCGGGCATAGCTCGGCTGCGGCCGAGTCGCACACGGTGATGACGAAGTCGATCTGCGGCGCGTCTGGTTGCGCGAACTCGTCCCAGTTCTTGGAGCGTGCGGCGGGCGCCGCGATGCCATGGCGCTCGAGCGTCTGCAGCGCGAGCGGATTGACGACGCCCGTTGGATGGCTGCCCGCGCTGAAGGCCCGGTAGCGCCCGCGCGCCGCATGGTTGAAGTAAGCCTCGGCGAGGATCGACCTCGCCGAGTTGCCGGTGCAGAGAAAGAGAACCGACTTCAACGCGCGCAGCAGGCCGCGGCCGGTGCCTTGTCTGCGACCGTCTGTGCGCGGGTCTCGGTGCCGTAGAGCGGCACGCTATCGAGGCTGTGGAATGATTCCCAGGCGATGCCCTGCGGATCGACGGTCCAGTATTTGTCGCTCTTCGCGTAGCAGCAGTTCGCGTCTTTCTGCGCGGTGGTGGAGACATCGGCCTGCGCGAGGCGAGTGCCGATTTCCTCGAGCTCGCCGCCGTTTTCTGCCTGCAGACCGAGGTGGTCGATGCCGGCCTTTGCGCGCCGGTTCGAGATGGCGAAGTTGACCCGCGGGTCCTCGAGCATCCATTTCGCGTAGTCGGGCTTCTTCACCGCCGGCTCGGCGCCGAAGAGGGCCGAATAGAAGCGGATGCTCTGTTCGAGGTCATGCACGGCGACGTGTACGTGAAAGCGTTTCATGGTCCTTTCCTTTGCGTGGGTTGGCGGGCGCACAGGCGCGGCCACCGCAGCAGTTCTCCGTGAGGTAGCCGACGAGCGCGTTCATGTTCTGGAAATCGGCGCTATAGATTACGTAGCGGCCCTTCTGCCGGCCGCGCAAGAGCCCGGCGCGCGCGAGGTGCGCGAGATGGAAGGAGAGCGTGGCGCCGGGCAGCTCGAGCTCGTCGGCGATCTCGCCGGCGGGCAGGCCTTCGGGCCCCGCTTCGACAAGCAGCCGATAGACCTTGAGCCGCGTTTCCTGCGCCAGCGCCGCGAGCGCGTCGACAATTTGCGTCATTTCCACATTTCCAGAATAGTCGAAATGAAGGCCGACGTCAAGCGACCCCAAAAACGTGGTCGGTCCCCGGTTTGGTTAGTGCCAGACCTCGGCGGCGACCTCGACGATGCGCGCAAGCTTCGCCCACTGCTCGTCCTCGGTGAGCAGGTTGCCGTGGTGCGTGCTCGAGAAGCCGCATTGCGGTGAGAGGCAAAGGTTCTCGAGCGGCACGAGCTTCGCCGCCTCGTCGATGCGGCGCTTCAAGCTTTCCTTCGGCTCGAGCGCGCCGGACTTGGTGGTGACGAGGCCGAGCACCACTTTCCTTCCTTTTGGCAAAAGGCGCAGCGGCCCGAAGCCGCCGGCGCGCTCGCTGTCGTATTCCATGAAGAAGCCGTCGACGTTCGCGCTGAACATGGCGGCAACAACGTCGTCCTGGTAGCCGCCGGCGGCGAACCAGGTGCTCCTGAAGTTGCCGCGGCAGGTGTGCATCGTGACGGCGAGGTCGGCGGGCTTGCCGCGCAGCGCCTCGTTGATGGCGCTCGCGTATGCCGGCGCGAGCGTCGAGGGGTCGTCGCCGTTCTTGCGGAAGTTCTCGCGCACCTTCTCGTCGCACAGATAGGCGAAGCCGACGTCGTCGAGCTGCAGGTAGCGGCAGCCCGCGTCGTACAGGTGTCGAATCGCCTTGCGGTAGGCGGCGCCGATATCCGCCCAGAACTCATCCAGCTCCGGGTACGCGGTACGCGAGATGGCGTTACGCCCGCCGCGCATGTGTGCCGTGCCGGGCGAGGGGATGGTGAACTTGGGCGTGCGCGTGGTCACCGATTTCAGGTACTTGAAATGCTCCACCATGATCGGCCGCGAGCAGGCAACCTTGGCCGTGACGCTCGCCATCGGCGGCACATCCTCGGCCTTAAACGTCATGCCGGCCACCGGCACGAGCGCGATGCCGTCGAGCTGCTGCAGGAAGTCGAGGTGCCAGAAATCGCGCCGGAATTCGCCGTCGGTGACCGACTGCAGCCCGAGCTTCTCCTGCCGGCGCACGGCGGCGGCGATGGCGCGGTCTTCCACCGCGCGCAGCGCGTCGGCGGAGAGCGCGCCGGCCTTTGCGCGGGCGCGCGCCTCGCGCAGCTCGGGTGGGCGCAGCAGGCTGCCGACCTGGTCGGCGTGGAAGGGTGGTCTTGCCATGGAAACCTCCTCGGCGAGCAGTCTAGCTCGCGCGCCAGCCGCCGGCGGCGCGCGAGAAGCTCGCGCGGCTCGCGACG
>VBCM01000019.1:6203-13058 GCA_005883675.1 Betaproteobacteria bacterium
GTGCAGGTGGCCGGCGAGCAGGATGTCGGCGCCGCACGCGGCAAAGGCGTCCATGGCGAGGCGCGCGCGGCCGACGAGCGAGCGCGCCTCGTGGCCGGCCGGCAGGTCGAAGGGGTGGTGCGTCGCCACGATCTTCACCATGCCCGGCGCGAGCGCCGAAAAGCGGCTCGCGACGCGCGCGAGCTGCGTCGCATTGACGCGACCGCCCTTGAAAACCGCCGAGCGCGCGGTGTTGAGGCCGACGATCGCGAGCTCCTCGTCGACATACACCGGCTCGGTTTCCTCGGAGATGTAGCGCCGATATTTGCCGAGCGGCTGGAAGAAGCGCTGGAAGAGGTTGTAGAGCGGCACGTCGTGGTTGCCCGGCACGACGACGAGTGTCCCGGGCAGCGCGTCGAGAAAACGCCGCGCGTCGCGGAACTCGGCCGACTTCGCGCGCTGCGTGAGGTCTCCGGAGATGACCACCACCTGCGGCGCGAGCGCGTGCACCTGCCGGGCGAGCGGCGCAAGGAGCCGCGGGTTCACCCGCCCGAAATGCAGGTCGGAGAGATGCACGAGCGTTCTCAAGGGCCGATGACGCGCAGCGCGCGCGCTTTGATACGGTATTCGAGCGGCAGGTCGAACGCCGCGACCTCGCCATCGATGGCCACGAGCAGCCGCGTATGCCGGCTCTCGATGCGCAGCCTGGTCGCCGTCGCGCCCTCGAAGTCGCGCGCCTGCTTGAGCCGGCCGGTGAGCGCGCGCAGCCCGAGCCCGAGGAGCTGGCGGCGACCGGCGCGGTGCGTGAGGTAGACGCTCAGCACGCCGGCGTCGAGCCGCGCGCGCCGGCCGATGTTGAAGCCTTCCATCTCGTAGACGTTGTTGCCGATGAAGAAGAACGGCGTGCGGCGCCGGTGGCTGACGCCGTCGAGCTCGAGCGTCAGGTCCATGAACGGGTGGCTGCCGAGCACCGTGTGCGCCGCCCACAGCATCGCCTGCCATTTGCCGCGTCCGAGCCGGCGCTCGAGCTTCGCGCGCCGGTGCACCATCGCGGGATAGAGACCGATGCTCGAGTTGTTGAGAAAAATGCGCCCGTTCACTTCGCCGGCGTCGATGAGACGCGGCCTGCCGCGCAGCGTGTTCACCACCGCCGCCGCGATGTCCAGTGGAATGGCGAGATCGCGCGCGAAGTGGTTGAGCGTGCCGAGCGGGATCACGCCGAGCGTGCTCGCCGTGCCGGCAAGCACACCCGCCACCGTGCTGACGGTGCCGTCGCCCCCCGCGGCAACCACGAGCTTCGCGCCCGTCGCGATGGCGCGCCTTGCGAGCGCGCCAAGTTCAGCGCCGTTGGCAACGTGGATCGCCGGCTCGACGCTCGCCGCGCGATAAAGGCCGGCCAGGCGTTGCGCCATGTCGCCGGCGCCGCCCGAGCGCGCGTTGAGGATGACGCTGATCAGTCCTTCGCCGCGCCCGCCCACCCGTTGGCCGTAATGTCGAAGGCGGTGCCGTCGGGGTCGTGGTACTTCACCTCGTAAAAGCCGGCGCCGGCGGCGGGCTCGCCCATCCAGTGCGTGCCGCCCGCGGCCTCGATGGCCCCGCGCGCCGCCGCCACGTCCTCGACGATGAAGCCGAAGTGATGCAGGCCGACGAAATCGCGGCCGCGCGCCCCGGCGTACTCCTCCTTGCGGTAGTGCAGGAGCGCGATGTTCATCACGCCGTCCGTCAGATATACGCCATGGGCACCTTCCCAGTCGGTCTTGCCGACGCGGCGCAGCCCGAACGCGCGGATGTAGAACTCGGCGGCCTTTTCCGGATCCGGGACGGTGATGGCGATGTGTCGCAGCTTGGCCATGGCGATCAGCGGACTGGACAACGCGCCGTGTTGACGCCCAGAAAGATCTCGCGCAGGAACACGGTCAGGCTGCCGATCAGCGCCAGCATCGCGAGCACGAAGAGTATCGCCACGAGCTGGGAGAGATCGGCCGCGATCAAGGCATCGAGGAAGGCGATGCCGATCAGGAGACAGATGAGGAGCGCGGAGAACACGGCGAGCGAGATTGACACGTAAGCAAGCCGCGTGCGCCGCTCGTTGAAGGCGAGCTCGGCGCGGGCGCTCTCGGATTCGGCGGCGTCGAGCCGCGCCAGCGCAGCGACGAGCACGCGGCGGCGGTCCACGGTGCGTCCGAGCCGGTTGGCGAGGACATTGAGGAAGGTGCCGACGGCCGTCAGCAGGAACACCGGCGCGATCGCGAGCTGGATGACATGGGCGATGTCGCCCAGTGCCGAAGAGACGGGCATGGTGCTATTTTGTCGCACATGCTCGAGGCTTTGCTCGTTCCGCGCACGCGCGACCTGGGCGGCGGCTTCGAAGTGCGCCGGGTGCTGCCCGCGGCGCGCAAGCGCGCGGTGGGCCCGTTCGTGTTCTTCGACCAGATGGGCCCGGTGGCGCTCGCGCCGGGCAAGGGCCTCGACGTGCGGCCGCATCCCCACATCGGCCTCGCCACGGTGACGTATCTCTTCGAGGGCGAGATCCTGCATCGCGATAGCCTCGGCACGGTGCAGCCGATCCGCGCGGGCGACGTCAACTGGATGACGGCCGGGCGCGGCATCGTGCACTCGGAGCGCACGCCGGGCGAGCTGCGCGCGGGCGGCTCGCCGCTCGCGGGCATCCAGCTCTGGGTCGGGCTGCCGGCGAGCGAAGAGGAGACCGAGCCGCGCTTCGAGCACACCGAGGCCGCACGGCTGCCGCTCTTGGATGAACGCGATGCGCGCATCCGGCTCATCCTCGGCGAGTGGCGCGGCGCGCGCTCACCGGTGGCGACGCTGAGCCCGATGCTTTACGCAGACGCGACGCTCGCCCCGGACGCGACCCTGGAGCTCGAGCCGACGCACGTCGAGCGCGCGGCGTATGTGATCGAAGGCGCGGTCGACCACGACGGCGAAGCGCATGCGCCCGGGCGCATGCTCGTATTTGCCGCCGGCGCGCCGGTACGCATCAGCGCGCGCGGCGCGGCGCGCGTGCTCGTCCTCGGCGGCGAGCCGCTCGATGGCGAGCGCTACGTCTGGTGGAACTTCGTCTCCAGCCGCAAGGAGCGCATCGCGCAGGCCGCCGCCGATTGGAGGGCGGGTCGCTTCGCGGCAATTCCCGGCGAGACGGAATTTATTCCGCTGCCCGACAACGCACCGCAGGACGTCCACTACCCGTAAGCTGCGCGTCAGTCGAGTTCGGGCTCCGTCCCCGAATTCCGGTTCGGGAATTGCTACCAACGGCTCATGGATCGCGCCGGGCGCTCCGGAACGGGCGCGCCGGTGCGCGGTCGAGACTTATGGCGGCAAGCAGTTACGCGACATGAGACGAGGCTTCTACAGCGCCGGCGCCCGGAAAACACGGACACGGCCGGCGGCTGAGCGAGCGCCGCTACCCGACAACACTAGGCGCGACGTCGCGGAACCTCGTAGCGGCGCGTGGCGCGGCCTCTACAAGCGCGCGGAGCGGCCGCTCGTCTTCGCGGGCGGCGCGCTCGCGGCCGTCGCGCTCGTCGCGCTGCACGCCTCGTTCACGCCGGCGGCACCTACGCTCACGCAGGAAGACATCGACCGGGCGGTGGCGCGCACGCTCGAATCGAAGCCGGTGCCATCGCCGGCGATGAAGGCCTACCAGGCGGTGCGGGGCTCCATCGTGCGCGTGCGCGCGATCGGCGAGGGTCTCGAGCAGGACGAGTACTTCCAGCGCGCGATCGGCAGCGGCGTGGTGATCATCGACCGCGGCGTGATCCTCACCAGCCTGCACGTCGTCTCGGGCGCGAGCCGCGTGCGCGTGCAATTCGAGGACGGCCTGGAGACCGATGCCGTGATCATCAGCACGCAGCCCGATCACGATCTCGCCGTGTTGCAGGCGCGCGACATTCCCGACGACCTGCAGGCCGCGACGCTGCGCTCGGCGAAGCATCTGATCGAAGGCGAGCACGTCACCGCGGTCGGCTTTCCCTTTGGCATCGGCCCCTCCGTGTCCCACGGCGTGATCTCGGGCCTGCATCGCCAGTACCAGTCGCCCGAGGGCGACCGGGTGCTTTCCGAGCTGATCCAGTTCGACGCCGCCGCCAACCCCGGCAGCTCCGGCGGCCCGCTCGTCAATGCCGAGGGCGAGGTGGTCGGCATCGTCACCGCGATCCTCGCCCCGACAGAGAAGGCCGGCTTCTCCGGCATCGCGTTCGCCGTGCCGATCGAGCTCGCGGCCGGCGCCGCGGGCCTGCCGCCGTTCTGAGGATGACCTTTCTCTTTCCGGACGCGCTGTGGCTGCTGGCGATGCTGCCGCTCCTCGTCGGCGCGTACTTTGCGCTGCTACGCCGGAAAAAGGCGGCGCTCGCCTACTCCGACCTCGGGCTCGTAAGAGCGGCGCTCGGGCCGCGTCAGAGCATGCGCCGGCACGTGCCGCCCGCGCTTTTCCTCGCCGCGCTCGCGCTGATGATCGTGGCGCTCGCGCGTCCGGCGGCGCTCGTCACGCTGCCCTCGCAGCACGAGACGGTGATCCTGGCGATGGATGTCTCGGGCAGCATGCGCGCCGATGACGTGAAGCCGACGCGCCTTGCCGCGGCGCAGGCGGCGGCGCGCGCGTTCATCAAGGACACGCCCAAGACGACGCGCATCGGGCTCGTATCGTTCGCCGGCAGCGCGGCGCTCGTGCAGGCGCCGACCCACAATCGCGAGGACGTCCTCGCCGCCATCGAGCAGCTGCAGCTGCAGAACGCTACCGCGGTGGGCAGCGGCATCCTCGCCTCGCTCAAGGCGATCTTTCCCGACCAGGACTTCGAGCTGAAGGTGCCGGTGCCATTGCGCGCGCGCGGCCCGGCCGCCGCGGGCGGCTCGCGGCCGTCGTCACCCTTGGGCGCGCCGGCCAGACCTGAGCAAAAGCCCGTGCCGCCCGGGTCGTACAAATCGGCGGTGATCATCCTCCTCACCGACGGCCAGACCACGACCGGTCCCGATCCGGTGGACGCGGCGCGCCTTGCCGCCGAGCGCGGCGTGCGCGTCTTCACCGTCGGCGTGGGAACGCCCGACGGCCAGATCCTCACCGGCGAGGGCTGGTCGATCCGTGTGCGCCTCGACGAGGACGCGCTCAAGGTGATCGCCGACCTCACGCGCGGCGAGTACTTCTTCGCCGGCAACGCGCCCGACCTGAAGAAGATCTACGAGGGCCTGAACTCCAAGCTGGTGATGGAGAAAAAGGAGACCGAGATCACCGCATTCTTCACCGGCGTCGCTGCCGCGCTCGCGCTCCTCGCGGCTGCGCTCTCACTGCTTTGGTTCAACCGCCTGCTCTGAGGCGACGAGCCGGTCGCCGTCGAAGATCTTCACGCTGATGACGTAGCGATCGCCCGGGTTCACGCTGAGCGAGTTGTAGGCGAACTGGCCCTTGCCGGCGCCGTCGAGCCGCAGCGTGCCGGCCTGGCTGGTGGCCGAGGTGCCGCCCTTGCCTTCGCGGCGGATATTCATTTCGTAGCGCAGCGCCTTGCCGCCCGGCCCGGCGACGGTGGGCTCGACGCGCAGGGTGGCGCCGCTCATGCTCATGCCCAGATCGAGGCGATACGCCGGGTCCTGGGCGAGCGCGGAGCCGCAGACGAGGCAGACGATGGCGAGCGCGAGCCGCATCTCAAGGCCCGATGCAAGCGGCGCGCCTGTAAAATCGGGCGCTTTTCGCCTCGCGCATGGCGCTCATCGTACAAAAGTTCGGCGGCACGTCGGTCGGCTCGATCGAGCGGATCAGGAATGTCGCGCGCCGCGTCGCCAAGTGGCGCGGGGCGGGACACGATATGGTCGTCGTGCCTTCCGCGATGGCGGGCGAGACCAACCGGCTGATCGCGCTCGCCAAGGAGATCCAGCCGAACCCGGACCCGCGCGAGCTCGATGTGATCGCCTCGACCGGCGAGCAGGTCACGATCGGCCTGCTGGCGATGGCGCTGCTCGAGCTCGGCGTCAAGGCGAGGAGCTACAGCGGCTGGCAGGTGAAGATCCTCACCAACTCGGCGTACAACAAGGCGCGCATCACCTCGATCGAGGAGAGCGCGATCCGCCGCGATCTCGCCGAGGGGCGCGTGGTGGTTGTCGCCGGCTACCAGGGCGTGGACGGCGAGGGCAACGTCACCACGCTCGGGCGGGGCGGCTCCGACACTTCCGCAGTGGCGCTCGCCGCGGCGCTGCAGGCCGACGAGTGCCAGATCTTCACCGACGTCGACGGCGTCTACACCACCGATCCGCGCATCGTGCCGGAAGCGCGGCGCCTGCGCACCATCAGCTTCGAGGAAATGCTGGAGATGGCGGGCGCCGGTTCGAAGGTGCTGCAGATCCGCTCGGTGGAGTTTGCCGGCAAGTACAAGGTGCCCACGCGCGTGCTCTCGAGCCTCACCGACCCGGCGGTGCCGGTCGAGGAGGAAGGCCGCTCGGGCACGCTCATCACATTCGAGGAAGATCCGCATATGGCGATGGAAAAGGCAGTCATTTCCGGCGTCGCCTTCAACCGCGACGAAGCGAAGATCACTGTGCACGACGTGCCCGACCGGCCCGGCATCGCCTACGCGATCCTCGGGCCGATCGCGGACGCGAACATCGACGTCGATGTGATCGTGCAGAACGTCGGCCACGACGGCATGACCGACATGACCTTCACCGTGCATCGCAACGACTACGCGCGCGCGGTCAAGATCCTGAAGAGCCAGGTGCAGCCGCACATCAAGTGCCGCGACATCACCGGCGACGAGAAAATCGCCAAGGTGTCGATCGTCGGTCTCGGCATGCGCTCGCACGCGGGCATCGCCGCGCAGATGTTCCGCACGCTCGCGGAGGAAGGCATCAACATCCAGATGATCTCCACTTCCGAGA
>VBCM01000215.1 GCA_005883675.1 Betaproteobacteria bacterium
TACGGGCCCGCCAAGGGCGAGCTCGAAGAGCACCGCAACGGCGTGCTGGTGTCGCAGGACGACGGCGTCGCCGTCGCCTATGCGCTGTGGAAGCTGCAGGAGCGCGGCCGCATGTTCGTCAGCCCCGGCGACCCGGTGTACGAAGGCATGATCGTCGGCATCCACACGCGCGACAACGACCTGGTGGTGAACCCGATCAAGACCAAGCAGCTCACCAATATCCGCGCCTCGGGCAAGGATGAGGCGATCGACCTCACGCCGCCGATCGAGCTCACCCTCGAATACGCGGTGGAATTCATCGGCGACGACGAGCTCGCCGAGATCACGCCGCGCTCCATTCGCCTGCGCAAGCGTTTCCTCGAGGAGCACGAGAGGAAGCGCGCCGAGCGCGCCGCCGCCTAGCCGAGGGCTTCGCGCGCGGCGCGCATGCCGCTGCGCAGCGCTCCGGCGACGGTGCCGGCTTCCTCGCTATCGGTCGCCTCGCCTGCAAAGAACACCGTTTCATCGAGCGGCGCCGCCAGCTCTTCGCGCGCGCCCATGCCGCCGACGAGCACATAGCTGTAGCCGCCGCGCGAATAAGCATCGTGCATCCAGTCCTGCACGTATGCCGCGGCGAGCAGGGCGCGCGGGCCTTTGCCGAACATCGACTCGACCGAGGCGAGCGCGGCATCGATGAGCTTGCGGGTGGACGACCCCGTGAGCCGTGCCGCCTTCGGGCCGCCCGCCCACGCCGTGAGGAGCGGCGCGTGCATGGGCAGCGGCGTCCAGAACGTCGGAAAGGGCGCCTGCGGCGCATGAAAGAACGCCGCGCCGGGGGCGCGCTTTTCCCAGAACGCGCGGTGAAAGCGCATGGCAACGCGGATCACCGGTCCCTCGGCGAGCTTCGCGAGTGCGCGCCGTTTTTGCGGGAAACGCAGCGGTCCTCTCTGCAGGACGCCAAGCGGCAGCGTGACGATCGCACGTGTCGCTTGCGCACTGAAGGGATCGCCCAGGAATTTGCCGCTCACGCTGACCGCGCCCGTTCTCCATTGCACCTTGGTGACCAGGGCGCCGAGCCGCAAGCGTGCGCCGCGCGCCATGATCGCGTTCGCCAGCCAGTCGAAGAGCGCGCCGTAGCCGCCCTGCGGGCGCGGCTGCGATGCGCCGAGCTCGCCGCCGCCCCATTCCTCGGCGATCGACATCGCGCTGACGCGCCGCGGATCGGCGGCGTCGAAGCCCTGCACCATCATGCGCGCGAAGGACTTGGTCTTCGCCGGGAGCCGCTGACGCGCAAGAAACGCGTCGAACGAAACGTCGCGCTCGAGGCTTGCAGCAGGACGCATGGCCTTTTGCGCCTCGATGAACGCGTTGACTCGCCGCAGCCGGCCGTTCTCGAGAGAGCGCTGCTCGCGCACGGAATCGACCGCGGTGAGTCCCGCCTTCTTGAGGAGCGCATGCGTGACCTGCGCTTCGCCGTGGATGAACTCGGCGCCGAGCTCGACGGGGATCTCGAGGCCGGGCATGCGGCGCGTCCAGCAGCGGCCGCCGACGCGATCACGGGCCTCGAGCACGAGTACCGAGCGGCCCGCGCGCGTGAGCTCGTGCGCCGCCGCCAGGCCGGCGGCGCCGGCGCCGATCACGATGACATCCGCGGATTGCGTCGCGGCTCTCAACTGGAGACGGTAGAGTAGCGGAAGGCCGACCCATGAGACTGCATGTCTTTCCGCCGAGCCCGCGTGCCTTCAAGGTGCTCGCCGTCGCGCACCATCTCGGCATCGACTACCAGCTCGCGCTGTGCGATCTCACGAAAGGCGAGCAGAAGTCCGCGGCCTATGCGGCGCTCAACCCCAATCAACGCATGCCGACGCTGGAGGACGGCGACTTCAAGCTGTGGGAATCGAACGCCATCATCCAGTACCTCGCGACGAAGAAGCCCGGGAGCGGCCTGCTGCCGGCGGACGAGCGCGGCCGCGCCGATATCGCGCGCTGGCAATTCTGGGAATCGACCACCTGGGACCCGGCATGCGCGATCCTGGTCTACGAGCGGGCGATAAAGCGATTCTTCGGCGGCGGCGCACCGGATCCGGTGGAGGTGGAAAAGGGGCTGCAGCGATTCCACCGCGCGGCCAAAGTGCTGAACGTGCACCTGCGCGGCCGCACTTACGTTTGCTGCGACCGCCTGACGATCGCCGATTTTGCGATCGGCGCGGATCTCACCATGGCCGAGCCGGCGCAGTTGCCGCTGGAAGGCTATGGCGAGATCCGCCGCTGGGGCGAGATGCTCGCCGAGCTGCCGGCCTGGCAGCGCACGCGTGCCATGCAGAGCGCGGGCCGCTGACAGTCCTTTACTGGACCTTGACGCCGGTCTTGGCGACGACGTCCTTCCAGAGCGCGATTTCCTTCTTGATCTGCTCGCCGAAGCGCTGCGCGTCACCGCCCGCCGGCGCGACGCCGTCGGTCTCGAGCTGCTTCGCAGTCTCCGGGATCTGCAGCATCTTGTTCACTTCGGCATTGATGCGCTCGACGATCGGCGCCGGCACGCCTTTCGGTGCGATCAGCCCGTGCCACAGGATGACATCGAAGCCCGGCACGCCGGACTCGGCGATCGTCGGCACCTCGGGCTCGGCCGGCAGGCGCTTCGTGCTCGTCACCGCGATGGCCCGCAGCCGCCCGGATTTCACGTGCGGCAGCGCGGTCGCGGTGCTGCTGAAGAAGATGTCAGTCTGGCCCGAGATGGTGTCGGTGAGCGCCGGGCCCGTGCCTTTGTAAGGCACGTGGTTCATCTTCACGCCGGCGCGGTACTGGAAGAATTCCACCACCATGTGGGTGATGCTGCCCTGCCCGGCCGAGGCGAAGTTGATCGTGCCGGGCTTCTGCTTGGCGAGGTTGATGAGCTCCTGGATCGTCTTCCCGGGGAACTTGGGATTCGCCACCACGATCATAGGACCTTGCGAGATCTGCACCACCGGCGTGATGTCCGCCATCGGGTCGTACTTCAGCGGATAGAGCGCCGCGTTCACCGTATAGCTCGATGCGATCAGCGTCAGCGTGTAGCCATCGGGCTTCGCCTTCACGCCCTGCTCGATGCCGAGGAGCCCGCCCGCGCCCGGGCGGTTCTCGACGATGACCTGCGAGCCGAGCGCGTCGGTGAGCCGCTGCGCGGTGAAGCGCGCGATGAAGTCCGAGCCGCCGCCCGGCGCGAACGGCACGATGATCTGCACCGGCTTCGCCGGATACTTCTGCGCGTACGCGCAGAACGCGACGAACGCGCTCGCGCTTAAGGCGAGCGCCAGCGATTTTCTTAACGCCTGCATGGTTTTGGTCCCTTGGCTTGTGCGAGAATCGCGCCCCGGAATTCGGGGCCGGGGCCGTAATTATCCATGATCAAGATCGAAAATCTGGTGAAGAGCTTCGGCCCGAAGCGCGCGGTCGACGCCATTTCGTTCACCGTGGAGCGCGGCGAGGTGCTCGGCTTCCTCGGACCGAACGGCGCCGGCAAGTCCACCACCATGCGCATGATCACGGGCTTCATGCCGCCCACCTCGGGGCGCATCAGCGTCGGCGGCTACGACGTCGCCGAATCGCCGATCGAGACGAAGCGCCTGATCGGTTACCTGCCGGAGAACGCCGCCTCCTACCCCGACATGACGGTAGCGGGCTTCCTCAAGTTCGCGGCGGAACTCCGGGGTCTCGGGGGCAAGGCGCGCAAGAAAGCGGTGCAGCACGTGATCGAACTGTGCTTCCTCGACTCGGTGCTGCACCAGTCGATCGACACGCTCTCCAAGGGCTACAAGCACCGCACCTGCCTCGCGCAGGCGCTGCTGCACGATCCGCAGGTCCTCATCATGGACGAGCCGACCGACGGCCTCGATCCCAACCAGAAGCACGAGGTGCGCAATCTCATCCGCGAGCTCGGCGCGAACAAAGCCATCGTGTTCTCGACGCACATCCTCGAGGAAGTGGATGCCGCCTGCACGCGCGCCATCATCATCGATCGCGGCAAGATCGTGGCGAACGGCACGCCGGAGGAGCTGCGCAGCATGTCCGAGCGCGCCGGCGCCGTGACGCTGCAGGCGCGCGGCGCGACCGCGGAGCGCCTCGAGACGCTCGGGCGCGTGGAGAAACTGGATGGCGCTTTCCGCATCTATCCGCGCGACAAGTCCCAGGCGGCACAGCTCGCGCAGGAAGTGGTCGAGCTCGTCAACGTGCACGGCTGGAAGGTCGAGGGCATGTACAGCGAGCGCGGCGAGCTCGACGAGGTTTTTCGAAGAATTACTCTCCCGGATACGGTGAAGAAATGAGCGCCATCGCTTTTATCGCCCCCCTGATAAGGGGGGTGGCGCGAACCGCCGGGGGGTTTCGACTCCCTAAAAGAAAAACCCCCCGCTCGCAAAATCCGCTCGCTTCCCCCCTTATCAGGGGGGCAAAACCATGAAGATCATCTGGACGATCGTCAAGCGCGAGCTCGTCGCCTATTTCACGAGCCCGGTGGCTTATGTGTTCCTGGTCATCTTTCTCTTGCTGACGGGATTCTTCACCTTCACCGCCGGCAGCTTCTTCGAGCGCGGCGAGGCGAGCCTCGCGAGCTTCTTCGGCTGGCATCCGTGGCTCTACCTCGTGCTCGTGCCGGCGGTCGGCATGCGCGTGTGGGCCGAAGAGCGCCGCTCCGGCACGATGGAGCTGCTCCTCACCATGCCGGTCGCGACGTGGCAGGCGATCGTCGCCAAGTTCCTCGCCAGCTGGATTTTCCTCGGGGTGGCGCTCGCGCTCACGTTCCCGGCGGTGATCACCGTGAACCTGCTGGGCGAGCCGGACAACGGCGTCATCCTGGCCGGTTACCTCGGCAGCTTCTTCCTCGCCGGCGCGTATCTCGCCATCACCTGCATGACCTCGGCGATGACGCGCAACCAGGTGATCGCGTTCATCCTGTCGGTGGTCATTTGCCTATTCTTCATCCTCGCCGGCTTCAACCCGGTGACCGACCTCCTGACGCGCTGGGCGAGCCCGGCGGTGGTCGACACGGTGGCGGCGTTCTCGGTGGTAACGCACTTCGATGGCTTCCAGCGCGGCGTGATCGACACGCGCGACCTCGTGTTCTTCCTCTCGGTCATCGGCTACGCGCTTTTCGCGACTGGCGTCATCATCCGCGGGCACCGAGCAGGCTGACATGCAGAAGAAATACGACCACCTCGTCTATTCGGCCGTCGGCCTGGTCGCCCTGGCCCTGGTGCTCGTCGCGTTCAACTACCTCATTACGCGCGTGCCGGCGCGCGTCGACCTGACCGAGGGCAAGCTCTACACGCTCGCGGAGGGCACGAAGAAGATCCTGCGCAACCTGCAAGCGCCGGTAAAGGTGAAGCTCTACATCTCCCAGGGCGAGAGCGTGCCGGTGCCGCTGCGCAGCTTCGCCCAGCGCGTCGAAGACCTGGTGCGCGAATTCAAGTCGGTCGCCGGCGCGAATCTCGTCATCGAGCGCTACAACCCGAGGCCCGATTCGGAGGAGGAGGACGCGGCGCAGCTCGACGGCATCGAATCGCAGCAGCTCGTCAGCGGTGAGCAGTTCTATCTCGGCGCCGCCGTGAGCCAGCTCGAGCGCAAGCAGACGCTCGCGGCGATTGCGCCGCAGCGCGAGCGGCTGCTCGAATACGACTTCATCCGCGCGATCGCGCGCGCCGCCTCGAGCGAGCGGCCCAAGATCGGCCTGATGGCCGGGCTGCCGGTGCTCGGCGAGCGCTTCAATCCCTATACGCGCCAGAGCTCCGAGCCCTGGGTGCTCGCCACCGAGCTCAAGCGCGAGTTCGACGTGAAGGAGCTACCGCTCGGCGCGAAGGAGATCGATAAGGACATCAACGTCCTGCTTCTCATCCATCCGCGCGACATGCAGCCCGAACAGGAGTACTCGCTCGACCAGTTCGTGCTGCGCGGCGGCAAGCTCATCGTATTCGTCGATCCTTACGCCTACTTCGACCAGATGCCGACCATGCCCGGCATGCCGCCGATGCCGTCGAGCTCCGATTTGCCGATGCTGTTCAAAGCATGGGGAATCGGCTATGAGCCCGGCAAGGTGATCTCCGACGTGGTATTCGGTTCGGGCGGCGGCGCGCGCTACACGCCCACGGTGCTGTCGCTCAACCGCACGGCGTTCTCGCGCGACGATGTCGTCACCGGCTCGATCGAGACGCTGCTCTATGCCTTCGGCGGCGCCTTCGAGCTGAAGCCGGTCGCGGGCCTGCAGGCGACGGACCTGGTGCACAGCTCGCCCAACTCGATGCTGGTCGATAACGCGGAGGCGACCAGGTCCGGCGATCAGGCGACGCGCAGCTTCAAGCCGGGCGGCAAGCCGCTGCCGCTCGCGGTGCGCCTCACCGGCAAGTTCAAGACCGCTTTCCCGGACGGCCTCACGGTGGACAAGAAACCCCAGCCCAATACGCCAGCGCTACGCGAGAGCGCTGCGGAAAATTCGGTGATCCTGGTTGCGGACGTCGACATGCTCGCCGATGGCGCGGCCGTCGACGTGCAGGAAGTGTTCGGCCGCAAGATCGTGGTGCCTTCGAATGGCAACCTGGCGTTTGCGCTCGGCATGGTCGAGCAGTTCGCCGCCGGCGACGAGCTCATCTCGCTGCGCAGCCGGGCCACCGCGTTCCGCCCGCTGACCGTCGTGCGCGAGCTCGAGGCGCAGGCGCAGCAGCAGTACTTCGGCAAGATCCAGGCGCTGGAAGACGAGCTGCAGAAGACCAACGCCAAGCTGCAGGAACTGCAGAAGGCACAGGGCGCCGCCAAGGGCGGCCAGATCCTCACGCCCGAGCAGCAGGCGGAGCTCGAGCGCTTCAGGAAGCGCGTGGCGGAGACGCGGCTCGAGCTGAAAGAGGTACGCAAGAACCTGCGCCAGGACGCCGAGGCGCTCGTCTTCTGGACGAAGGTGGTGAACATCGCGCTGATGCCGATCCTGGTGGCGCTTGCGGGCCTGGCGATCGCGTTCGGCGGCGCGCTCGTCTATCGCTATCAGGAGAACGCGCGGCGGCCGCAGAACGTGGCGTCGCTCGGCCGGCCGCTGCTCAAGGATCTCAAGGCAGCGGATGTCGCCGCGATCAAGCTCGTGGAGCCGAAGGCGACGCTTACCCTGCAGCGCAAGGACGATGGCTGGGTGATCGCCGAGCGCCGCGGCTTCCCCGCCGACCTCGCCAGGGTGCGCGAGCTCGTCGTCAAGCTGATCGAGCTCAAGGTCGGCCAGAGCGAGCCGCTCGGCGAGCAGGACCGAGCGCGGCTCGCGCTCGACGCGAGCGGCACGCAGGTCGAGCTTGGAGCCGCCGACGGCAAGGCGCTGGCGAAGTTGATCGTCGGCAAGAAGTATTTCAAGCGCGAGGTCGAGAACCCGGACAAGGCCGCCGCCGACGGCCGCTTCGTCGCGCTGCCGGGCGCGGCAGGCACGGTGTACATCGTTTCGGATCCGCTCGCGCAGGCGAGCGCGAAGAGCGCCGACTGGGTCGACCGCACCTCCTTCCAGGTCGAGAAAGTGAAGAGCATGGAGGTGCGGCTCGCCAATGGCGAGGGCTGGCGCCTGGAGCGCGCGGCGGACAATGCCGACTGGAAGCTCGCGAATCTCAAGCCCGGCGAGAAGCTCGACAGCGGGCGCGCCAATGCCGCCACCTATTCGCTCTCGATGCTCGAGCTTGCCGATGTCGCGCCCGACGATGCGAAAGACACCGGCCTGGACAAGCCGGCGCTCATCACCGCCGACAGCTTTGACGGCCTGGCGTACAACATCAAGGTCGGCCGGCTCGAAGGTGACAACTACTATGTGCGCTTTAGCTCTTCCGGCTCACCGCCGGGCGAGACGAACGGGCCGGATGCCGAGCGCCTAAAGAAGCTGCGCGAGCGTGCGGCGCGCGAGAAGCTGCTGCAGCACTACGTGCTGCTGATACCGAAGTCCAAGTTCGAAGACACGCTGAAGCCGCGCGCCGACCTGCTCGAGAAGAAGCCGGAGGCGAAGAAGTAGCGCGGCGCGCGGCGCCGACAGTCCCGGCGGACCAGTGCATTAGCCCTTTTGTCGATAGAGCATGTAGCACATTGACAGCTACGCTCCCCCGGCCTTTACGAAGGAGGGGCAGTCGATGGGTATCAGGCATGTCGCAGCATGCGCCGCCGCCGCCGCGGCGACGTTGATCGCAGCACCCGCGCTCTCGCAGGAAGTGGTCGCGCCGATGACCAAGTTCTTCGTCGCGATTCCGCTCGACGCGCGCAGCGCAAAAGAGCAGTCGCTTAATTTCGGGCTGCAGTTCCAGGGCTCGCGGCCCTATCAGACCGTGCAGGTCGACTACAAGACGTTCAAGCTCCTGCCCGCCGCCGCGGGCGGATTGGAGATGAAGTACATCGTGGCGGGCGCGGTCGCGCTGGGCGCGGCGGTGGCGGCGACGCACAAGACGAAGAGCGAGCAGGCCACCTCGCAGCAGTTCCAGCAGCAGCAACAGCAGCAGCAGGAAGCCTGTCCGACGAAAGTCTGCTGAGCGCTCAGTCCGGATAGCCTTCCGGGTTGCCGGACTGCCAGCGCCACGCGTCGCGGCACATCGCCTCGAGCCCGAGGCGCGCGCGCCAGCCAAGCTCGCGCGCGGCGAACGAGGCGTCGGCGTAGGACTGCGCCACGTCGCCCGCGCGGCGCGGGTGGAATTCGAGCGGGATCGACTTTCCGCTCGCGCGCTCGAACGCGCTTACGACCTCGAGCACGGAATAGCCCCGGCCGGTGCCGAGGTTCGCGGTGATCGAGCGCGCGCGGCGCTCCAGATACGCGAGCGCGGCGACGTGCCCCTGCGCGAGGTCCATCACGTGGATGTAATCGCGCACGCCCGTGCCGTCGGGCGTCGCGTAGTCGCGGCCCCACACGCGCAGGCTCGGCCGCCGTCCCACCGCGACCTGCGCGACGTAGGGCAAGAGGTTGTTCGGCACGCCGCGCGGGTCCTCGCCGAGGCGCGCGCTCGGATGCGCGCCGATCGGGTTGAAGTAGCGTAGCGCGGCATAGTGAAAGCCGGCGTCCGCCACCGCGCAATCGGCGAGGATGTGCTCGATGACGAGCTTGTTCTTCGCGTACGGGTTCACCGGCCGCAGCGGATGGTCTTCGGTGAGCGGCAGGCGCTCGGGCTCGCCGTACACCGTCGCCGACGAGCTGAAAACCAGGCGGCGCACGCCGTGCTCGGCCATTGCGGCGAGCAGGGCGATCGTGCCGCCGACGTTGTTCTCGTAGTACATGACCGGCTTCTCGACCGACTCGCCGACCGCCTTCCAGCCGGCGAAATGCAGCACGGCCTGCACGCGCTCGCGCGCGAGGAGGGCGCCGAGCGCCTGCCGCTCGCGCACGTCGGCGCGATGGAAGCTGATATCGCTTTGCGTCAGCTCGCGAATGCGCTCCAGCACCGACGCCTTGGCGTTGCCGAGGTTGTCGACGATCACCGGCCGGTAGCCCGCCTCGGCGAGCGCGACGCAAGCGTGCGAGCCGATGTAGCCGAGGCCGCCGGTGACCAGAACTGCGGGCTTTGCCAATTACGCCTGGACTTTACGCGAGCCGCGTAAGCGCGGCGGGCCATTGTAGCCCCGGTTGATCTGAGGCCGTTTTCCGGCCTATAAAAGAGGCCGAGGAGGCAAGCCCGTGGCAAATTCCATCAAACGCATCAGGACGATTGCGCTCGTCGGCCAGGCCGGTAGCGGCAAGACCAGCCTCGCCGAGGCGCTGCTCGTGCAGGCGGGCGCGATTCCCGCCGCCGGCAGCGTCGAGCGCGGCACTACCGTCTGCGACTACACCCCGTTAGAGAAGGAGCTGCAGCACTCGCTCAAGCTCGCCATCGCCACTTTCCCGGTGAAGGCGGACGGCGAGGAGATGCGCGTCCACCTGCTCGACACGCCCGGTTACCCCGATTTCCTCGGCCACGCGCTGCCCGCGCTCGCCGCGGTGGAGACCGTGGCGATCGTGATCAACGCGCAGAACGGCGTCGAGATGATGACCGGGCGCTTCATGCAATGGGCGCAGAAGCGCAACCTCGATCGCCTGATCATCGTGAACAAGATCGACGCCGACAACGTCGATTGCGAGGAGCTGCTCGAGCGCATCCAGCAGACCTTCGGCCGCGAATGCCTGCCGCTCAACCTGCCGGCCGCCAATCGCAGCAAGGTGTCCGACTGCTTCTTCGCCCCGGCCGGCGACGCGGATTTCTCCTCGGTGGCGGAAGCGCACCGGCAGCTCATCGACCAGGTGGTCGAGGTCGACGAGAAGCTGATGGAGCGCTACCTCGAGAAAGGCGAGGTGACGCCCGACGAGTTGCACGAGCCGCTCGAGCGCGCGCTGCGCGAGGGGCACTTGATTCCGGTGCTGTTCACCTCCGCCAGGACCGGCGCCGGCGTACAAGAGCTGCTGGAAGTCATCGTCAAGCTGCTGCCCAATCCGACCGAGGGCAATGCCCCCGTCTATGTCAGCACCCCCGCCGGCGGCGGGGAGCCGAAGGAGCTCACGCCGCTTCCCGATCCGGGAAGACACGCGCTCGCTCACGTCTTCAAGATCGAGATCGACCCCTACATCGGCCGCATCGCCGTGTTCCGCGTGCACCAGGGGCGGCTCACCGCCAACATGCAGCTCTACATCGGCGAAGGGAGGAAGCCCATCAAGCCGGGCCACCTATACATGCTGCGCGGGAAGACCCAGACCGAGGTGCACGAGGCCATCCCGGGCGACATCTGCGCCATCGCCAAGATCGATGAGATCCAGTTCGACCACATCCTGCACGACTCGCCCGAGGACGCGCACGTGCACGCGCGGCCACTCGAGCTGCCGACCTCGGTGTTCGGCCTGGCGGTGCAACCGAAAAAGCGCGGCGACGAGCAGAAGGTCTCCGACGTGCTGCACAAGATCGTGGCCGAGGATGCTTGCTTTCGCATCGAGCACAACGCGCAGGCGAACGAGACGGTGATGCGCGGCCTGGGCGAGATGCACCTCAAGGCCGTGCTCGCCAAGATGTCGAGCCAGTACAAGCTCGAGCTCGATACCAAGCCGCCCTCGATCGCCTTCCGCGAGACGATCGCCGCCAAGGCCGAAGGCCACAGCCGCCACAAGAAGCAGACCGGCGGCGCCGGCCAGTTCGGCGAGGTGTACCTGCGCGTCGAGCCGCTGCCGCGCGGCAAGGGCTTCGAGTTCGTCGACGCGGTCAAGGGCGGCGCGATCCCGAACCAGTTCATCCCGTCGGTGGAAAAAGGCGTGAGGAGCGTCCTCGACAGCGGCTTCGTCGCCGGCTTCCCCATCCAGGACGTGCGCGTGATCGTCTACGACGGCAAGAGCCATCCGGTCGACTCGAAGGACGTGGCGTTCATGTCGGCGGGGCGCAAGGCATTTCTCGATGCGCTCGCCAAGGCGCGGCCGATCGTGCTCGAGCCGATCGTCAACGTCGACATCGTGGTGCCGGAGGACAGGATGGGCGACATCGCCGGCGAGCTCTCCGGCCACCGCGGGCAGATCAAGGGCTCGGACTCGCCGCGGCCGGGCACGGTGCAGATCTCGGCGCAGGCGCCGCTCTCGGAGCTCGAGCACTTCCCGGCACGGCTCAAGTCGCTTACCGCGGGGCACGGCTCCTACAGCCTGGAATTCAGCCATTACGAGGCCGCGCCGCCGCAGCTACAGCAGAAGCTCGCCGCCGCCCACAAGCCGCAGGCCGAGGCGGAGTAGATGCATTTCGTGCGCGCGGGGCGCGGCGCGCCGGCGCTCGTCCTCGTGCACGGCTTCGCCTGCACGCACGAGGATTGGCACGCGCAGCTCACGCATTTCCAGCGCACGCACGAGGTCGTCGCCTGCGACCTGCGCGGGCACGGCCGCACGCCCGGGCGGCCGGCGGAGTGCTCGATCGAGCACTACGGCGGCGACGTGGCGGCGCTCGTCAACAACCTCGAGCTCGCGCGCTCGGTACTCATCGGCCACAGCATGGGCTGCCGCGTCGTGCTCGAGGCGGCGCGCCTCATTCCCGACAAGGTGGCGGGCATCGTGCTCGTGGACGGCAGCCGCAATGCCACGCGCGACCCGGAAGGCGCCGAAGCCGCGGCGCGCGCCACCATCGACAAGCTCGGCTACGCGCCGTTCGCGCAAATGCTCTTCCGCCAGATGTTCTTCCGGCCCTCGGCCGAGGCCGACGCGATCGTCACGCGCGCGCTGAAATCGAGCGCCGAGTTCGGGCCCGCGCTCTGGCCGCGCATCACGCGCTGGGACGCCGGCCAGATGGACGCCGCCTTCGATAGCTTGCGCGCACCGGTGCTCGCGATCCAGAGCACGACGCGCAACGCCGAGCTCAAGCGCGCGCCGCTCAAGCCCGGCGACACCTCACCGTGGATCGACTATCTGCGCTCGCGCCGCGCGCGCGTCGAGATCGTTTCCTTCGCAATTCGGGGACGTAGCCCGATCTGGTTCGGGCTCCGTCCCTGAATTAATTCGGGCTCCGTCCCCGAATTAGAAGCCGTAGAGCTCGGCCGGATTGTCGGCCAGGATTTTCTTCTGCACTGCCGGATCGGGCGCCCAGTCGGCGAGCAGATCGAGCAGATCCTCGTCCTTCGGCGGCGCCGGCTTCCTTGCTGATGGATGCGGCCAGTTCGATGCCCAGAGCATGCGCTCGGACGAGTGCTTCACGAGCGCCTTCGCCAGCCGGCCGACGTCCTCGTACTTCGGCGCGCCCGTCTGCGACGTTTCGTAGGGCGCTGACAACTTGACCCAGCAGCGGCCGGTGTCCACGAGGCGCAGCAACGCCCTGAACGCCGCATGGTCCGGCGCTACCGGCTCGAGGAACTTGCCGGTGTGGTCGATCACGAACTTGCCGGGCAGCCGCTTGACCTGCGCCTCGTACTTCGGCAGCTCGCGGCCGTCGAGCTGGATGTTCGCGTGCCAGCCAAAGGCATGCACGCGCGAGACGACTGCATCCATTACGTCGAAACCCAGCATGCCGCCATGGAGCGTCATGATGCGCACGGCGCAGATGCCCGCCTTGGTGAGCCGGTCGAGCTCCGCGTCCTCCACATCCGGCCTGACTACTGCCACGCCTTTCGCGCATTTGCCAAGCGCGCGGATGGCGTTCACGGTGACCGTGTTGTCGTCGGCGTAGGCGTTCGGCTGCACCACGATGACGCGCTCGAGGCCAAGCCGCTTCTGCAGCCCGCGGTACTCCTCGACGCTGAAAGTCCCCGGGAGGAAAGTGCCGGGCGCCGCCGGCAGGTTCTCGTCGTAGAAATGCATGTGCGTATCGCACGAGCCTTTCGGAACGCGCAGCCTCATTTGCGCTTGCCTTTCTTCGGCGCGGCCGGATTGGGCACCTCCTCGGCCGTGCAGAAGATGCCGCCCTGATGCGTCTCGGCGATCGGGTCGCCGCTCGGCTTCTCGCGCGCCAGCACTTCCTCGGCGTAGATCTCGCTGTCATCCTGCGGCCGGTAGCCGAGGCGATGGGCGTTCGAGTTGTCGTACCAGGCGCGCTTGTTCGCCGAGATGCCGTAGACGATCTCGAACTTGATGTCGGGATGGTCGATGCCGATCGACACGAGCTGCGCGAGGTCGCGCGGGCTGAACCAGAGCGAGAGCCGCCGCTTGTCGATCGGCTTGGGGTTGACGTTGCCGATGCGGATCATGAAGACCTCCATGCCGTACTTGTCGGCGTACAGGCTGCCCAATGCTTCCCCAAAAACCTTGGAAACCCCATAGCGGCTGTCGGGCTTCGGATAGACGCGATGGTCGATCGTCTGATCGCGGCGATAGAAGCCGACCGCGTGATTGCTCGTCGGAAAGAGGATGCGCTTCACGCCGTTGCGCCGCGCCGCCTCGAAGACGTGATAGCAGCCGATGATGTTCGCCTGCAGGATCGCCTCCCAGGGGCCTTCGACCGAGTAGCCGCCGAGATGCACCACCGCGTCCGCGCCCTTGGTGATGCGCAGCGCGTCGGCCATCTTCGTGATATCCGCGCGCACGAACATCTGCCCCTTCGGCGGCTTGAGCGGCCGCTTGTCCGACAGCCGCAGCCTGTACTTGCCGGCGAGCTCGCGACTCAAGTGCGTGCCGACGTCGCCCGTCGCGCCGGTGATGAGTACGGTCTTCATGCTTTAGGCTTCCTCGTCCAGTGTTCAGCGTTCACGCTGCCTTTGGGCGCTCGCCCCTTCGCTATCTCAGCGGCCTGCGCCACGGTCTCGAGCGACTGGTGTTCGATCGCCGGCCGCGTAAGAGCCGGCGATGCGGCCTTCGTCGAGCGCCGCTTCGAGCGCCCGCTCGTCGACGAGGTTGCCGCGCGAGACGTTGATCAGATACGCGCTGCGCTTCATCTTGGCAAGCGCGGCGGCGCCGATCAGATTCTCGGTCTGCGGCGTCGCGACGGCGAGCGGGACAACGTAATCGGCTTGCGCGAGCAGCTCGTCGAGCGGCAGCTGCTCGACCGGCTGGTAAGGATCATGGACCAGCACGCGCATGCCGAGCGCTCTTCCGATGCGCACCACCTCCTTGCCGATCGCACCATAGCCGATGACGCCGAGCGTGCTGCCCTTGAGCTCTTTGCCCATGCGGGCTGGCGGCACACGCCCCGCACGGTAATCGATCGTCGAGCGCGTGATGCCGCGGGAGAGATCCACGAGGAGGCCGAGCACCATCTCGGCCACCGCGGTGACGAAGCCGGCGCTTGCCTGCGTGACGAGCACGCCCGCCTTGCTGGCGGCGGCGACATCGACGTTGCGGATGTCGATCGCGCAGCGCAGGAAGGCGATCAACTTTGGCAGCCGCTGGAAGAGCGCGGCCGGTGCCGCCGACTGCCGGTACGAGACGATCAAATCGCAATCGGCCGCGGCGGCGATGAGTGCCTCGCCCTCGAGCGGCGTCGCGCCCTCATGCAGCTTCACGTCGCCGAGCTCCCGCAGAGCGGCGAGCGCACGAGCGCCGTAATAGAGCTCGCGCGCCTCCGGCGAGTGGGTCAGCAGGATCTTCAAGCGACCTTTTGCTGCTCGACGGCGAGCTTGCGGTAGCGCTCGAGCGAGCGCGTCAGGTGCCGGCGCATGGCGTCGCGCGCCGCCTTCGGGTCGCCGGCGGCAATCGCATCGGCGATGCGCCGGTGCTCTTCCTGGATCAGCGCGAGATAGCTGCGGCGGCCGCCCATGCGCTCGGGCAGGCCGCTGACGGTACGCCGCGGGATCAGGTGGCGACCGATGAACTGGAGGAAGCGCGGAAACTCGCCGTTGCCGGTCGCTTCGGCGATCGCGCGGTGGAAGGCGAGGTCCTCGTCGACCGCCGAGCCTCCAGCATGCGTCGCTTGCTCGATTCCCTCCAACGCATTGGTAATTGCGCGGACCTGCGCCTTCGTCGCCCGCTCCGCCGCGAGTCCGGCGGATTCGATCTCCACGCCGAGGCGCAGCTCCATCACGTTGAGGATCTCGTCAAGCGACTCCAGTCGCTCGGGCTCGATGCGAAACGGCGCGCGCTGCGGCTCGGCCGACACGAAAGCGCCGACGCCCTGGCGCGTGATGACGAGCCCTTCGGCGCGTAGCGCCGCCACCGCCTCGCGCACCACGGTACGCGATACGTGCGCCGCGCGCGTCAGCGCCTCTTCGGTAGGCAGGCGTGCGCCCGGCGCGAGGCGGCCGCTCCGGATCTCCCCGGCGAGCTGCTCGAAGAGGCGGCGCGACAGCTTGTGCTCCGTGGCGAGAGGACGGATGCGCATCGCTTGACTGCGGCGACCTGGACAGTTGTATGATGACTGACGAATCTTACCAGAGGAGGATTCCATGCTTCGCCGTCATTTCATCGGCACCGCGGCCCTAGCCTCGGTGCTGTGCACTCCAGTGGCGTCGTTCGCGCAGCAGAAGATGGTGATCAAGGCCTCGGACGTGCACCCGCTCGGCTATCCCACGGTCGAGGCGGTCGTTCGAATGGGCCACAAGCTCGAGAAGGCCACCAACGGGCGTCTCACGCTGCAGATGTATCCGCAGATGCAGCTCGGCGGCGAGAAGGAGATGATCGAGCAGGCGCAGGTCGGCGCGCTGCAGATCGCGCGCATCTCGGTCGGCGCGCTCGGGCCGGTGATCGACGAGCTCAACGTGTTCAACATGCCGTTCATCTTCCGCGACGAGGCGCACATGCGGAAGGTGATCGACGGGCCGATCGGCAACGAGCTACTGGAGAAGATCAGCACCAACCCGAGTACGCGGCTGATCGCGCTCGGCTGGATGGATGCCGGCACGCGCAACGTGTACTCGAATAAGCCGGTGACCAAGCCCGCGGATCTGAAGGGCATGAAGGTGCGCATGATGGGCAATCCGATCTTCGTCGAGACCATGAACGCGATGGGCGGCAACGGCGTCGCCATGGGCTTCAACGAGCTCTATTCGGCGATGCAGACCGGCGTGGTCGACGGCGCCGAGAACAACGAGCCCACGGTGCTGGCCCAGAACCACTACCAGGTGGCGAAGATCTACAGCCTCACCGGGCATCTGATCATTCCGGAGATGTTCGTCTTCTCGAAGGTGAGCTGGGACAAGCTCTCCAAGGACGACCAGGCGTTGATCAAGAAATACTCGCGCGAGGCGCAGATGGAGCAGCGGAGCCTCTGGGACGACAAGACCGCCAAGGCGACCGAAGAGCTGAAGGCGAAGGGCGTGCAGTTCGTCCCGGCTGACAAGCAGGCGTTCTTCACGGCCACCCAGCCGGTGCGCGACAAGTACGGCGCGAAGTACGCCGGGCTGCTGAAGCGCATCCAGGATACCAAATAGTTTCTTTCTCACTCCTGAACGCCGGGCCGCTGATGCGGCCCTTTTTTTGACGATGCGAAAAATTTACCGGCAGGCGATGGAGTGGCTGTATATCGCCTGCATCGCCATTGCGGGGGTCGCCATGCTGATCATGACGATCATCATTCCGTACGGCGTCTTCATGCGCTACTGGATGGAATCACCGGCAAGCTGGCCGGAGCCCGCGGGCATCCTGCTGATGGTGCTGTTCTCCTTCGTCGGCGGCGGCGCCGCCTACCGGGCCAAGGCGCATATCGCGGTCAGCACGCTGCTCAACATGCTGAGCGATGCGAACCGCGACCGCATGCAGCGCGTCGCCGACGTCGGCATGGGCATCATCGCCTTGTTCATGATCAGGTGGGGCGTGCTCCTGGTGCAGGCGACCTGGCAGAACACCATCGCCGAATTCCCGCAACCCTGTGGCCGGGTGAGCCGCCGGCGACGTCATTTACCTTCCGCGACCAGCCGCAGACGGAATAGAAGTGGACGCCATCATTCTGCTGGTCGCGTTCCTTGTGTTCATGTTCATCGGCATCCCGGTGGCTTATGCCATGGGCCTCGCGACGCTCGTCACCGCGCTGTGGATCGACATCCCGCTCGAGGCGGTCATGATCGCGATCTCCGACGGCATGTCGAAGTTCGCACTTCTCACCATCCCGTTCTTCGTGCTTGCCGGCGCCATCATGTCGGAGGGCGGCGTCGCCAGGCGGCTGGTCGACCTCGCCAAGGTCTTCGTCG
>VBCM01000216.1 GCA_005883675.1 Betaproteobacteria bacterium
CGCCGAGGCGCATCGCGTGAGCGAAGCGCGTCACTTGCGCGGCAAGCTCGTGTTACGCATGCGCTAACGCTGACGTTATTTCGTACTTAGTGCGGAATTCAGCGCTTCCCACACGCGCCTCGGCGTCGCCGGCATGTCGAGGTGCGTGACGCCGCGGGGGCGCAGCGCATCGAGGATCGCGTTCATCACCGCGGGCGGCGCGCCGACGCAGCCCGCCTCGCCGATGCCCTTCACGCCGAGCGGATTGGTCTTCGCCGGCACGTCGATGAAGTCGAGCTCGTAGTGCAGTGGCAGGTCGCTCGCGCGTGGGAGGGCGTAGTCGGTGAAGCTCGCCGACAGCATTTGCCCGGACTCGGGATCGAACGCCACATTTTCCATCAGCGCCTGGCCGATGCCCTGCGCGAGCGCGCCTTCGATCTGGCCGTGGCAGATCAGCGGGTTGATGACGCGCCCGACGTCGTCGACGACGACATAGCGGTCGATCGTGACTTCGCCGGTTTCGGGATCGATCTCGAGCTCGCAGACGTGACAGCCATTCGGGAAGGTCGGCGGCGCGTTGGATGAGCCGCTGGCATCGAGTCCGGCGCCGAACCGGGTCGTCGGTCCTACGGGGCGGTAAAAGGCCTTGGCGACATCGACCAGCGGTATGCCGCGGTCGGTGCCGACCACGTTGAACTTGCCCTGCTTGAACTCGAGATCCGCGGCGGCCGCTTCCAGGAGGTGCGCGGCGAGCGGCTTCGCCTTCTCGATGATCGCGTCGCTCGCGGCGCGCAGCGCCGAGCCGCCGAGCATCGCGCTTCTCGACGCGTATGTGCCGCGGCCGAAGGAGACCGCGTCGGTGTCGCCTTGCACGAGCCGGATGCTCTCGAACGGCACGCCGAGCCAGTCGGAGGCGAGCTGCGCATAGGTTGTTGCATGCCCCTGGCCGTGCGAATGTGTGCCGGCGACGATGGTGACCATCCCGCTCGGGTCGAAGCGGACCTCCATGCGCTCGTTGAAGACGCCCGAGTCCTCGAGGTAGTAAATGAGCGAGCGGCCACGGAGGCGGCTATTGGCCTCCGACTGCTTTTTTCTCTGCTGAAAGCCACCCCAGTCGGCCAACTCGATGGCGCGATCGGTCAGCTTGGCGAAATCGCCCGAGTCGTAGGTCCACCCGACCGGCGCGCCGACGGTCCAGTTCGCCGTCGTGTTGTACGGCATGGCGCTCGGCGCGATGTAGTTGCGGCGGCGCAGCTCGACCGGATCCATGTTGAGCTTGCGCGCCGCCTCGTCCATCAGCCGCTCGATCACGTAGGACGCTTCCGGGCGGCCGGCGCCGCGATACGGCCCGAGCGGCGTCGTGTGCGTGAAAGTCGCTTTGCTGGCGACGAGCATGGCGGGCACCACGTAGACGTTCGGGATGTTGCGCAGCGCGCACAGCACGGGCACGACGCCGGCGTTCGTGACATAGGCGCCGACGGCATGCAGAGCCTGCGCGCGGATGGCGAGTATCTTGCCGTTGTCGTCGAGCGCCATCTCGGCGCTGATGAGCTGGTCGCGGCCGTGGTTGTCGCCGAGGAGCGATTCGGTGCGCGTCGCCACCCACTTCACCGGCCGGCCGAGCCTGCGCGAGGCCCAGAGCACGAGCCCGTCTTCCGGGTAGATGTCGCCCTTCATGCCGAAGCCGCCGCCGACGTCGGGCGAGACGACGCGCAGCTTGATCTCGGGCATGTGGAACACCGGCCCGCAGAGGATGGTGCGCACGCCGTGCGGGTTCTGCGAGCTCGTATGCAGCGTGTAGGCGTCGTCCGCCGCGTTGTAGTCGCCGATACAGGCGCGCGGCTCCATCGTGTTGGCGGTAATGCGGTTGTTGTACAGGCGAACGGACACGGTGTGCTTTGCCTTGGCGAATGCCGCGTCGGTCGCATCCTTGTTACCCATCATCAGCGGGAACGCGAGGTTGCCCATCTGGTTGTCGTCCCAGACCTTGGGCGCGCCCTCCTTCGCCGCATCCGCCACGTTCACTACCGCGGGCAGCGGCTCGTAGTCCACTTCGATCCGCTCGGCAGCGATGCGCGCTAGCTCCGGCGTGTCGGCAACGACAAAGGCGATGCGATCGCCGACGTAGCGCGCCTTCGCCGGCTCGAGGAGCGGCCGGAACGTGCGATAGCCCTTCGGTCCGCCCATGTCCTCCGGCATGAAGAGCGGCGGGATGCCGCCGAGCTTCTCGCGCTGCGCATCAGCCCCCGTGAGCACCAGATGGACGCCAGGCATCGCTTGCGCCGCGCTGGCGTCGATACCCTTGATCCGGGCATGCGCATGCGGCGACATCACCACCGCGCCGTGCAGCATGTGCGGCAGCTGGATGTCGTCGACGTAGCGCGCGCGGCCGGTGAGGAAGCGCTGGTCCTCGACGCGGCGGACCGGCTGGCCGATGCCATATCTCGTCACTGGCGGCTCCCGAGTTGTGCGCTGGCGAGGCGCGCTCCTTCCGCCATCGCCTGGAACTTGGCCCAGATCACCGTCGGATGCACTTCGGGCTTGTACGTCGCCTGCGACGAGAAGCCGCAATCGGCGCTCGCGATGACGCGGTCCGGCCCGACGATGCGCGCAAAGCGCGCCAGGCGCTCGGCGATGAGCTCCGGATGCTCGACGATGTTGCTTGCGTGCGTGACGACGCCGGGGACGAGCACCTTGTCCTCGGGCAGCTTCGCGCCTTCCCAGTAGTGGTACTCGTGCTCATGGCGGGCATTCGCCGCCTCGAACGAATAGGCGCCAGCGTTCACCTGCAGCATGTAGGGCGCCACCACGCCGAGCGCCGGATCGTGCACGCGCGGGCCCTCGTTGATGCCGTAGCAGGTGTGGAAGCGCACCTTCTCGGCCGCAATGCCGCGCAGCGCGTGGTTGATCGACTCGACGTGTGAACGGATCGTCGATCTGCAGATACAGGCCGGCATCGACGATCGCCTGGTACTCGCGGTGCATCGCGTCGGCGACGGCGAAGAAGAACTCCTCGTCGCTCTTGTAGTGCTCGTTGGTCCCCGCGCCGCTCGGCGCCACCGACGGCATGAACGCCGCTTTCGCGCCGCTCGCGGCCATCGCCGCTTTCAGGTTGTCGATGTCCCGGCGCAGCGCTTCCTCGCCGATGTACTTAACGGGCCCGGTGCAGACCATCGGCACGACCGGGGCGATCGAACCGCCGGTCATGGCGCGAGCGAAGTAGTCCTTGTAGTACTCGGGAAACGCCTGCCGCTCGGCGTCGAAGAACGCCACCTTCTTTCCGGGGCGCGGCTCGAAGCCGGCGAGGCGTTCCTTGACGTAGGTGAAGAAGCCGGGCTTCGACTGCTCGCCGTCGGCGACGATGTCGATGCCGCAGTCGACCTGGCGGCGCACGCACTCGGCGACCGCGCGGCGCACGCGGCCGTCGTAGTGCTCGCGGTTGTAAGGCTGCCCGGCAAGCCGCGCCTTCATCTGGTCGAGGAGGTCGTGCGGCCGCGGCAGGCTGCCGACGTGGGTAGTGCGGATGCGCGTCATTTGCCTTTCTTCAGCTCCTTCCACGGATCCTTCAGCGCCTGCGCCACCGTCTCGATCTCGACGTTGGCGAGCTGCCCGTTCACCTTGCGCACTTCGCGCAGGTACTCGTTCTGCACGATGTCGCGCGTCTCCGGGTCGATCGCGATCGGGCCACGCGGGCTGTCGGGATTTTTCCAGTGCTTGAAGATGTCGAGCGTGCGCTCCGGATCGAGCTTGCCCTTCTGTTCGCGGATCGCCGTATAGATCATCGCCATCCCGTCCCATGCGGCGACCGCAGCGAAGTTCGGCGTGCTGTTGGCGCCGTATTCCTTCTTCCACGCCTCCACGAAGCGCTTATTCGCCGGCCGGTCGGCCGCCGCCGAGTAATGGAAGACGGTCATCACGCCGAGCGCGACGTCGCCCATGTTCGGCAGCTCCTCGTCGGTAGTGATGTCGCCCGGGCCGATGAGGTGCACGCCCGCGCTCGCGAGGCCGAGGTCCGCAAAGGTCTTCATCACCGAAGTTGCCGTCTTGCCCGCGGGAATGAAAACCATCAGCGCATCGGGCTTGGCGTCCTTCACGCGCTGCATATAGGGTGCGAAGTCCGGGTTCTGCAGCGGCACGCGCACCGAGCCGACCAATTGCCCGCCAGCGGCCTTGAAGGCCTCCGTGAACGCCGCTTCCGCGTCGTGGCCCGGGCCGTAGTCGCTCACCAGCGTATAGGCGCGCTTGTATTTCTTCGCCGCCCATTGGCCGAGCGGATAGCTCGATTGCCACAGCGTGAACGAATCGCGCACGATGTAAGGCGAGCGCGTGGTGACCACCGATGTGCCCGCGTTTATCACCAGGAACGGAATCTTCGCCTCAGTGGCGAGCGGCGCAATGGCGAGCGCGTTGGGCGTGAACACCGCGCCGGTGACGAGGCTCACCTTATCGCGCACGATCAGCTCCTGCGCGAGCTGCTTCGCCTTGTCGGGGTTCGGCCCGCCGTCGTCGCGCGTCACGAGCTCGAGCTTCACCCCGGCCGGCAGCTCGTTCGCGTGCAGTTTCATGTAGAGCTTCATCGCCTTGTCGCCAAGCTCGCCGAAGCTCGCGTTCGGGCCGCTGAAGGTGTTCACCACGCCGATCTTGACTGTCTGTGCCGCGGCGCTGGCGGCAATGAGCGATGCGAGCAGCAGTGCGCCGATACGCTTCACGATGTGTCTCCTCTACTCCATGACCGGTAACACCAGCGCCGAGGGATAGCGGGCGCTGTGATACAGCGTGTCCTGGCCGATCTTGTTCGGCTGGTAGTAATGCGTCCAGAGCACGTCCGTGATCGGCGAGTCGCCGTTCACGACCTCGAGGCGGATGCGGTTGCCCTTCTTGAACTGGAAGGCGTTCGGCTCGAGGCTGATGTCGAAGCGATACACCTCGCCCGGCTTGAGCGGCTCCGGCTGGGTGTGCAGGTGATACGGCTCCATCTCGGTGCTATGTCTTTCGTCGAGCGCGCGATGCGAGCCGCGCAGCCAGCCCTTCGTCACGACCTGAGACGCGGGGTTGATGCCCTTCGCCCGTTCTTCCGCGGATAGCGGGTATTGCTCGGAGAGCTTGATGACGAAGTCCGTGTCGCGTTGCGTGGATGATGCGTAGAGAACGAGCTTGATTGGGCCGGCGATCTCCAGATCCTTTTCCAGCGGTGCGGTAGTGAACGTCAGTACACGCCGCGTCGGGTCGAAGTTGGGCGGCCCGGACGGCCCGAACCCCACCACACCGCTCACCCAGCCAGGATTGGGATAAGCGTACGACGTGCTTTCGGTGCCCGACGGCTGTGCCGGCGCCATGCTGCCATCGTTGAGCGAGGTCACGCTGCCGCTTTTCTGGGAACCGAGGTACCACGTCTTGTACTGGACGCCCGCGGGCGGCCAGGTGTCCGCAGTGCGCAAGACGTTCGCGCCGCGCACGAAGTATTCGACCAGCGGACGCTTGTCCCACTCGGAGTCCTTGGCTTTGAGGAACCGGTCGTAGAAGGGCAGCAGCACCGTTTCGTGCAGCTCGACGCTGTTGAACTCGGCGTTCGCCGCCCAGGCGTTCGGCGGGCCGCGCATCTGCAATTTGCGCGGGCCCTTCGCGCGGCGGAAGCCTTCGATGTTGCCGCGCGTGTGCAGGTCGACCTTGCCCCAGATGCCGACCGAGTAGAGCGGCACCGTGATCTCGTGCAGGCGCTCGGACGCCGAGCGCGTGCGCCAGAAGTCGTCGTACGCCGGGTGCGAGGTGACGAGCATGTCGAGGTCCGTCTCCTGCACGCGCGGCCGCGAGCCATTGGCGGGGAAGCGGTTGATGATGCGGTTCTGGTTCCACCAGTAGCCGGGGAAGAACTGGCCGGGAATGCCGCCCTGGTAGCAGGACGCACGATAGGGATCGTTCAAGCCGTCGTAGGCGCCGAGGCAGGCGAGCGCGGGCGGCGCCATGATCCCCATCCACCATTGCGACATGCAGAAGTACGACTGGCCGAGCCCGCCGACCTTGCCGCTCGACCACGGCTGCTGCGCGATCCACTGGATCACGTCGTAGAGATCGCGCTGCTCGTTGGGTCCGAGGAACTCGAACTCGCCGCCCGATCTTCCCGAGCCGCGCACGTCCATGTGCACGTAGACGTAGCCCTGCCTGACGTAGAAGTCGATCGGCCCGGTCTCGCGCCACAGGAACTGCGGCCCGGCGGGCAGGACGTTGTTGTCGTAGCGGTAAGGCGAGGCGGCGAGCAGCGCCGGGTAGCGGCCGCCGCCCTCGGGAGCGTAAATGGCGGCGCCGATCTCCGTGCCGTCGCGCACGGTGATGGTGACTTCGCGCATGGTCATACAAGATGCCCGGCACTGCCGAGCGGGCGGAAAGAATAACCCATCATCGCGGCGGAAATGAACTACACCGCGTGCGCTGCGAAAAGCCCCGTCCTAGGGGCGGAAGATATCGCTCAGGTCGATCTCGTAGGCCGAGCGCTGAAGCGCGCCCTGTGGGCCGTAGAACTCGCAGCGCTTGGACTGCGGGTAGACGATCCAAACCTCTACGGCGCCAACTGCCAGATACGCGTGCCTTTTTTCGTTCAGTTCTTTCACGGAATTCGACGGCGAAACCACTTCGATGCATATCTCGGGCGCCCTCATCAAAGGCGACTCAATACCATGCGCGCTGATGTAGGCGGGGCTAAGCCATGCAAGATCGGCCAGAAATAAACCCGCCGGCGTCACGATCGGAGCCTCAGTGATTACCTCGCCACCGAGGACACTGCGCAGCTTGTGGTCGAGACGACTTTGCACGAGACCGTGGTATGAGCTGGGCGGACTCATGAGCACGCGGCCCCAGACGTCGAGCTCTATCTTGCCCGGCACGTTGGCGAAGCAGGGATCGTCGCAAAGCGCGCGATAGCGCACGGCGAGCTCCTCGCTGGAGAGCGGCTTCTCGATCAGCTCTTGCATGTCGGCCATGCGATCCATTTTACGACTCACGCACACCCGAACGCGCTGTTGACCTCTCGTTGGCGGCGCCTCGTTTCGCCGTCAGAGATGGGCGCCCGACTACCCAGGTAACACCGGAATGTCCCGAGCTTGCACGTCACTGAAGCAAAGAGACGGCGCGGTTAGCTGTTATGCTATTTGTCCAATGCTCAAGGTCATCCGCATGGTCAAGCGCGGCGACAAGCTGCCGGCGGAATTCCGCCAGGAGTGGCTCGAGCGCAATCGCGAGCTGCGCAAGACGGCGAACAACCTCGTCGCGTCCGTAGTGGCGGAGAGCAACATCCTGCCGGGCGAGCCGCTGTTCCACGGTGTGGCAGCGCTTTACTACCCGGCGATCAACGAGGCGCGCGCCGCGCACGAGATGGACATCGGCAAGGAGGCGCTCAGCGTGATCGCGGAGGAGAAGGTGCTCTACGAGCGAACCGGCGCCGCGCTCAAGACGATTGGGCAGCTCAAGGTGATCCTCACCTCGATCCGCAAGAAGGAGCTCCCGCCCGCGCAGTACAAAGACGCGGCGCTCAAGGGCTATGCCAAGGTCGAAAGCAAGATGCTGATGGACTCGGGCATCCTGAAGATCGTGGGCAGCTTTGCCACCGCCGGCGAGAAGAAGCAGGGCTTCGACAGCATGCTCGAGCTTTACTTCGCGAGCGCGGATGAGCTGAAGGCCGCGTTCGGCAGCCCGCTCATCGGCGCCCTGCGCAAGGACGAGGAGACGATCGTGGACCTCGACGCGCCGGAGATCCGCATGGTCGCCGAGGAGTTCGTCCTCTAGCTACGCTCGCTCGCGCGACGCGAGCTGCCGGCCCAGAGTCTCCAGCGCCTGCCCGAGCTCGCACACGGCCTCGTCCATCTCGCGCGGCACCGGAGCGGCCTGGAGGCGCGCGCTCGGCGTCGAAACCGCGGATCAGGCTGACGAGCTCGGTGCGGCTCATGGGTCGCCTCCTGTTTGCTGCTACGGGAAAAGCTTCGCGCACATATCGGGGTGCTGCTGCGTGATGTAGTAATTGCGGCGCACGTCCGGCGCGTCGCTCTTGCCGTACTTCACGAACGCCTGCATGCCGCAGGGATGCTGGTACCAGGCGAGCCCGTCGTTGAACCAGTGGTCGGACTCGTCGTTCGCGTGCGCGGCTGATGCGGCGAGCGCGAGCGAAGCGGCAACGAAGAATGTCTTCATGGCGATTTCCTCTCAAAGGCGGGCGGCTTCATCGGACTTTCCTGCGCGAGCGGCAGCAGCATCAGCGTGGCGAGCCGCGGATCCGCAGCGCGCTGCTGCTCGGGGTTGAGCCTCGCGTACAACGCCTTCGCGGCCTGCGCGATGTCTTCGACCGCGGTCAGCCGGTTGCGCAGGGCGTCGACGTTGCGATCGATGCGCTCGAGCAGGCTCACGCTCGCCGCCTTGGCGGCGCTCTGCCGCTGGCGCTCGCGCACCACGTCGTTGGCGAGCCCGCGGACGGTCTCGGCATAAGCGTCGAAGAGCGGCTGCTGCTCCGGGACGAGCTTCAGGTCTTCCTGCAGCTCGTGCAGCGTGACCTCGAGCACCGGCGTGGGCTCGGGCTTGCCCGCCTTGCCTTGTCCGGCGCCCGGCCCCATGCCGCCGCTATCCATGCCGCCGCGACCGCGGCGCCCGAACTGCGCGAACGCACGATCGGCGAGCAGCGCGCCGCCCGCGAGCGCGATGAGCTGGCGCTTATTCATTGCCGTGCAGGCGCACGATCTGCGCCCGCTGCTCCTGCGTCAGTAGCTGGTAGACCTCGAGCATGGCCCGAACGCGCAACGCCGAGACATCTTCCAGCGCGTGCGAGCGCGCTTGCTCGAGCTGGCGCGCCTTTTCGCTGTGCAAACGCGCATCGACCGCGAGGAGCTCCAGCGCCTCGTGCGCGTCGCGCGCTGCCTGCAGGCGCGCGCGCACCGCGGGCGCCTGTTCGTAGAAGATCTGGAATACCGCTTCCTGCTGCGCCTTGGTGAGGCTCAGGTCCTGCAGCCAGTCGGGCGGTGCGCCGAGCGACTGGGCATGCGCGGCTGCGGCGAGGGCGAGCGCCGCGAGCAGCAGCGCAATGCGCCTCACCGCGACCCGCGGCTGTGGCGCTGTGCCATCTCGTCCAGACGCGAGCGCTGCTCCGGCGTCAGAATCTCGCGCACGCGGTGCACGGTTTGCGCGCGCAGCAGGGCGAGCCCGGAAAGCGCCTTGGCTTCGGCGTCGGACGCCTGGCGGGCGCGTGCATCGTCGAAGCTGTCGGCTGCCGCGAGCTGCATGAGCGCCTGCCGCGCGCTGCGGACCTGTTTCATCTGCTCGTGAAACGCCGGTGCCTGCTGGTGGAAAATGCTGAATACCTGGTCGCGCTGCGCGTCGGTGAGATTGAGCCCGCGCAGCATCATCATGGGCGCGCCGCCGTG
>VBCM01000217.1 GCA_005883675.1 Betaproteobacteria bacterium
TGAGCGTCAGCACCATGATCGGCGCATCGGCCGGGTTCACCTTGCGATAGGTCGGGTTGTTCGGCATCCCCGAAGGCAGCTGGCTCCTCGCCGCGTTGATCGCCGATTGCACCTCGGTGGCGGCGTCGTTGATGTTGCGGCTCAAGTCGAACTGCAGCGTGATGCGCGACGAGCCAAGCGAGGAGGACGACGTAATTTCTGTCACGCCCGCGATGCGGCCCAAGGCCCGTTCCAGCGGCGTCGCCACGGTGGAGGCCATGGTCTCGGGATTGGCGCCCGGTAGCTGCGCCTGCACCGAGATCGTCGGGTAGTCGACCTGCGGCAGCGGCGAGACGGGAAGCTGCGTGAACGCCACTACCCCGGCGAGCACCACGCCGATCGCGAGCAGGGTGGTCGCGACCGGGCGTGCGACGAACGGCGCGGACAGGTTCATGCCAGCGCCGGACGCCGGTAGCGGCGCGCGAAGCGATCGAAGTAGAGGTAGATCACCGGCGTGGTGAAGAGCGTGAGCACCTGGCTGACGATCAGGCCGCCGACCATGGTGAGGCCGAGCGGATGGCGCAGCTCCGAGCCGACGCCCGTGCCGAGCATCAGCGGCAGCGCGCCGAAGAGCGCGGCAAATGTGGTCATCAATATCGGCCGGAAGCGAAGCAGCGACGCCTGGTGGATCGCCTCGCGCGGCGGCTTTCCCTCGAGGCGCTCGGCGTCGAGCGCGAAGTCGATCATCATGATGGCGTTCTTCTTGACGATGCCGATGAGGAGGATGATGCCGATCACCGCGACGATGCCGAGGTCCTGGCGCGCGAGGAGCAGCGCGGCGAGCGCGCCGACGGTGGCGGTCGGCAGCGTCGAGAGGATCGTCACCGGGTGGATGTAGCTCTCGTAGAGCACGCCGAGCACGATGTACATCGTCACCACCGCCGCGAGCACGAGCAGCAGCGTGCTCCCCAGCGATTCGCGGAAAGACGCCGCCGCGCCCTGGAAATCGGTCTGTACCGAGGCCGGCAGCCCAATCTCGCGCTCCACAGCGGAGATGGCGTCCACCGCGCCGCCGAGCGACGCGCCGGCCGCGAGGTTGAAGGAGATGGTCGCTGCGGGGAACTGGCCGAGATGGCTGATCGAGAGCGGCGCGGTGCCGGTGCTGATGCGGGCGATGGCGTCGAGCGGCACCTGTTGGCCGGAGGAGGAGGCGACGCGGATCTCCTTCAGCGCATCCGGCGTCAAGCGGAACTCGGGTTTCACCTCGAGCACCACGCGGTACTGCGTCGCCTGCGTGAAGATGGTCGAGATGAGCCGCTGGCCGAAGGCGTTGTAGAGCGCCGTGTCGATCGCCATCGGCGTGATGCCGAGGCGCCCGGCGCTGTCGCGGTCGATGTCGACGTAGGCCTGGAGTCCCTGGTCCTGCAGGTCGGAGGCGACGTCGGTGAGACTCGGCAGTTGCGAGAGCCGCTCGACAAGCCGCGGTACCCATTCGGAGAGGAGCTTCCCGTCCGCGGCGGAGAGCGTGTACTGGTACTGCGTGCGGCTCACGCGATCCTCGACGGTGAGGTCCTGCACCGACTGCATGTAGAGCGTGATGCCCGTGACCGGGGCGGCGGCCTGCTGCAGGCGGCGGATGACGTCGGCGGCATGAATCCCGCGCTCGGAGAGCGGCTTGAGATTGATGAGCATGCGGCCGCTATTCAGCGTGACGTTGGTGCCATCCACTCCGATGAAGGACGAGAGGCTCGCTACCGCCGGATCCTGCAGGATGGCGTGCGCGAGCGAGCGCTGGCGCTCGGCCATTGCCGGGAATGAAATCGACTGCGGCGCCTCGGTGATGCCCTGGATCACGCCGGTGTCCTGCACCGGGAAGAAACCTTTGGGCACGACGAAATAGAGGAGCACCGTCAAGAGCAGGGCCGCGGCCCATACGAGCAGCGTCGCTGCCTGCCGGTCGAGGACCCAGTCGAGCGCGCGGCCGTAGCGGACGATGACGGCATCGAATGCCCGCCCCGCCGCGCGCGCAAAGCGCGATTCGCGCTCCTCGCGCTCGGGGCGCAGGAGCCGCGCGCACATCATCGGCGTGAGCGTGAGCGACACCACGGCCGAGATAAGGATCGCCACCGCCAGCGTCACCGCGAACTCGCGGAAGAGACGCCCGACGACGTCGCCCATGAAGAGGAGCGGGATCAGCACCGCGATGAGCGAGAAGGTGAGCGAAATGATGGTGAAGCCGATCTGCTCCGAGCCCTTGAGCGCCGCCGCGAGCGGCGGCTCGCCCGCCTCGATGTAGCGCGTGATGTTCTCGATCACCACGATGGCGTCGTCGACCACGAAGCCCGCGGCGACGACGAGCGCCATCAGCGTGAGGTTGTTGATCGAGAAGCCGGCGAGGTACATGACGCCGAAGGTGCCAATCAGCGAGAGCGGCACCGCCACGCTCGGAATGATGGTCGCGCGGAGCTTGCGCAGAAAAACGAAGATGACCGTCACCACCAGCGCCACCGCTAGGAGCAGCTCGACCTGCACATCGTGCACCGACGCGCGGATGGTGACCGTGCGGTCGGTGAGCACCGCGACGTCGATCGCCGCCGGCAGCGCCGCCTGGAGCTGCGGCAGCTGCTGCTTGATGCGGTCGACGACCTCGATGACGTTCGCGCCGGGCTGCCGCTGGATGTTGAGAATCACCGCCGGCACTTCGTTCATCCAGGCGGCGAGCCGCACGTTCTCCGCGCTGTCGACGACGTCGGCGACGTCGGAGAGGAAAACCGGCGCGCCGTTTTTATAGGCGACGACCACGCTCTTGTACTGCGCGGCGGAAGAGAGCTGGTCGTTGGCGTCGATGGTGTAGGCGCGGCTCGGACCGTCGAGGCTGCCTTTGGCGCGCTTTACGTTGGCCGCCGCGATCGCAGTGCGCACGTCCTCGAGGCCGAGGCCGTTGGCGGCGAGGGCCTTGGGATTCACCTGCACGCGCACGGCGGGGCGCTGGCCGCCGGAGAGGGTCACCAGGCCGACGCCCGCGACCTGCGACAGTTTTTGCGCGAGCCGCGTGTCGGCCAGGTTCTGGATATCGGGCAGCGACATGGTCCGCGAAGAAAGACCCAAGGTGAGAATCGGCGCATCCGCCGGGTTCACCTTGCTGTAGACCGGCGGTGCCGGCAGGTCCTGCGGCAAGAGGTTGGAGCCGGCGTTGATCGCCGCCTGTACGCCCTGCTCGGCGGCGTCGATCGGCACGGCGAGATCGAACTGCAGCGTGATCACCGAGGCGCCGCCGGAGCTCGTCGAGAGCATCTGTTTCAGGCCCGGCATCTGCCCGAATTGCGTCTCGAGCGGTGCGGTGACGGAGGAGGCCATCACCTCGGGGCTCGCGCCCGGGTAAAACGTGAACACCTGGATCGTCGGATAGTCGACCTGCGGCAGCGCAGAGATCGATAGCTGCCGGTAGGCGACGAAGCCGGCGAGGAGCACCGCGACCATGAGGAGCGAGGTCGCCACCGGCCGCAGGATGAAAAGCCGCGACGGGTTCATCCGCCGCTGTCCTTGGCGCGACGGCGAGCGCCTTTGCCCGCCGGCGCGCCCGCCGGGGGTTTGATCTCTGGGCGCGCCGAAGCGACTTCCACCTGCGAGCCGGGCCGCAGGCGATCGGTGCCGTCGGTGACCACCATTTCATCCGCCTTCAAACCATCGGCGATCGACTGGCGCTGGCCATCGGCCGGTCCCAGCTTCACGGTGCGCAGCGCCACGGTCTGATCGGGCTGCACGACGTAGACGAACATGCCCTGCGAGCCGCGCTGCACGGCGGCCGCCGGCACGATGACCGTGTTCCGGAGCGTGTCGAGCTTCATGCGCACGTTGACGAACTGCTGGGGAAAGAGCGCGTGGTCCGAGTTGGCGAAGCGCGCCTTCAGCTTCACCGTGCCGGTCTGCGGATCGACCTGGTTGTCGGCGGAGGCGAGCGCGCCGTCGGCGAGCTTCGCCGTCTGCTCGCGGTCCCAGGCTTCCACCGCGATGACGTCACCTGACTGCAGGCGCTTCATCATCGCGGGAAGCAGGTCCTGCGGAATGGTATAGAGCACGGAGATCGGCTCGAGCTGCGTGATGACCACGATGCCGTTGGCGTCGCCGGCGTGCACGATGTTGCCGGGATCGACCTGCCGCAGGCCGAGGCGGCCGCTGACCGGCGCGCTGATGCGCGCATAGGCGAGCTGCAGCCGCGCGTTCTCCACCTGGCTCGTGTCCATGCGGATCGCGCCTTCGTACTGGCGCACGAGCGAAGCCTGGGTATCGACCTGCTGCTTGGCGATCGAATCCTGCTGGAAGAGCGTGTTGTAGCGCTCGAGGTCGAGCCGCGCGTTCTCGAGGAGCGCGCGGTCGCGCGCGAGCTGTCCCTCGGCCTGCTGGAGCTGCACCTGGAACGCTCGCGGATCGATCTCGGCGAGGAGCGTGCCTTCCTTCACCAGCTGGCCTTCCTCGAACAGCACGCGCACGAGCTCGCCGTCGACGCGCGTCTTCACCGCCACCGTGCGCAGCGGCGTCACGGTGCCAAGCCCGTTGACGATGACGTCGACGTCGCCCTGTGTCGCGGGCACGGCAACGACCGGCGTGCGCAGCGGCGCGCCGCCCCCCGGGCCGCCGGGCCCGCGCTTGGTAGCGCCCGCGGCGGCGGCCGGCGAGGGCTCCATGCGCCATTGCCAGTAGTAATAGCCGCCGACGGCCAGAGCCGCGACGACGACGATGCCGAGGAGCATTCTCCCTTTTTGCATCAGAGCTCCAGCGTGTAGCCGACGCCGTAGATCGAGCGCACGAGCTCTTCGCCCGGCCGTACTTCCTCGAGCTTGCGCCGCAGGTTCTTGACGTGCGCGTCTACCGTGCGGTCGGTCACCACGCGATGGTCTTCGTAGAGCCGCTCGAGCAGGCGCTCGCGCGCGAAGACGCGTCCCGGCGCGGAGGCGAGCGCGCGCAGCAGGCGAAACTCCACCGGTGTCAGATCGAGCGCCCGTCCATCGAGCTCCGCGACATGGCGCTCCTCGTCGAGCACGAGCGCGGTGGACGGCGTGCGGCGCCGGCGCAGGATCGCACGCACGCGCGCCACGAGCTCACGCACGCTGAAGGGCTTGCAGACGTAATCGTCCGCGCCCAAGTCGAGGCCGATGAGCCGGTCGATCTCCTCCACCTTCGCCGTCACCATGATGACGGGGACATCGCTGAACGTGCGCAGGTCGCGGCAGACATCAAGCCCGTCGCGGCCGGGCAGCATGAGATCGAGCAGGATGAGGTCCGGTGCCTGCGCGCGCACCCAGGGCACCACCTCGCGCCCGTCGGCAATGGTGTGCGTCTCGAAGCCCTCGGCCTTGAGGTAGTCGGCTTCGAGCGCCGCGAGCTTCGGCTCGTCTTCGACGATGAGGATCATGTGGCAAGCGGCAGCGCGACGCGCACGCGCAGGCCGCCGAGCGGCGAGGGCGCGGCGGCTATCTCGCCGCCGTGCGCCGCGGCGATGCTCGAGCAGATGGCGAGGCCGAGGCCGGCGCCGCCATTGGCGCGGCTGCGCGATGCGTCGACGCGGTAGAAGCGCTCGAAGAGATGCGGCAGCGACGCGGCCGGCACGCCGGGCGCGGCATCGTCGAAATCGAGGATCGCCCGGCCGTCCTCGCGGCGCAGCGCGATCTGCACGCGCCCGCCCGGATCGGTATAGCGCGCCGAGTTCTCGAGAAGGTTGCGAAAGAGCTGCACCAGGCGATCGGCGTCGCCGAAGATGCGCGCGTCGCCGGCGAGCGCGGTCTCGACGGCGAGATCCCGCTCGGCGAAGCGCTCGCGGTAGGACTCGAGCGCCTGCTGCACGAGCGGCACCACGTTGACCGTCTGCTTGCGGTAGGCGAGCGCGCCCACGTCGGCGAGCGCGAGCTGGTTGAGATCGCCGACGAGCTTGCCGAGCGCATTCACTTCGCCGCGGAGCGAGGCGAGCGACTCCAGAGTGAGCGGCCGCACGCCGTCCTCGAGCGCTTCGAGCTCCGCCGAGAGCACGGCGAGCGGCGTGCGCAGCTCGTGCGAGACGTCCGCCATGAAGCGCCGGCGCAGCGTCTCGTTCCGCTCGAGCGTCTCGGCAAGCCGGTTGAAATCGGCGGCGAGGCGGCCGAGCTCGTCCTGCGACTCGACCGGCACGCGCGTCGCGTAGTTGCCGGCCGCGAGCCGATGGGTCGCGTCCGCGAGGCGCTTCACCGGGGTGACGAAGGCGCGGCCGAGCACCACGGCGAGGCCGGCGGCGAGCGCCAGCGCAAGCGCCGCAGTCAGCCATGACGCGCGCAGCTGCTTCTGCTGGAAGCTGACATCGGCGGCGCCCGAGAGCCGGCGCAGCGGCGCGCGGGCGATCCAGCCCACGGTGCCACCATCGACCACGATCGGCTTCACGGCGCCTTCGGCGGCGAGCTCCGGGTTGCCGACCACGGTGCGGCCCGCGGCATCGAGCAGCGCAAGTCGCGGAATGGTCGGCGGCGGCAGCGCGAGCGCGCGTAGCTTGGCGTAATCGTCGCGCAGGAATTGCCAATCGCCGCTGCGGCGATACTCGGTCGCCAGGCGCGCCGCGAGCTCGTCGAGCCGCTGCGACCGCCATCGCCGCGGCGGCGACCGCGGCCGCAAGCAGGATGGCGAGGAAGAACTTGAGCGCGATGCCCGGCTTCATCGCGTGCATCGTGCGGTGCGCCGCGGCGCCCATCAACCGCGCGGGCGCATTCTTCACCGGTTTTTCATAATTGTGGCTATACTGCGCACCCCGATCCACGCACCCAGGATTCGCAGCACCGATGAACCGCTACGCAAAGCACATTGCCTCTCGACGCTCGGTGAGCGCGATGGCGCGTGGCGCGGATCGACTGACTATTCCCGCCTCGCCGCTCGCCGGCGACGACTGACCCCGCGGGCCGATCGCCCGCCGGGAAATACGAGGCGGGACGAACGGCCAAAAGCCCCGATTCTTCCCGTCTCGCGCAACGCGCGGCGCGCAGTCCCGCGCACGGGAAAGAAGCATGACGAAGTTGTTTAACGGGTTGTGGCGTAACGGCGACT
>VBCM01000218.1 GCA_005883675.1 Betaproteobacteria bacterium
CTTCCGCAACGGCGATCCCTATATCGAAACCGACGTGGTCTACGGCGTGAAAAAGGAGCTGATCGTCGATTTCGAGCGCAAGCCACCGGGCGCCGCGCCCACGGGCGAAACCGTCGCAACGCCGTTCAACGTCGTGCGTTACGACTTCGTGCTCCAGCAGGCCGAGGCCGAGCGGCTGCGCGGCGCCGCGTAGGTTCCAAACACCTGTAGGGCGCAATAGCGAAGCGTATTGCGCCGACGCCCTCGCGGCGCATTACGCGGCCCATCGGCCGCTAATGCGCCCTACATCATTGGAGTCGTAAATGAACGAAACGTCCGTCGACTGGTCATTGCAGAAATTCGGCATCGGCCAACCGGTGCCGCGCACCGAAGATCCCAAGCTCGTGCGCGGCGAAGGCCGCTACACCGACGACGTGAACCTGCCCGGCCAGGCCTATGCGGCGATCGTACGCAGCCGCCACGCCCACGGCGTCATCCGCAAGATCGACCTCGCGCCTGCGCGCGCGATGCCGGGCGTCATCGCCGCCTACACCGGCGCCGACCTTTCCGGCTACGGCCCGCTCAAGTGCAACGTCGGTTTCAAGAACCGCGACGGCTCCGACATGAAGAAGCCCAAGCGGCCGGCGCTCGCGAGCGACAAGGTGCGCTTCGTCGGCGATCCCATCGCCTTCGTGGTGGCCGAGACGCCCGGTGAGGCGCGCGACGCGGCGGAGGCGGTCGAGGTCGAGATCGATCCGTTGCCGGCGGTCACGCGCGCGAGCGAAGCGGCGAAGGAAGGCGCGCCGGAGCTTTACGCCGACGCGCCCGGCAACGTCGCGCTCGATTATCACTACGGCGACGCCGACAAAGTGAAGGCCGCGTTCGCCGCGGCCGCGCACGTCACCAAGCTCGACCTCGTCAACAGCCGCATCGTCGTCAACGCCATGGAGCCGCGCGCGGCGGTCGCCGCCTTCGATCCGGGCTCGGGCCGCTTCACGGTCCACACCGGCTGTCAGGGCGCTTTCGGCATGCGCGGCTCGCTCGCCGACATTCTCGGCGTGCCGGCCGACAAGTTGCACGTGCTCGTCGGCAACGTCGGCGGCTCGTTCGGCATGAAGGCCGCGCCCTATCCGGAATACGTGTGCGCGCTGCACGCGGCGCGCGCGCTCGGACGCCCGGTGAAATGGACCGCCGATCGTTTCGAGAGCTTCCTCGCCGACCATCACGGCCGCGACCACGCGTTCGTGGGCGAACTGGCGCTCGACGAGAAAGGCCATTTCCTCGCCGCGCGCTTCACCGGCTACGGCAACATGGGCGCCTATCTCGGCGCGGTCTCGCCGATCATGTCGACCATGAACATCGTCAAGAACGCGATGGGCGTCTATCGCACGCCGCTGATCGAAGTCTCGACGAAGTGCATGTTCACCAACACCATGATGGTGAGCGCCTATCGCGGCGCCGGCCGCCCCGAGGGCAATTACTACATGGAACGGCTGATCGACGCCGCCGCGAGCGAGATGGGCATCGATCGTCTGAGCCTGCGCCGGCGCAACCACGTGCGCCCGAGCGAGATGCCGTATGCGGCCGCCTCCGGGATGACCTACGACAGCGGCGAGTTCACCAAGGTGCTCGACCGCGCGGTCGAACTCGCCGACTGGGACGGCTTCAAGGCGCGCAAACGCGAGGCGAAGAAGCGCGGCAAGCTGCGCGGCATCGGCGTCGGCAGCTATCTGGAAGTCACCGCGCCGCCGAACAAGGAGATGGGCGGCCTGCGCTTCGAGGGCGACAAGCAGATCACGCTCGTCACCGGGACGCTCGATTACGGGCAGGGCCACGCGGCCGGCTTCGCGCAGACGCTGGCGTCCCGGCTCGGCGTCCCGTTCGAGCACATTCGACTCGTGCAAGGCGACTCGGACCAGCTCGTGTTCGGCGCCGGCACCGGCGGCTCGCGCTCGATGATGATGAGCGGGGCGGCCATCGCCGAGGTTTCGAAGCTGGTGATAGAGAAAGGAAAACAATTAGCAGCCGACGCGCTCGAGGCGGCGGCGGCGGACATCGAGTTTTCGAGCGGCAGATACGTGGTGGCGGGCACCGACCGCTCGATCGGGCTCATCGAGCTCGCGAGGCGCTACCCGGGGAAGCTGGACACGACGCACGTGACGGAGGTGATCCCCTCCGCCTTCCCGAACGGCTGCCACGTCTGCGAGGTGGAGATCGACCCGGAGACGGGCAAGGTCGAGATCGTGCGCTACAGCTCGGTGAACGACTTCGGCACGGTGGTGAACCCGCTGACGGTCGAAGGCCAGGTGCACGGCGGCGTCGTGCAGGGCATCGGCCAGTGCCTGATGGAGAACGCGCGCTACGACGAGGAAGGCCAGCTCCTCACCGGCTCGTTCATGGACTATGCGCTGCCGCGCGCGGAAGACATCAAAACGGCGATCGAGTGGGCGAGCCACCCGGTGCCAGCGACCACTAACCCGCTCGGCGCCAAGGGCTGCGGCGAGGCGGGCTGCGCTGGTGCGATGACCTCGGTGATGAACGCGGTGGTCGATGCGCTGCGGCCGCACGGCATCCATCACCTCGACATGCCGGCGAGCGCGCCGCGCGTCTGGGCGGCGCTCCGGAATATTCCGTACTAAGTACGAAATAAATCGCGCCGCGATGGTGTGGACACGCACACCTTTAATGTCGGCGCGATTGATCGGTTTGTCCTCCCTTCGCTAAGCTCACCCGCTCCAAGTAGCAACTCAACGGGGAGATGACCATGTGGCGTTCTTTTTCCATAGCAACGGCAGTGCTGGCGCTCGCCGCGCCCGGGCTCGCGCTGGCGGACGATGACGACGGCAACGGCAAGCTGACCGCGGAGCCCTTCGTCTTCATCGGCAAGACGGGCGACTGCGGCACGCTCGATACCGGCGCACCGTACCCGGCGGGGAGCCGCATCGTGACATCGGCGTGGCTGGGCGGCATGGGCTTACCGGACAACGGCGGGCTGAACACCCAGGATCTCGAGCCCAATCCGAACAAGCGCGACCCGCATCTCGGGCTGCTCCTCTCCAAGAACGGTCCGACCGCGGACTGCTCGTCGGCCGGCGCCGAGATCCACGGCGTGAAGGGCATGCAGGTCGGCGCGACGTTCCTGCTCGGCTTCGACTATCGGAACGGGGGGCACTGCGGCGGCGGCGCGCCGCGTTTCAACGTGACCTACACCACGCCGGGCGGCGAAGAGGCCTTCTCATTCGTCGGCAACTGCGCGCTTGGTGTGCGCATGCCAGCGACGCAGGATCCGACGCAGTGGACGACGGTGCGCTTTGCCGCGGCGGCCCAGTTCCCGCCGGTTCCGCCGGGCAGCCGGATCAAGAGCATCTCCATCATCTTCGATGAGGGCACCGACTCCCCGGGCACCGAGGATCCGAACGGTGTGGGTCTCGCGGTGATCGACAACATCTTCATCAACGGCGATACGATCACGCGCGGCCACGGCATCGCCGACGGCATCCGCCGCGACGACAAGTAAGATCAGGAATCGGGGTCAGAGCCCTATTTAAATCGGGCTCTGACCCTGATTTTTCCCGCCAGTCACCATGATCCGCCTCGCGATGGGCGGATCAAGCTTCAGCAGCGTTTTTTCAGCGACGCCGGCGAGCCGGACGGTCCAGGCCAAGGTGCGTCTTTACGTCGGCGAGCGGCACCGTGCGGCCGCGACGGCGGCGATAGGCTTGGATCGCCTCGAAGTCGTCCACCTCCTGAAGACCATCAGCGATCAGCCGTTTGACGAGCCGATCCACGCTGATGCGCTCGCGGCGCGCGCGGGACTGCAACGCGCGGATGAGCGACGGGTGGATTTCTACGGCGGACATGCTTCCGGTATTAACGTACAACGAAGAGCGTGGTCAGCTCAGCGCGCCACGCAGCAGGCGGCGCGCCTGGGCATAGATGCCACGGCGCTTTCGCTCGCGCGGCCCGGCGACGTTCAGCACGCGGATGCGGTGACGCCGCAGCCAGGCGCGCAGGCGCCGGCACTGACCGTCGTTGCGCAGTTGCAGGACCAGCGCGGGCTTGTGGTAGCGCTCGCGCGCATAGACGAGCGTCTGCAGCGTGCCGCCGGAAAGCCGACCGCGCGTGAGGATCAGCGTGCCGTCCGCGTCGCGCACGTTCCACTCGGTGCACTGCAGGTAATTCACCGACGGCGTCTCGTCGAGGCTATAGCGGCGGCGGATGCGGCCGTCCTCGGCGACGCGCCCGCGCGGGCACCAGCCGCCGCAGGCGATGCCGAGCGCGCAGGCGACATCGAGCGCCGCGCGGTCGACGCCCGTCTCGCCGCCGGATACGACCATGGCAACCATCGCCCGGGCGTTGAAAGTTTCGTACCGGGAATTAGGGCTCTGACCCCGATTCGCGAAAGCGCTTATAGCCGCGCGCCCGGAGCTCGCACGCCGGGCAGGCGCCGCAGCCGTAGCCCCAGGCGTGCCGCTCGGTGCGATCGCCCCGGTAGCAGCTATGGGTGTGCTCGATGATGAGCTGCACGAGTGTCTTGCCGCCGAGCTCCTCCGCCAGGCGCCAGGTCGCGGCCTTGTCGATCCACATGAGCGGCGTCTCGATGACGAAGCGGCGCTCCAACCCCAGGTTGAGCGTCACCTGCAGCGCCTTCAGGGTGTCGTCGCGGCAGTCGGGATAGCCCGAGTAATCGGTCTCGCACATGCCGCCGACCAGCACCTTGATGCCGCGCCGATAGGCGAGCGCGGCGGCGGTGGTGAAGAAAAGGAGGTTGCGCCCCGGCACGAAGGTCGTGGGCAGCTTGTTCGCGCCCATGGTGATCTCGGCGTCGCGCGTGAGCGCGCTCTCGCTCACCTCGCGGATGACGTCGAGCTCGAGCACCGTGTCGGCGCCGAGCTTCCCCGCCCACTGCGAGAACTCAGTTCTCAGATGGTGGAGAACCTTGGTGCGGCACTGCATCTCCACCGCGTGGCGCTGGCCATAGTGGAAGCCGATGGTCTCGACGCGCGCGTAGCGCCCAAGCGCCCAGGCGAGGCACACGGTGGAGTCCTGGCCGCCGGAAAAGAGCACGAGCGCCGCGTCGTCCATGACCGGTGAGTGTAGCGCCGTGATTTAGTCCCGCGTGCGCGCGCGGAAATCCGAAGCTGCGTGAGCTACTTCGCTGCGAGCCACCCGCGTTTGATGAAACACTCGCTGCATGCAAGCCTCCACCGTCGTCGGCACCCTGGCACTGGTACTCGCGGCGACGCTGGTGGCGGGCTACACCTACGGCGGCGACGATGCGCCGCCCGCGCCCAAGCCGAAGACCATCCAGAAGAAAGTCGATGAGCGGGAAGCCGCGCGCCGCGCGGCGGTCGCCACACAGCAGAAGCGCAAAGAGGAATTCCAGCGCCGCTGCGCGAAGGCCGTGAAGACGGCGGCAGAGCTCGCGGAGTGCCGCAGCGCCTACCGGCAGCTCTAGGAATTCCGATCCAGGGTCGTAATTGTTCGCAGCACGGCGCTGCCGCCGGGGCGCGCGATGAATTACGACCCTGGATCGGAATTCCGCAAATGAAAAGGCCCCGCTCCTCGGAACGGGGCCCTGGTGCCCGATACCTCGGGCGGGCGCCTAGCTGGGCGCCTCGCTACATTACGCGGCAACTGCCGCTTCTGAGCCCGCACCGGTCCGGTATCCCGACAGATGGCCGGGAATCCCACAATGGCCGAGACCTCCGTACTGCTACTGCGCTACTGCACTGACTGCCGACTCCTCTGCGGCGGCCGTTGCAGGCTCGAGTTCAATGTAGCACTCCGGGGATCGGCGTCAATCACTGAGCGCACTACAAAACCGGTTTTTCAAGCCGGCGTTAGGACGTGGATCACGCGGCTCGCGATGAGCTCGCGCGTCTTCGCCGCGTAAGCCGCCATGTGCGGCGCCGCGCCGTGCGCCTTGAGCGCGTCCATGCTCTCCCACTTTTCGATCGCGAGGAACGTGTCCGGGCCCCATTTCTTCTGGAACGGCGGCGCGTTCTCGGCATCGATCGCCGCGCCATATTCGATACAGCCCTTCTCCGCGCGCACCGCGGGTACGTTGGCGCGGAAAGCAGTCAGGATCTCTTCGCGCTTGCCGGGCTTGGCGGTGATGACGGCGATGACGTGGATCATGGGTCGCTACCGCAGAATTCGGAGCCAGGGTCGTAATTATCGCGGCCTGGCCGATCGCCGGCGTCACGCGCCGAAGAATTACGACCCTGGATCGGAATTCCTAGACGAGCGCGAAGTCCTGCGGCGCGGTGCCGGGGAAGATGCGTGCGAGCGCCTCGCCATCGAGGCCATAGACGCGCCCGAAGAGCCCGCCGAGGAGCGCGCGGTACTCGTTCAGCACGGGATAGTCACGGTTCTGGAAAAGCGTGTCGCGCGTGACGCGCAGCTGCTCGCCCGCGACGCGGCCGCCGCGCAGGCCGCCGCCGAGCGCCCAGTACACCGTGCCGTGGCCGTGATCGGTGCCGCGGTTGCCGTTCTCGCGGAAGGTGCGCCCGAACTCGCTCACCACCAGCACCACCGTGTCGCGCCACGCATCGCCCATCGCAGCGGCGAGTGCCGCGAGGCCGCGGCCGAGCTCATCCAGGCGCGTCGCGAGATAGCCCTGCGCGCCGCCTTCGCCGACGTGCGTGTCCCAGCCGCCGACGTCGACGAAGCCCAGGCGATACTCGCCGCGCATGAGCCGCGCGATGCGTTGCGCCTGCGTCTCGAAGGCGCGCGCGGTGACGGCGTTGCGGCTCGCCGCGACCATCTCGTCGCCGAGGTCGCGCATCACCGCGTCGCGCGCGGCGAAGCCTTCGCTCACTTGGGACCCGAGCGGGCTCGCGGGCATGTTGAGCGCCACATTCGCGATCTGCGCGCTTCCGCGGAAGGCGACCGGAAGCTGACTGGTAAACGAGATCGCGCCGCGGCCGCCGAGCTCGGCGGCGAGGCGGTTCATGAAGCCCGTTGCATAGCTGCGCGCGCCTGCCGCCTGGCCGAGCTCGATCGAGTCCTGCGTCTCGAAGTGGCTGCGGCTGAGATCCTCGGTGCCGGCGAACGGAACGAACGCGGCTTCACCCCGGAGAAATATGGGGTGGAGCGATTCGCCGAGCGCCGGGTGAAGGCCCCAATCGGCGTCGATCGCGAGCGCCGCGTCCTTCGGTATCGCGAGGTTCGGGCGCGTCTCGTAGTAATAGGCCGACGAGACCGGCACCAGTAGGTTCGCCGCGTCGTAGCCGCCGCGCAGGAAGACGAGGAGGAAGCGCGCGGGGGCTGAGGGCGCCGCGAAGAGGCGCCCGGCGTAGAGGAATGGGAGAGAAACAAGAAACGCACGGCGATTCATCGGACCATGAACTCCGGTGAGGAAAGCACGAGGAGGTTCCACTCCTGCGGCGAAGAAGCCTGAGCGAGCGTCTCGCGCGTGGCAGGACTTAGCTGCCCGAGCGGCGCGTCCCAGATGCGCGCCGGCACGCGGTAGGCGATGGCGCGCGCGATCTCGAAGCGCGTCGCGAGCTGGCCCGGGCTCGCCCAGTCGGCGCGAGTGAGCGGGTAGCCGTCGGGCGTGGCGCGCGCGTAGAGCGGCTCGCCCATGCGCGCGAGCGCGCCGATCACGGGCTGCGCGTCGGGCAGCGGCCGCTCGTCGAGCACGAGGCGCAGGGACGAAAGCGCGAATTCGGGCGATGCGAACATCGTGCGCAGCACGACGGGGATCTCGCCGCCGCTATCCAGGAACGACTGCGCCATGCGCGCCACCAGCGCATCGCTCGGCTCGTCGGCGACGAAGAACATGGCGAGCTTGCGCGACACGAAGCGGGCGGTTGCGGGGTGGCGCGCGAGCATGTCGAGCGCCACGTCGAGCTCCTTGGCCCCCTGGCCCGCGACCGTGCGGCCGAGAAACACCTTGGTGCTGAAGTCGTGCCGCCGCGGATAAAAGCGCGCGAGCTCGCCGCTCGCGAGGTCGAGGCTCCAGCCGGTGAGGATGCGCGCGAGCGCCTCGACGTCCGCCTGCGTGTAGCCGCCATCCACCCCGAGCGTGTGGAGCTCCATCAGCTCGCGCGCGTAGTTCTCATTCAGCCGCCCGGCGCTGTTGCGCGCGTTGTCGAGGTAGATGAGCATCGCCGGGTGGCGCGCGGTGGCGCCGAGGAGGTCGCGGAAGCGGCCGAGCACCTGCGGCCGGATGGCGCGCTCCTCGTAGTCGGCGACCAGCGCGCGCAGCGGCCCCTTGAACTGGAACACGCTGAAGTGGTTCATCCAGAACCAGGTCATCTGCTCCTCGAGCTGGTTCGGCGAATAGAGCGCGCGCAAGAGCATGCGCGTCTGCGCCTCGCGCGCGAGGCGCTGCAGGTCCTCGTTCAGCGCCTGGCGCTCGGCCTTGCGCTCATCCGCCGGCGCTTTCTGCAGCGCGCGGCGGCGACTCTCCAGATCGGCGCCGAGGTCGGCGAGCGAGCGCCGGGAAATGGTCATCTCGTCGACGCGCGCTTGGATATCGGCCGGGAGCGTCGCGGGCGAAGGCCGCAACTGCGCCGTGAGCCAGCCGCCGGTGCCGAGCCGCGCGATCTCGGCGGCGGAGGAGCGGCTCGCGCCCCAGCTCACGCGGTTAAGCACTTGGAGCTGCAGCGCCGGCGAGTCGTCCGGCCAGGCGATCGCCTCGAGCGACGGCTGGCGCGGCGTGCCGGCGCAGCCGGCGAGGACGAGGGGCAGTGCGTAGAGGAGCGGGCGGCGCATGTGGCGCGCCTACTCTACGCCGCGCGCGTTAAAACTATCGCCCGGGTTTGTTGCAACCTGTTACCGAATTCCGATCCAGGGTCGCAATTCAGATCGCCAGCTCTAGGTTCGGCGGCTCGCTGGCGCTTGCCGGCTGCGAACATGGACCGGGCCTGGCCCGTTCTAGGCGTACCCCCATCGCGTGGAGGCGCGACTTGAACTCGTCTCCGATAAGCGGCAGGCCGCCGAAGGTCGCGTCCCGGACAGCAGCAAGGAACTCAGGCGCTTCCGCTTCGCGGCAAAGCTCGGCATAGGCTCTGCAGCGCTTACTTTCATCGGCCGAGATGGCGAGATATTCGGTGTGCGGGCTGAGCAGCGCATCGGTTCGGGCACCGCTGTTGCCGGCGTAACTCGACCATCGATAGGCACCCGGCAAGTCCACCACGCCGGCCCGCACGGGATTGAGATCGATGTAGCGCTGGCAGCCGAGGACATACCGGGCGGAATCCAGCAGGCAAGAGTAGAAGCGACCTTCCCAAAGGCTTCCGGTGCGGCGATGTCGCTCGTTGAAGTAGCGCACGTAGCGGCGCCCGAGGTCACGCATGACAGACGCAGGTCCCTCCTCGTGCGCCGGCGTCAGCATCAGGTGCACGTGGTTCGTCATGAGGCAATACGCGTGGAGCGCGCACTCCCAGCGCTTGCAGAGCTCTGCCAAGTTTGAGAGGTACACCAGCCGATCGCTGTCTTCGCGAAACGTGGCCTTGCGGTCATTGCCGCGCTGGTAGATGTGCAGCGCTACGCCGGGGAAGATGAGGCGCGCGTGTCTCGCCATGACGGCACAACGATCATCGCCGCCTGGCGGTTGACGTGCCGAAATAATTACGACCCTGGATCGGAATTCAGTAGCGCTTCGGCGAGCTCGAGGATGTCGTCGGGCCAGTACTCCATCGGCCGTGGGCGCAGCGCTCCCGCCTCTGCGAGCGGGCGGCAGGCGAGTACGGGATAGAGCCAGCGCGGCGGGATCGCCTCGCGGCCGTGGCAGGCGCCGAGCAGCGCGCCGGTGATCGCGGCGTTGGTATCGGTGTCGCCGCCGCGGGCGACGGTCTCGATGAGCGCCTGCTCGAACTCGAGCGACTGCAGGCAGTAGAACGCGTTCTGCAGCGCAAGGAGCACCCAGCCCTGGTGGGTGAAGAAGTCGGTGGGGGCGACGCCCTAGCATCTCGGCGCGGCTCGCGCCGGCGACGCCGGCGGCGATCGCCGCGCAATAGGCGGCGCAGGCCTCGAGGCAGTTCGGATTGGCATGCGTGAGGGTCGACTCGTCGCGCGCGGTGCGCGCGGCGCGCGCCGGGTCGCCCGCCGCCCAGATGCCGAGCGGCGAGCAGCGCATGAGCGAGCCGTTCGACTCGCTCTCGCCCGTCACGAGGCCGAGGAGCCCGCGCTCGGTGGTCATGCCGACGTCGACGGGACGCGAGGTGAGCCAGGCGCGATAGGCGTCGAGGACTTTCGGACCGTCGTATTTCTTCTCCCGGACGATGGCGCGCGCGAGCGTCAGCGCCATCTCGCTGTCATCGGTCGGCTGGCCGGCGATGGTGTGGTAGATGCCGCCGTCGGCGAGCTCGCGCACGCCGTCGGGGTAGTGCTGGCCGATCTCGGCCGCCGGCTTGAATTCGACGAGCGAGCCGAGGCTGTCGCCGATCACCTGGCCGAGCAGCACGCCCTGCGCGCGCGCGAGCCGGCCCTCGTCCTTGCGGGGGAAGCCGAGCGTGAGGCGCGCCTCGCGCCGCGGCTCGGCGTCGAGGAGCTTCCAGTCGTAGCGCGCGAGCTGCGAGGCGGCCTGCGGCGCGCCGGCGAAGCAGCCATCGATGCGCCGCTCCGAATTGCCGGCGAGCGTTACGCGCGCGGCCTGAGCATCGAGCGTGGTGCCACCCGCGGCGGCGATGAGCGCCATGCCGGCGGCGACGTCGTACTCGTTCACGCCGTGGATCGATACCGTGGCGACGCCATCGCCTGCCGCGACGCGCGCGAGGCGATAGGCAATGCTCGGCAGGGCGGCGTAGCGCGCGGGCGCCACGGCACGCGACCAGGTCTCGGGCTTGAGCGCGGACGACGCCGTCGCCCAGACGATTGCGCCGGGCTCGAGTCGCTTGCGCGCGAGATCAGCGGCGATCGGCTGCCCATTGCGCGTGAGCTTGGCGCCTTCGGCCCAGGCGATCGTGTCGGGACCGCGGTCCGGGGGATCGGGAGCGTGCACCACGCCGAGCACCGGGGTCCCATCTCGCACCAGAGCGACCGAGATCGCCGAGCCGCGGCGGCCGGCGATGTATTCGAAGGTGCCGTCGTGCGGATCGACGAGCCACACCCAGCCCTCGCGCGTGCCAGCGGTGGCGGCGCATTCCTCGCCGCAGAAGCGCGCGGGAATCAGCGCCTGCAGCGCACGCTGCAGGCGCTCCTCGATCTCGCGGTCGAGCGGGCAGCTGCCGCGCCGGCCGCGCGGCCCCTGCGGCGCGTAGAACTCCGCGCGCAGGCGCTCGCCTTCGGCTTCTACCGCGGCAATTACGTCTGCGAGCGCGCGAGCAGGCGTCACATCGGCTCCTTTAGACTTCTTCTTTTGCGCGACAGGATGCCATGGCCTCCATTAAAACGCCGAGCGGTCTCACGATCGAGGACTTAGTTGTGGGCACCGGCAGCGAGGCAGCCGCCGGCCAGCAGGTGAGCGTGCATTACACGGGCTGGCTCATGAACGGCAACAAGTTCGATTCCAGCAAGGACCGCGGCCGCGCGTTCGTGTTCTCGCTCGGGCGCGGCGAAGTGATCCGCGGCTGGGACGAAGGCGTGAGCGGCATGAAGGTCGGCGGCAAGAGGAAGCTCACCATCCCGCCCGATCTCGGCTACGGCGCGCGCGGCGCGGGCGGCGCGATCCCGCCGAACGCGACGCTGCTCTTCGAAGTCGAGCTCCTCGGCGTCCGCTGACGAAATCGGGGTCAGAGCCCTATTAGAAATCGGGCTCTGACCCCGATTTCCTGCGAAGTGCCTTGATCCGCCCGCGCTGCTGTTTCGCCTCCACGCGCCGGCGCTGCGAGGCGCGCGTGGGACGCGTCGCCCGCCGGGGCTTAGGCACGTGCGCGGCGGCGGCGACGAGCGCATTCAGACGCGCCAGCGCTTCGGCTCGGTTCATCTCGAGGCTGCGGTGCGACTGCGCCTTGATCACGACCACGCCGGTGCGCGAGACGCGGTGGTCGCCGCGGCGAAGCAAGCGCTCCTTCACGTCCGGCGGCAGCGACGAGCGGCTGATGTCGAAGCGCAGGTGAACGGCGTTCGACACCTTGTTGACATTCTGCCCGCCGGCGCCTTGCGCGCGCACGGCGGTGAGCTCGACCTCGTGCTCCGGAACGGTGATCTCAGCGGGGCGCACGCCCCGAGCATAGTTCAGCGCGGCGCGATCGGCTCGCCGCGGTTATTCAGCGGGATCGGCTGCCCGGCGGCACTGCCACCCGCGGCGGCGTTGGCTGGCATCTCGCTCGTGCGGCGATCCCCGTCGATGCGCTGCGCGCCCTCGGCGGCGAGGTCGCTCGGGCTCGGCGTGCGGGCCTCCCGCGCCTGGCCCTGCGGCCGGTCTTCGCCGGTCGCGCCGCGTAGGTCGGAAGGCGACGGCACCGGCTGCTTGTTCGGCGGCATGGTGACCTGCGCCGCCGCCGGGAGGGCGACTGCGAGCGCGGCGATCAGCAATGTGCGTTTCATCGGCATCTCCAAATGAAAAGAGCGGGCACGCGCCCGCTCTTTGTGCCGCCCGCCGCGCTCGTGCTCGCGCTGCCTTTGGCAGTCGCGCCCGCGGAGGTCGAGGGACTCGAGGTGCCGCCCGCGGCGCTGGTGCCCGCGCTGCCTTGAGCGGTCGCGCCGGCCGCAGTCGTGTCCTTCTCGGACTTGGTGCTCGACTGCTCCTGCACGCCTTTCTTGTTCTTCTTCTCGCCCTTGTGCTTGCCCTTGTTCACGTGCGTGCGCCCTTGCGCATCGCGCGAGACGTTCGGGTTGTCGGTCGGGCCGGCCTTGGTCGTGTCGCTGGTGGTCGCTCCCGCCGCGCCAGTGGCGCCGCGGCTGCCCGAGGCGGTGTCGCTCGAGCCGGTGCTCGCGCCCGCGCCCGCGTTCGCGCCGGTATTGGCGCCCGCGCTCACGCCCGCGCCGGACTTATCGGTCTTGACGTCTGCGCCGACGTTCGCGCCGGCCGAGCCCTGGGCTTGGGTGCCCTGCGCTGCTGCCAGCTGGCTGAACGACACGGCGAGCACGCCGGAAATCATTACTGGGAACAATTTACGCATTACGCTTTTCCTCCGGTTGTGAAAGGGAAGTACTCGGAGAATCTTGCAAAGTGCGTGCCCGGAACGCGCCTTGCATCGTGTGCCGGGAGGAGATTGGTATGCGCACACTTTTCGTAGTGGCGCTCCTTGCGGGCGCGAGTACCGCCTTCCCCGCCGACGAGAAACCGCAGGCGCCGAGCGGCCAGAACACGCAGAACGCCCCGGACCAGGCCGCGCCGGCGGAGAAGGAGCGCATCCGCGCCGAAGGCGCGGCGGGCGGCACGCGTCCCGTGCCGCCGGAAAAGCGCAAGGCGGTCGGCGCCGGCGCCGGGCCGCATCGCCGCGATCACCTGCCCCCGCCGTCGCGGCTGCCGCCGGATCAGCCGGTTGAGCCCACAAAATGATTCCGATCCAGGGTCGCAATTATCTGGACCTGCCGGGGCTCTCCCTGCTTGGAAAATAATTGCGACCCTGGATCGGAATTCCTAGCGGCTGACGCGGTTGCGGCCGCCCTTCTTCGCCCGGTAGAGCGCCTCGTCCGCCGCTTTCAGCACCTCGCGCGGCGTCTGGCGACCGGAAAGCGCGCTGACGCCGATCGAGACGGTCACCGACAGCACTTTCTCAGGCGGCCCTTGGGAGGTAATGCGGCCGCGCCGCTTCGCGCCTTCCTCCGCCTGCTTCGGCCGGCCGGGGGCGCGCACGGCCATGCGGTAGTGCTCGATCGAGCGCCGGATCGCTTCCACCGCGCGCTCGGCCTCGCCGATGTCGCTGCCGGGAAACAGGACGCAGAACTCCTCGCCGCCGTAGCGATAGGCGACGCCGTCGCGCACTTCCGCGAGTCGCCCGCCGACGAGCCGCAGCACCTGGTCGCCGACGTCGTGGCCATGCGTGTCGTTGAACTGCTTGAAGTGATCGACGTCGACCATCGCCACGGCGTAGCCGCTGCCGACGCCGCGCAGCCGCTCATCGAGCGCGCGCCGGCCGGGGAGGCCCGTGAGCTGGTCGCGGAATGCGAGCTGATGCGATTCCTGCAGCAGCGCGACGACCAGCATGATGCCGCTCGCATCGATGAAGAGCGCATAGGCGCCCGGCGACACCGCCCATTCGGCGGCGAGGAAAAAGGTGGCGATCGCGCCGGCGATGCCGATGGGCACCGGCTTGTACTGCGGCCACGCGCGCCACACGGCACCGGCGAACGCCGCGGCGAGGAGCAGCCGCCCGATGAACGGCGTCGGCGGCGAGCGCAGCCACCAGTACTCGAGCGACGCGCGCTCCGGCGAGTGGCCGATCCACCATAGGAGCACGCCCTCCGCCGCGAGCAGCGCGAGCCAGGCATACGAGGCGCGATAGCGCGCGCCGCGCTCGCGATAGAGAAGCACGAGGAGCGCATTCATCGGCACGAGTACGACGAGCGCGCTGTACACCGGCTTGGTATGCCAGGCCTGCCACGCGGCAAAGGCGCCGAGCAGCGACGCCGCGATGACGAAGGCGCGGCCGCGATTGAAGCCCCAGGCGAGCGCCGCCGCGGCAACGAGCGCCGCATAGGGCCCGGCGGTGCGCAGCCCCGTGAGCGTCGCCGGCAGCGGGCGGCCGAGCCACACCAGGAGCGCCGCCGCCACCAGGATCCCCGCCGGGACCCAGAGCGGCCGCAGCGCCCGGAGCTGCTCAATCACCTAAACGATCGGGCCTGAAGCCGACGTCGCACAGCTTGCCGCGCTGCGCGCGCTTACCCATGTGCTCGGCAAGCGGCTTCGCCTCGAGCGTCGCCACCGCGCGGTTCTTGCGCTTCACGCCGGAGACCACCAGTGATTTGCCATCGGTGAACGCGACGTCCGCCAATTGGATATTTTCGGGAAGGGCCAGGAGCTGCACGCCCACGCCGCCGTTCGGCCGCACCGGCACCTCCTCCAGCGGGAAGACGAGTAGCCGCGCATCGGAAGAGAGCGCGGCGACCATGTTGCCCTCGCCGCTCGCCGGCGGCCGCGCCTGCGCGCCGGCGCTCACGGCGAAGAAGTCCTTGCCCTGCCGGGTTTTGGATTCCAAATCGCCGAGCTTGCAGAGGAACCCGAGCCCGGCGGTGCTATTCATCAGCAGCCGGCGATTCGGATCGCCGGTGGCCATCCACACGATGGCATCCGACCCTGAGTTCACCAGCGTGTTGACCGGCGCGCCATCGCCGCGCCCGCTCGGGATGTCGGCGGCCGCGATGGTGAAGGTCTTCCCCGACCCGGCGAGCACGATCACCGCATCGGTCGTCTTGCATTCGAGCGTCTGGGCGAGCGCATCGCCCTCTTTGAAGGTCAGGGATGTCAGATCCATGTTGTGCCCGGTCCGCGCGCGGATCCAGCCCTTGCGCGAGAGGATCACCGTCAGCGGCTCCTCGACCACCGTGCGCTCGACCTGCGCGCGCTCCGCGGTTTTGATAAGAGTGCGGCGCTCGTCGCCGTACTTCTTCGCGTCCTCGGCGAGCTCCTTCACGACGAGCTTCTTCAGCTCCTTGTCGTCGCCGAGCAAGCTTTTCAGCTCTTTGCGCTGCGCTTCGAGCGTCTTGCGCTCATCGTTCAGCTTGATGCCGTCGAGCCTGGTGAGCTGGCCCAGGCGCAGGTTGACGATGTCCTCCGCCTGGCGCTCGGTGAACTTGTATTTCTTGCGCAGCGCCTCCTTGGCCGAGGGCTGGTCCTCGGCTGCGCGGATCAGCTTGATGATGTCGTCGATCTTGGCGTAGGCGAGGAGCCGCCCCTGCACGATCTCGATGCGCTCCTGCACGCGATCGAGCCGCAACTGCGTGCGCCGGCGCACGGTGGCGACGCGGAACTCGCCCCATTCGCCGAGCACCTCGACGATGCCCTTGGTCTCCGGCAGGCCGTCGAGGCCAAGCCACGTCAGATTGACCGCGTAGCGGCTCTCGAGCGACGTATGCACGAGCAGCGCCGCCATCATCTCCTCGGGGCTCTGGCGCGAAGAGCGAGGCTCGATGACCAGGCGCAATTTGGATTTGCGGTCGCTCTCGTCGCGCACCGACTCGACCTGGTCGAGGATGAACTGCTTCAAGCGCTTTTGCTCCTGCGTGACCTCCTTCTTGCCAAAGCCGGGCTTCGGATTCGCCAGCGCCTCGATCTCCTCCATCACCTGGCGGCAGGAGACGCCGTGCGGGAGCTCGGTCACGACGATGCGCCACTGGCCGCGCGCGAGGTTCTCGCGGTCCCATTTGCAGCGCAGGACGAGCGGGCCGCGGCCGGTCTCGTACGCCTGCCTGATCTCCTCCGGCGGCGAGATGACCTGCCCGCCGCCCGGGAAGTCGGGCCCGGGCAGGAGCTCGAGGATGTCCTCGATCTTCGCGCGCGGATGCTTGATGACGTGCGCCGCGGCGGCCGCCACTTCCTTCAGGTTGTGCGATGGGATGCGCGTGGAGAAACCAACGGGGATGCCAAAGCTTCCGTTGAGAAGGCCAAACGGCAAGCGCGCTGGCAGCAGCGCCGGCTCCTCGAACTTGCCGTCGTAGTTCTTGACGAAGTCGACCGTGCCTTCGCCGATCTCGGCGAGCACCAGCTCCGCGTAGCGCGAAAGGCGCGCCTCGGTGTAGCGGTAGGCCGCCGGCGCATCGCCGTCGCGCGAGCCGAAGTTGCCCTGCCCATCGATCAAGGGATAGCGCATCGAGAAGGGCTGGGCGAGATGCACCAGCGCCTCGTAGGTCGAGCTATCGCCGTGGGGGTGGTACTTGCCGAGCACCTCGCCGACGTAGCGCGCGCATTTCGAGAACGTGGTCGAACCATCCATGGAAAACAAAATGCGCCGCTGCACTGGCTTCAGCCCATCGGCGATCTCCGGCAGCGCGCGCGCCTTGACCGTCGAGACGGCGTAGCCGAGGTACGCGTGCGAGGCGTGCTGCTCGATCGGCGCCGCTTCGGCGCCTTCGTCGGGAAAAAGATCCAGCGTTTGCGTGTCGTCCATAAACCCTTTAATTGGGGACGGACCCCATTTTTCTCATTTGGGAGATTCGAAAAGGTCGAGCTGTTTGTCTCTCATCGCGATGGCCAATTCGACGGCGCGCTTGGCGGCGTCGAGCTGCTCCGTGTCCCCTGCCTTGCCGGCGGCTTCCCATTTGTAATGGTTGCGCCCGGCGAGCGTGACCTTGCCGAGCTTGGTCTTGCCGAGCCAGTAGGCGTGCCCTTGATATGCCCGTTCCCAGAAGGGCTTTTGGTTTTTCTTTTTCTTAGACGTCGGCTTCAACGGTCTTCCAGTGCTCCCGCATCCAGTTGCGCCGGCCCTCGGCTTCGCCGCTGTCCATCAGGAGCTCGAAGGTGGCGCGGACCTTGTTCAGCTCCTTGGCGTCGAGCTCCATGCGCACGAGCCGTCGTGTGTCGGGATTCATCGTCGTCTCCCAGAGCTGCTCGGGGCTCATCTCGCCCAGGCCCTTGAAGCGCGAGATCTCCCAGCTCGCGTCCTTCACGCCCTCTTTCTTGAGCTGCGCGAGCACCTCGGCGAGCTCGTCGTCGTCGAGGCAATAGACGCGCCGCGCGGGCTTTCCCTTTCGGCGCATGCATGAAGAAGAAGGTCAGCAGCAGCGCCTGGATATGACCGCCGTCGACGTCGGCGTCGGTCATGACGATGATCTTGCCGTAGCGCAACCCGGTGAGATCGACCGCGTCCTCCGGCCCGTGCGGATCGACGCCAATCGCCGTGGCGATCGCCTGCAGCTCCTTGTTCGCGAGCACGGTGCGGCTGTCCTTCGACATGGTGTTCAGCACCTTGCCGCGCAGCGGCAGCACCGCCTGCGTTTCCTTGTCGCGCGCTTCCTTGGCCGAGCCGCCCGCGGAGTCGCCCTCCACCAGGAAGAGCTCGTTGCGCGTCACGTCGCCGGAGGCGCACTCGACGAGCTTGCCCGGCAGCGTGGCGATGCCGCTCGACTTCTTGCGCTCGACCTTCTTACCTTTGGAAAGACGGGCGAGCGCCTGCTCGATCGCGAGCTCGACGATCTTCTTGCCCTCCTCCGGATGCTGGCTCAGCCAGAGCTCGAAGGCGTCGCGCACGCACATTTCCAGGAGCTTGGCGCCGTGGCGCGTGGTCAATTTTTCCTTCGTCTGCCCATGGAACTGCGTGCGCACGATGCGCGCGGAAAGCGTAAAGCAGGCGCGCTGCCAGAGGTCCTCGGCGATGACCTTCACGCCCTTGGGCGCGAGCGCGCGCGTGTCGATGAACGCCGAGAGCGCCTCGAAGATGCCGCCGCGGAAGCCCGCTTCATGCGTGCCGCCCGAGCGCGTCGGGATCAGGTTGACGTGGCTCTCGGCGAACACGTCGCCTTCCGCGACCCAGCCGATCGCCCACGAGGCGCCTTCGCCCGGCTCGATCTCGGCGATGTCGCTTTGCTGGAAGTACTTCTCGCCGGCGAACATCGGCGCAACGAGCTCGCGTCCCTGGAGCATGAACTCGAAGTACTGCGCCATCCCGCGCTCGTACTTCCAGGTCTTGCGCTCCTTGCCTTCGACTTCGAGCACCATGGTGAGACCGGCAAGGAGATAGGCCTTCGAGCGCACGAGATGCTCGAGCTCGGCGAGCGGGATATGCGCCGAGTCGAAGTACTTCGGGTCGGGCCACAAGCGCACGATGGTGCCAGTGCGCTTCTCCTTGATGCGCTCGGACTTGAGCTTCTGCTTGAGCTCGCCGCCCTCGAACGCGATGCTGTGCTTCTGCCCGTCGCGGAACACGGTGACTTCGCAGCGCTTCGAAAGCGCGTTCGACACCGCGACGCCGACGCCGTGCAGGCCCCCGGAGATGTGATAGACGCCGTCGCCCGAGCGCGAGAACTTGCCGCCGGCGTGGAGCATCGAGAACGCGACTTCCACGGCAGGCTTCTTCTCCACCGGGTGCATGTCCACCGGGATGCCGCGGCCTTCGTCCTCCACCTCGACCGAGCCGTCCTTGTGCACCGTGACGGTGATCTTCTTGCCGAAGCCCCCGAGCGCCTCGTCGACGGCGTTGTCGATCGCCTCCTGCACGATGTGCAGCGGGTGCACCGTGTGCGTGTACATGCCCGGCATGCGGCGCACGGGCTCGAGGCCCTTCAGCGCCTGGATGGCGGAGGCGTCGTAGACGGCAGGCTTGGCCATGTATTTAGTGAGCTTTCCGGCTTTTTGCCCTAGATATTGTATGCCTGATCCGCGCGGCGGCCGTGCCCGCGGCGTACGCGCCGGCGAAGCGCGCGATGCTCGTCGACACGGCATCGGCGAGCGGCAGCTCTTCCCACATTTGCAGCAGTTCTTTCTGGGTGCGCAGCGCCGAGCGCTCCGCCGCCACCAAGCTTTGGACCACGCGGACGAGCGTTTGATCCAGCTCGCCGGGCGCGCAGATTTGCTCGACGAGCCCCCACTCGCAGGCGCGCTCGGCGTCGATCGGCTCGCCGGTCAGCACGAGCCACGCCGCGCGGCCCGAGCCCATGAGCCGCGGCAGGAGTGCCGCTTCGACCACCGACGGAATGCCGAGCGTGACCTCCGGCATGGCAAAGCGCGCGCCGTGCTCGGCGACGCGCAGGTCGCAGGCCGCGGCGAGCTCGAGGCCCGCGCCGATCACCGCGCCGTGCAGGCGCGCCACGACGGGAACCGGCAGCGCGCGGATCGCCGCGCACACGCGGTGGATGCGGGCGACGAACGCCTCGGCGGTTGCCGCCGTGAGCGAGGCGAGCTCGTCGATGTCGGCGCCGCCGCAGAAGGCGCGGCCGCGTCCGCCGAGCACGATGACGCGCAGGCTTTCATCGCCCGCAAGCCGCTCGAGCGCCGCGGCGAGCTCTTCCAGCAGCGCGGTATCGAGAGCATTGACCTTCTGCGGGCGGTTGAGGAAGATGCGCGCCACCGCGTCATCACGCTGGAACTCCACCATGCTTTCATCTTATAGCCGCGAGACGCTGAAGAAGGTCTCGACCGCGACGCTCACCACCGTGCTCTTCAAGCGTGGCTTGCGCAACGTGTTCATCCAGGGCGTGTTTCTCCTCAATCGAAACGCGCCGCGCATGGTGGGAGAGTCCTACACACTGCGCTACATTCCGGCGCGCGAGGACGTCGACCAGCTCGGCGCGTTCGAAGGCCGCGGGCATCCGCAGCGCGAAGCGATCGAAGCCTGTCCGCCCGGCCATGTGCTGGTAATGGACGCGCGCCGCGACGCGAGCGCCGCGACGGGCGGCGACATCCTGATGACGCGGCTCATGGTGCGAGGTGCGGCGGGCATCGTCACGGACGGCGGGCTGCGCGACACGCCCACGATCGAGAAGCTCGATTTCCCGGTGTACTGCGCCGCGCGCTCGGCGCCGCTCAACCTCGTGCGGCACCACGCGATCGACGCGCAGGTGCCGATCGGCTGCGGCGGGGTCGCCGTCTACCCCGCAGATGTGCTGGTGGGCGACGGCGAAGGCGTGGTCGTCATCCCGGCGAAGCTCGCCGACGAGGTGGCGCAGGAGGCGGCGTCGCAGACGGAGTTCGAGGACTGGGTGGAAGCGAAGGTGAAGGAAGGCCGCAGCATCTTCGGCCTCTATCCGCCCAACGCGGAGACCAAGGCAGAGTTCGAAGCCTGGAAGAAGGGTCGCAAGTAATTGCGACCCTGGATCGGAATTATCATACGACTTGGACCTGAGAGGAGGCTTCCACCCATGTTGAGACTGCTCGGCGCGCTCGCGCTCGCGGCTGCATTCATCGCGCCGGCGACGGCGCAGGAAACGCTGGTGGTGTACTGGACCAAAGGCTTTTATCCGCAGGAGGACAAGGCGCTCGACGACATGATCGCCAAGTTCCAGCAGAAGACCGGCGTCAAGGTCGAGCTCTCGCGCTACTCGCCGCAGGAGTCGGTGCCCAAGGCGGTGGCGGCGCTCGACTCGGGCACGCCGCCCGACGTTGCGTACGGCGACGTGTTTGATTTCCAGGTCGCGGGCAAGTGGGCGTACGAGGGGCAGCTCGAGGATCTGTCAGACATCCTCGCGCCGATGAAGGACAAGTTCATGCCCAACACGCTCGAGACGACCTATCTCCTGAACGATAAAACCAAGAAGCGCGCCTACTACGCCTTCCCGACTAAGCGCCAGACGATGCACATCCAGTACTGGAAGGACATGCTGGCGGAGGCGGGCTACAAGGAGTCCGACCTGCCGAAGGACTGGAAGGCGTACTGGGACTTCTGGTGCGACAAGGCGCAGCCGGGCTACCGCAAGAAGACCGGCAAGCGGATCTACTCCGTCGGCAGCCCGATGGGCGTCGACTCGAGCGATTCGTTCTTCTCCTACCTCACGTTCATGGACGCCTACAACGTGAAGCTGGTGGACGACAACGGCAAGCTGCTGGTCGATCGCCCCGAGGCGAAGAAGGGCCTCGTCGCCTCGATGCACGACTACGTCGACACGATCGGCAAGGGCTGCACGCCGCCGTCCGCCGTGAACTGGAAGGATCCGGACAACAACGTCAACTTCCACAACAAGCAGATCATGATGACGCACAACGCGACCATCTCGATCGCTTCGAAGTGGCTCGATGACTCGAACAACGACAAGCTCACGCCCGAGCAGCGGGCCGAGGCGAAGAAGAACTATTACGAGCTGATCGCCACCGGCGCCTTCCCGAACAAGCCCGACGGCAAGCCGATGCAGTACCGCCAGGCGGTGAAAGTCGGCGTGATCTTCGCCGGCGCGAAGAACAAGAAGCGCGCGAAGGAGTTCGTGCAGTTCATGATGCAGGACGAGAATCTCACCCCCTACGTCGAGGGCGCGCTCGGCCGCTGGTATCCGGTGACCAAGGCCGGCGTCGCGCGCGAGTTCTGGACCAACGACCCGCACCGCAAGATCGTGCACGCGCAGTTCTCCGCCGGCGTGGTGAACTTCGAGTTCACCAAGAACTACAAGTTCACCATCCTCAACAACGAGAACGTGTGGGCCAAGGCGATGAACCGCGTCGCCGCCGAGAAGTGGCCCGTGGAGAAGGCGGTCGACGAGATGATCGCTCGGATCAAGCAGGTGGCCGGCTGAGCTAGCGTGGCCGCGTAATGGCCGCGGTCGATATCGCGGTGCCCGGCGGAAATCGGGCTCTGACCCCGATTTCCCCACCGAAGCGCCGGCTGTCGTGGCAGACGTGGGGCGTGATCATGCTCGCGCCCTACGTGCTGGTGTTCCTGGTCTTCGTGCTCTACCCGGTGAGCTACGGCCTGTGGCTCGCGCGTCATCCGGCGAGCTACCAGACGCTGTTCGATGACCCGGTGTTCTTCCGCACGGTGGTGAACACCATCGTGTTCCTGCTCGTCGCGGTGAACGTGAAGTTCATGCTGGCGCTCTTTCTCTCGGGCTTTTTCGTGCACGAGCGGGCGTGGATCCGCTGGCTCTCGGTGATCTTCATCATTCCCTGGGCGGTGCCGGCGATCCCGACCATCCGACGCTGCGCAACTTCGGCACCGTCTTCCGCCAGGAGCATTTCTACCTCCCGTCGCTCGCGCTGACGATGGCGATGGTGGTGCACATCTGGAAGGCGCTGCCCTTCTGGACGCTGATCCTCATGGCCGGGCGCCTCGCGATCCCGCGGGAGCTCTACGAAGCGTCGAGCGTCGATGGCGCGAGCGCGTGGCAGAAGTTTAAATTCGTCACCTGGCCGTCGATTCGCACGCTCTACCTCACGTCAACGTTGCTCAGCATGATTTGGACGCTCGGCGACTTCAACAGTGTGTATCTCCTCACCGGCGGCGGCCCGGCGGATCTGACGCACGTGCTCGCGACGCTGGGCATTCGGTACATTCGCCTGGACCAGGTTGACCAGGCGATGGCGACCATCGTAGTGGCGCTGCCCTTCGTCCTGCCGCTCGTCTATTTCATGATGAAGCGGCTCTCCACCAATGAATAGGTATTGGCGCGAAGCGCGGCTCTGGCTGGTGGCGATTCCGGTGCTGCTGTGGACGCTGCTCCCGATCTATCACATCTTCCTGTTTTCTATTTCCACCAAGGACTCGGCGTTCTCGGGGGCGCTGTGGCCCGACCATCCGACGCTGCGCAACTTCGGCACCGTCTTCCGCCAGGAGCATTTCTACCTGCATCACTTCTGGGAGCAGATCTGGAATTCGCTCTGGATCGCCGTGGCGGTCGGCGTGCTCACGCTCTTCATTGCCACCTGCGCCGCGTTCGCCATCAGCCGCATCAAGGTGCGCGGCGGGCGCACGGTGATGAATGCCGCGCTCTTCACCTATTTCATCCCGGCGGCGTTCCTCGCCGTGCCGATGTACAAGGCGATGGGCACCTATGGGCTGCTGAACAGCCGCTGGTCGCTGGTGCTCGCCATGGTGACGCTCGCCTCGCCCTACGCGATCTGGGTGCTGAAGCAGGCCTCCGACAAGCTGCCGTGGGAGCTCGACGAGGCGGCGCGCATCGACGGCGCGACGCCGCTGCAGCTTTTCCGCTTGGTGTACCTGCCGCTGATGACGCCGTCGCTCGTCGCGATCGGCACCTACGCGCTCCTCCTCGCGTGGAACGAATACCTCTACGCATTCTTGCTGCTGTCGCATGAGAACACGATCCCGCTGGCTGTTGGCCTAGGGCACTTCCTGGCGTCGGACGATTCGCCGTGGGAGCTGCTCATGGCATCTACTATGCTTTTCGGCGTTATATGGTCGGCGGACTCACCGCCGGAGCAGTGAAGAGCTGATGGCCACCGTCCACTTCCGCGAGATAGTGAAGAACTACGGCAAGACGCGCGTGGTGCACGGCATCTCGCTCGACATCACCGATGGCGAGTTCGTGGTACTGGTGGGACCGTCGGGCTGTGGCAAGTCGACGCTGCTCCGGATGCTCGCGGGGCTGGAAGACATCACCGGCGGCACGATCGCGATCGATGGCCGCGTGGTGAACGACGTCGATTCCAAGGATCGCGACATCGCGATGGTGTTCCAGAGCTACGCGCTCTACCCCCACATGACGGTGCGCGCGAACATGGGCTTTTCGCTGCGGCTGAGGAATGAGAAGCGGGCGCTCATCGACCAGCGCGTCGCCACGGCCGCCAAAATCCTCAACCTGGAGCCCTTCCTCGCCCGCTACCCGCGTGAGCTCTCAGGAGGGCAGCGCCAGCGCGTGGCGATGGGGCGCGCGATCGTGAGAGACCCCAAGGTGTTTCTCTTCGACGAGCCGCTCTCGAACCTCGACGCGAAGCTCCGTGTCGCCATGCGTACCGAGATCAAGGCGCTGCACCAGCGCCTGAAGACCACGACGGTCTACGTCACGCACGACCAGATCGAGGCGATGACCATGGCCGATCGCATCGCGGTGATGAACGAAGGCAGGATCGAGCAGCTCGGCGACCCGCTCGAGCTGTACGACCGGCCGGCGAATCTGTTCGTCGCGCAGTTCATCGGCTCGCCGGCGATGAATATCTTCGACGGGGTGGCGCGCGCGGGCGCGGTGGAGGCGCTCGGCGCGCGCTGGCCGGCGAACGGCCGCGCCACCGACGGCCAGCGCGTTCGCTACGGCATCCGGCCCGAGCACCTCGAGCCCGCGGCAAGCGGAATACCGGCGGAAGTGATCGTGGTCGAGCCAATGGGCGCCGAGACCGAGATCGTTGCCAAAGTCGGCGACGCCGCGCTCACCGTCATGATGCGCGGGCGCTCCAGCGCCGGGCCCGGCGAGGGCATCTTCCTTGCACCGCAGGCCGCGCATGCGCATCTTTTTGATGCGGCAAGCGGCCAGCGCCTGTAATTCCGATCCAGGGTCGCAATTATTTTTTGCGCGCGTGAGCTCGCCGCATGCGCTCAAGATAATTGCGACCCTGGATCGGAATTAGAATTGGGTATGGCGCGCAAAGAGGGCGAATGGGCCTTTCCGGTCGAGATGCGGCCGCGGCCCGAGGAGTGGCGCTTCGACCTCGGGCGCGCGCTCGAAGCCGTCGTCGGCCTGAGGGCCGAAATACCCGACGATGCCTTCACCGCGCAGATCCTCGGCACCGAGCGCGCCGGCAACGGCATCGTCATCGGCGATGACGGCCTGGTGCTCACCATCGGCTATCTCATCACCGAGGCAAGCACCATCTGGATCACCACCAACAACGGCACGGTGGCGGGTGGCTTTCCGCTCGCCTATGACCAGACCACCGGCTTCGGACTGGTGCAGCCCCTCGCCAAGCTGGGCGTGCGCGCGCTCGAGCGCGGCAGCGCCAGTTCCTGCCGCGTGGGCGAGAACGTGGTCATGGCCGGCCACGGCGGCGCCGCGCATGCGCTGAAAGCCACCGTGTTCGCGAAGCGCGAGTTCGCGGGCTACTGGGAGTACGTGCTGGATGAAGCGATCTTCACCGCGCCCGCGCATCCGCAGTGGGGCGGCGCCGCGCTGATCGGCGCGGAAGGAAAGCTCCTCGGCATCGGCTCGCTCCTCGTGCAGGAGAAGATCGACGCGGGCACCATCCAGGGCAACATGATCGTGCCGATCGATCTCTTGGCGCCGATCCTCGACGACATGGTGAAGCTCGGGCGCCCGAACCGCCCGCCGCGTCCGTGGCTAGGCATGTACGCGACCGAAGCCGGCGCGCGGCTCGTGGTCGCGGGACTCGCGCCCGGCGGGCCCGCGGAGAAGGCTGGGCTGCGCGTCGGCGATGCCGTGCTCGCCGTCGCCGGCGGCAAGCCTTCGAGCCTCGCCGATCTCTTCCGGCGCATCTGGGCCTGCGGCAACGCCGGCGTGCGCGTGCCGCTCAAGGTGCTGCGCGAGACGGCGACGAAGGAATACGTGCTCGAGTCGGCCGACCGGCACGACTTCCTGAAGAAGCCGCACCTGCACTAATCGGGGTCAGAGCCCCATTTAAACAGGGCTCTGACCCCGAATTCTCAGTTGATGGAGGCGTAGACGAGCTGGCGCAGCAGCTTGCGGAAGTAAGCGCGCTGCGGACTCGGCGCCTGCGTCATCAGCACGCCGGTGAGGCTCTCCTTCGGATCGACCCAGAAGTAGGTGCCCGCGTAGCCCGCCCAGGTGTAGTCGCCCGCCGAGCCCGGAACACCGGCGACGCCGTCGGCCTGACGCACCGCGAAACCGAGGCCGAACGTGTAGCCCTTCACCCCGAGCAGCAATTCGCCGGGCTGCACCGGCGTGGCAATGAAGTTGCCCAGATGGTCCGTGGTCATCAGCCGCACGGTGGCGGGACTGAGCATGCGCGCGCCCTCGAGCCGGCCGCCGTTCATCATCATCTGGCAGAAGCGCAGGTAATCGGCCGCCGTGGAAACCGCACCGGCGCCGCCTGAATCATTCTTCGGCAGCGCCGAGACATCGATTACCTTTATCGCCGCGCCCGAGAAGCGATCCTTCTCCAGCGGCTCGGCAAGGCGCGCCATTTTCGCCGCCGGCACGTAGAACGCGGTGTCCTTCATCTTGAGCGGCGCGAACAGCCGCTCTTCCAGGAACTCGCCAAGACGCTTGCCCGAGGCCGCCTCGACGACACGGCCGAGGACGTCGACCGAGAGGCTGTAGTTCCACGTCGTGCCCGGCTGGAAAGCAAGCGGCACGCTGGCGAGCCGCTCGGTCTCCTCGCGCGGCGTCAGGCCGCGCGCTTCGTAGTCCATGTCCTTCCGGTAGGCACCCGCGCGCTCGAGGCCCTCTTTCACGGGCGCGTTCTGCGTGATCTCGCCGTAGGCAAGGCCGGAGGTGTGGCGCAGCAGATCCTGCACCGTCATGGCGCGCTCTGCGGGCACCATGTTGTACGCCTGGCCTTCCGCGGTCTTCGTCGCGACGCTCACCTGCATCTTGTCGAAGCCGGGCAGGAACTTGCCGACCGGATCGGTCAACTGGAGGGTGCCGTCCTCGACCAGCATCATCGCCGCAACGGATGCGAGAGGCTTGGTCATCGAGTAGATGCGGAAGATCGCGTCCGTCGTCATCGGCTTCGTCGCCGTCTGCATGCCGACCGCGTCCTGGTAGACCAGCTTGCCTTTGCGGGCGACCATGACCACGGCGCCGCGGAAGCTGCCATCGGCCACTTCCTTCTTCAGTGCGCTGCCGATCTTTGCCAATCGCTGCGACGACATCCCGACTTCTTCCGGCTTCGCGAATGGCAGCGGCGTTTGCGGCTGCGCCAGCGTCGCAACCGAAACAGCGAGGGCAAGCCCCATGGCCGCGAAGCGGCCCATCCAGTTGCGTTTCATGATCAGCCCTCCTCCTCAGGTGGGAGGAGCATTACGCGCCCGCTCGCAACGCAGTGTCAAGCGCCTTGGCGCTTAGTTCTTCGCCAGGAACTCGAGCACCGCGCGGTTGAAGAGCTCGGGCTGCTCCCAGAAGGCTGAGTGACCGCAATTCGGGATGACGAGCGCCGTGGCGTGCGGCATCCGACTGCGAAAGACCTCCAGCACCGCGGGCGGTGTGTACGGATCCATATCGCCCGTGATGAGCAACACCGGCACTTTGAGATCCGCCAGTCGAGCGAAGGTGATGCGGTTGCCGGTACCGGGAAAGGGCGGTTTCTTGAGGCGCGTCTCCTTCGCGAGATCGAGCCACTGCTTTACGCCCTCCGGGTTGCGGCTGCGGTACCACTCGCCGAGCTCGCGAACGTCCGGCGGCAGCTCGTCGGCCGGGCGGAGCTGCGCTGCGGCAGCGATGTACTCGGGCTCCTGCTTGATCTCGGCGCTGCCGACGCTGTTGGCGAAGACCAGGCTGCGAACGTGCGCCGGGTGCGAGAGCGCGAGATCGAGCGTCACGATGCCGCCCGCGGCCGTGCCCACAATGTGGAAGCGGTCGATGGCGAGACGATCTACGAGCGCGCGCAGGTCGTCCGCCGGCAGCGGATCCGGCGTGCTGGGAACGACTTCGGTGCGGCCCGACTGGCGACGATCGTAGGCGATGCAACGGTAGCCGGCAGCGCTGAACGTCCCGAGTTGCCCCTTCCACATTGCCGCGCTGCCGGCGCGCGCATGCAGGAGGACGACGGCCGGACCGCTCCCGCCCGTGTCTTCGTACCAGATGCGCGCGCCTGGAATGTCGGCAATCACGCGTGTTATTTTGGACCAATGGCCATCTCGGTCGAGCGCGTCGTCGACAGCCAGGACCGCCTGGGCGAATGCCCGATCTGGGACGAGCGCATGCACGCGCTCTGGTGGGTCGACATCCACGGGAAGGCGCTCAAGCGTTACGACGGCACGCATATGACGGTGCTGCCGATGGCGGAGCCGCCGGGCAGCATCGCGCTGCGGCGCGCGGGCGAGCTCATCGTCGCGCTGCAAAGCGGCGTCTATCTTCTCGCCAAGCGGCAGCCGCAGCTCCTCGTGCGGCCGGCGGAGCACGAGGCGGCGCTGCGCTTCAACGACGGGCGCTGCGATCGCGCCGGGCGCTTCTGGGTCGGCACGCTCGCCGATCCCGACCACCCGCCGCGCGGCCTGCTCTACCGCATCGACGCCGATGGCCGCGCCACGGCGATGAGAAGCGGCATCCACGTGCCGAACAGCCTCGCCTGGAGTCCCGATGGGCGCACGATGTACTTCGCCGATACGCCGCGGCACAAGATCTGGGCGTACGACTACGACGCCGATAGCGGCACGATGGCGAACGAGCGCATCTTCGCCACGCCGCATCCGGGCTTCCCCGACGGCTCGTGCGTCGATGCAGAGGGCTGCCTGTGGAACGCGGAATGGGGCGCCTCGCGCGTGGTGCGCTATACGCCGGCGGGCAAGGTCGATCGCGTGATCGCCGTG
>VBCM01000219.1 GCA_005883675.1 Betaproteobacteria bacterium
TGTCGCTCATGTTGCGTCGTGCGGTGCCGCCGGCCACCGCGGAGGAGATGGCCTGTTGCTGCGCCACCGCCGGGCTCACGTTGCTCGTCGTGTTGGTGGCGAGGCCCGTGGAGGTGCCGACGAGTCCGGTGACTGGCGTCGTGCCGACTGCAGTGGAGAGGGTGCCGCCGGTGAGGACGGTGCCGAGCTGCTCCGCCGTGGGCGTGGCGATGCCGCGCGCGATCAGCGACTGGCGCGCGCTCTCGAGGAGCTGCGCGATCTGCGTCACCGACATCGTGCCTGCCGGCGTGAAGGTCACGACCTGCGTCACGCCCGGCGCGGTCGCGGAGCTGAGCGTGACGGGCAGGCCGAGCGCGAGGCCGTTCACCAGATTGGCGAAGTTGAGGTCGCCGCCGGCGAAGGCGACAAGCTGCGGCGCGAGTCGCTGCACTTCGAGTGCCGGCTGCGAGCCGACCTGGAACTGCGCGGTTTGCGCGCTCGCGGCTGCTGGCAGGGCGAGCGCGGCGAGGAGAAGGACGATGCGTTTCATGGGCGCTCCTTACTTGAGGATTCCAGGGAGCTGATAGGGGCCGTTCACCGTGTTCACGACGCCGCCGACGAGCGCCGTGCGGATCTGGTCTTCCGATGGATTGACGATGCCAACGGCGAGGAGCTGCTGGATCGCCATTTGACGCGCCGCGCTTGGCGGCGCGGTGCCACCGGCCGCGGCCGAATACGCGCTGCCGGGCAGCGGCGTGCCCGCGGCGACGATCTGGCTGCGGATCACCGCCGGATGGCCGCTCGCGGTGAGCATGCCGGGCGCTTGGATAGCGCCACCCGGTAGCTCGATCGGGCCGCCGGCGAGCACGCGCGCAATCTGCTCGGCGGTCGGCTGCGGCTCGCCGAGCGCCTGCAGTTGCGCTCGCGCGCGGCTGATGACCGCCATGGCATCGACCGCCGACAGGCGATCGGCGGCGAGGAAGCTCGTCACCTGCAGCTCGCCCGTGATAAGCGGCGTCACCAGCGTCGCCTCGGTGCCGTTGGTAAGCGCGGCGAGCAGATTTTGCAAATTGCGATCGTCGCTCTGCGCGCGCGCCAGGAGAGCTGCGCATACGAGCACGGCCGCGGCTCCGAGGCGGGGCAGCATGCCCCGTCGATTGCAATTTACATACCGCTGGGAATCCGAATCAAAGCTTCAGCAGGCGTTTTGCGTTGCCGCTCAGCATCTTCTCGCGGTCCTCTGGTCCGAGTGGCACATGCGCCATCCATTGCACGCCGGGCGGGTTGGGCACGAAGGGATAATCGACCGAAAAGAGAATGCGATCGACGCCCATCTCCATCACGCTGCAAAGCAGCGCCGGCGTCGAGAAATTGCCGCTCGTCGTGATCCAGAAGTGGCTCCGAAAGGTGTCGCGAAAGGCGCTCTTGCGGTTGCCCTGCCGGCCGAGCGCCATGTCGATGCGCCAGAGCGAAAACGGCAGCGATTCGCCGAGATGCCCCATGATGATTTTCAGTCCCGGATAGGCGTCGAAGATGCCCGAGAGCACGAGGCGTATGCCCTGCGTCGCCGTCTCCACGGTAAAGCCCCATGCTGCGGTCAAGAGGCCGGGGAACTCCTTCAGATAGTCGCGGTAGTACGCCTCGACCACCGCCGGATGCGGCACCGCCGGGTGGATATAGATCGGCACGTCCAGCGCTTTGGCGCGCTCGAAGATCGGCCAGAACTGGCGCTCGTCGATGAAGTGGCCGTTGGTAAGACCATGGATCATGGCGCCCTTGAAGCCGAGCTTGGTCACGGCCCGCTCGAGCTCATCGGCCGCCGCGCGCGGGTTCGCCGTGGGGAGCGCCGCGAAAGCTTCGAAGCGCCCGTTCGAGGCGCGCACGCGCTCGCGCAGCCGGTCGTTCGCCGCGCGCGCGATCGCCGGCGCCGTTTCCGCGTCGAAGCGCTGGGTCGCGGGCGCGCTGTGCGAGAGCACCTGGATGTCGATGCCCACTTCGTCCATCTCGCGGATGCGCAGCTCGCCGACGTCGTGCAGCCGCTCGCGCAATTGCGCGTCGCGCGCTTCGGGTCCTGCTTCGTTGAAGTGCCGGGCGACTTCCGGATCGAGGTAGTGCTCTTCGAGGGCGATGACCTGGGGCTTCATGCCCCAAATTATTACGTACTTAGTACAGAATTCAGTGCTCGCTCCAGCGTGCCCGCGCGCGCCGCATCACTTTCTCGGCGGTGCGCGGCATGTGGTCGGTGAGCCAGAAGAGCATCGCTTGGCCGGGCGGCATGTGCGCGCTCGGCCGATAGGCGGCAGAGAGCGCCTCCAGCATACGCACGAGCTGCGTGTCGAGCACTTCCGCCACGGCCCCGTTTACCGCGTCCTCAAAGCCCGCCTCGTCGTGCGCCGGCGAGACGTGGGTGTGGGCGTTGCAGAGCGCCTGCAGCGTGCCGTCGTAGGTGTCGCCCTCGAGGCTGTCGATCGGGCAGGCGCACAGCAGCGTGAAGTCATGCACTCCGAGGAGTGGCTTCCACACGCGCTCGATGGCGGCGGCGCCGGCGCGGTCGCCATCGCGCCAGCGCGTATCGGTGAGCTCGCTGAAGACGCGCACGCGCTCGTAGCGCATGCGCGCGAGCTCGAGCGCGCTGCCGAGCAGTCGGCTCAGCTTGTGGCGGTCAAGCCCGCCGCTCGTCGCGCAATTGGAGAGCACCACGTGCGCGCCGTAGAGCTTGAGCTGTCCGCGCGAAGCGTGCGCGCGCGCATCGACGCCGGATTTCTGCAGGCGGTCGATGAGCAGATCCCAGCGCGGCGTCGAGCCGACGATGAGCACGCCTTCCTCGAGCCGCAGTCCCGCGGCGACGAATTCCGCGAGCGCGTCGAGCAGGCAGCTCTCTTCTTGGTAGAGCTGCAGCACGTGCTCCATGTTCAGCACCCTAGTCGCGCGCGCTTTACAGCGCCATCTCGCGCGCCCGGCTACGCCTGTCGCCGAAGCTCTACATGCGGAACGGGAAGCCGCGCCGGCGATACTGGATCATGAGCCAGCCGCCGAGCATGCCGCCGAGGTGCGCGAAGTGCGCTACCCCCGCCGCGGTCTGCGTGATGCCGAGCAGGAGCTCAATCGCGGCAAAGCCGAACACGAATACGCGCGCCGGCATTGGAATAGGCGGGAAGAGCAGGATTACGCGGCGGTGCGGAAAATAGATGCCGTAGGCCAGCAGCAGCCCGTAGATGCCGCCGGAGGCGCCCACCATCGGCACCTGCGGCGCGCCGAGCAGCGCCGTCACCACGAGGTGGCAGAGCGCCGCGCTGATCACCGCGGCGAAGTAGTACTGCGTGTAAAAGCGCGAGCCGAAGAGCCGCTCGATCTCGCCGCCGAACATGTAGAGCGCGAGCATGTTGAAGAAGATGTGCGCGGTGTTCGCGTGCAGAAAGCTGTAGGTGACGAGCTGCCAGGGCTCGAAGCGCGACTCGAAGCCGCCCGGCGGCCACAGGGCGAAGGCTTCGGCCGGCAACATGCCCGTGCCTTCGAGGAGATAGATCGCGACGTTCGCGACCAGCAGCCACTGCGTTACCGGCGGCAAGTCAATCCACCTTCGCGCCGGCGTCGCGCACCAGCTTCTCCCAATAGCGGGTCTCCCCCTTGACCTCGGCGTCGAACGCCGCGGGCGACGCCGAGGGCGTCGCGTCCATTCCCTGCAGCGCGATCTTGTCGCGCACGTCGGCCTTGGCGAGGCCCTTCAGCATGGCGCCGTGCAGGCGCTGGATTGCGGCGGCTGGCGTTCCCGCCGGCACGAAAAGGCCGAACCAGAACGTGAAGTCATAGCCGGGCAGGCCCGCTTCCTCGGCGCCGGGTATCCCTGGCACCGCCGGCGATGCATGGCCCGAGCTCACCGCGAGCGCCCGGATCCTTCCCGCGCGCACGAAGCCCATTACGGTTGGGGCGGTGGCGAAGTTCACCTGCGTGTCGCCCGCGAGGAGCGACTGCGTCGCCGGGCCGCCGCCTTTGAACTGCACGTGCGTGAACTTGACCCCGGCCACCGATTCGAAGAGCACCGCCGCGAGATGCGGCGCCGAGCCGGCGCCGGCGGAGGCGTGGAAGAGCTTCCCGGGGTTCTGCTTCGCATAGGCGATGAGCTCGCGCAGATCCTTTACCGGCACGCTGTTGTTCACGCAGACGAGCGTCGGCCCGGTGGCGATTCGCGTCACCGCGGCAAAGTCCTTGTCTGGGTCGTAAGTCAGGTGCTGGTACAGCGCGCGGTTCACCGCCATCGGCGCCGCATTCAACACCGTGTAGCCGTCGGGCGACGAGCGCGCGACGAACTCGTGGGCGATGTTGCCGGCGGCGCCCGGCTTGTTCTCGACCACGACCGGCACGCCGAGCTCTTTGCCGAGCTCGTCGGCGGCGAGGCGCGACAGGAAGTCCCCCGAGCCGCCCGGCGGGTAGCCGACGACGAGCTTGATCGGCTTCGCCGGATACGGCTGCGCGAGCGCGTGCAGCGCAGCTGCACCCAGCACGAGGGCCGCCAATAATCGGGTCATCGTTTGCCTTTCAGTTGCGCGACCACGCGAGCATGCGCCCGATGTCGGCGGGCTCGTTCACTGTCCACACGGTCACCTTCATTCCCCAGCGGCGCGCGGCCGCGAGTTTATCCGGGCTCACCGTCTGGTAGTCGGGCGACCAGATGCGAGCGCCGGCTGCGCGCGCGCGCTCGGGATCGGAGAGCGCGCCTTCGGTGCAATAGACAGTCGGCATCTCGGGCGCCTCGCGCTCCACCACTTTCAGCACGGGCCAGTAAAACGCCTGCACCGTCGTGCGGTCCTGAAGCCGCGCCTTGCGCACTTCGCTGATCAAGGCGCGCGCGAATTGCGCCGCGGGCAGCGTCTCGTCGAGCGCCGCGGCGTCCATCTTCGGCTCGATATTGAACCGGATGGTACGGTTGCTCTCCGTCAGTTGAAACAAGTCAGCAAGCCGCGGGATGCGGGTGCCGTCGAGCGGCTGCTGGTGCGCAAAGCCGCGCGCATAGCCGCTTCCCGGGCGCAGGCGGCCGACGTCGTAGCGCTGGAGCTCGGCGTACGTCAACGCGTGGATGGGGACCGCGTGCTCGACCCACTGTCCATCCGGGCCGCGTGCGATGTCCGGGTTGAGGCCGCGGTCGTGGTGGATGACGACGACGCCGTCGCGCGTCACGCCGACGTCGAGCTCGAGCGTGCTGACGCCGAGCTCGAGCGCGCGGGCGAAGGCGGGCAGTGTGTTCTCGGGCAGGTAGCCGCGCGCGCCGCGGTGGCCTTGCACGTCGATCACAGGATCATCTGCGTCTGCGTGGTGACGGAGAGGAGCTTGCCTGCCTCGTCGGTGATGCGCGTTTCCCAGACTTGCGTGCGCCGGCCCTTGTGGATCGGCGCCGCCACGGCCTGGATCATGCCCGTGCGGCAGCCGGCGATGAAATTGGTCTTCGACTCGAGCGTCGCGGTGCGCTGCCCTTCGGCCAGGGTCGCCACGGTGCCCGCGGCACCGATGGTGTCGGCAAATGCCATGAGCGTGCCGCCGTGAACCACACCGGTGGTGGTGAGGAGCTTCTCGGTCACCGCGAGCCGAGCCACCACCCGGTCGGCGCCGACTTCCAGGAACTCGATGCCCAGATGCGCGACGAGGCCGACGTTCCAGTCGAGTTTCATAGCGCGAGGTCGACGTCGCCGGCGAAGCGCTCGATGCGCAGCTTCGTGGCGAAGGGCTCGCGCTCGCGCGCAAAGCGCGCGTGCAGCGCCTGATTGGCCATGTATTTCTCGTAGGAGGCGCGCGAGTCGATGCCGTAGATGATCGCATGCGCGCTCCAGCCGGTGGCGTCCGGCTCGGCGATGCGCAGGCGCCGCGCCCACCGGAATCCAGGCTGGCGCAGCACTTCGGCGAGATGGCCGGCTTGCAGCCAGCGCATCACCTGCGCCTCGCCGCCGGGCGCGATCCAGAAGCGCACGACGAGAAAGAACTGGACGTCGTTCAGCGGCTTGGTACCAGGGTCCATAGCATGACGATGATCAAGGCAAGAAGGAGCGCCGCGGAGAGCGCGAGCGACAAGTGTATGCCGATCAGGCTGCCGGCGAGCCCGACGGTGACGCCGCTGAAGGCGCGCAGTCCGAGCGCCGACATGGCGAAGAGGCCGATGACGCGCCCGCGCACCGGCGCGGGTGCATGCAGCTGCACGAGCGTCTGCGCCATGGCGAAGAACGCGAGCTCGAGGAACCCTGCCGCGAAAAGGAGCGCAAGCGCGAGCCCATAGGAGCGCGTGGCGGCGAAGCCGCCGATGGCGAGGCACCAGGCGCCGGCCAATAGAAAGGCGCTGCGCGGCTTGGGCGGGAGCAGTCCGCGGCTCTCGAGCGCGAGACCGCCGAGCAGCGCGCCGGCCGCGTCGGCGCCGAAGAGCATGCTGTAGGTGAGCCCGCCGCCGCCGTGGCCGAGATCGTGGGCGAACTCCGGCATCTGCGCCTGGTAGGCGTTGCCGACGATGAACGAGGCGCCGCCGGCTAAGAGCGTCATCGAGGTGATCACGCGGTTATGTGCCACTGCGCGCCAGGTGCTGGCGACGTCGGCGAGCGCGCGCACGCGCCGTTCCGGTGCGATCACTTTGCGCGCGTAAGGCGCCTTCCAGAGCCACAGCGCGAAAGGCACGTAGATGAGCGCGTTGAAGAGGATGCCCCACGCCGGACCGAGCGCCATCAGGATCACGCCGCCGACCGCGGGTCCGAGCAAGAGCCCCAGCCAGCGGGCCGTCGCCGTGAGACGGATCGCGCTGTGGAGGTCCGCCTCCTCGACGATGTCGTGGATGAAGACCTGCGCCGCCGGTCCCCACAGCACGCCGGCGAGGCCGTGCACCACGAGGAGCACGCCCGCGTGCCACATCTCGAGCGCATCGGCGAGAAAAAGCAGTCCCCATGCCACCGAGACGCTCATGAAGAGCAGCATGCCGAGCTGGATCACGCGCCGCGGGTCGTGGCGATCGGCGAGCCCGCCGGACCAGATCGAGAAGAGCAGAAACGGCACCCAGTGCGAGATCACCGCGAACCCGGCGAGCGCGGGCGAGGCGAACTTCTGGTACATGATCCAGTAGCTGATGACGTGCTCGATCGAGTCGGCCATCATCGCGGAGGCCGCGCCGAAGAAATACGCGCGAAACACCGGCCGGCGCAGCGCCGGGAAAGACACCGCGCTATCGGCCATCGAGCTCGGGGTAGCGGCGGAAGATGCCCTGCTGGTTGAACGCGATGCGGCGCTTGGAGCGAAGATAGGCGGCAAGGCGCGGACGCTCCATCACGCGGTCGTGGAGCGCGACGAGCCTGGGATACTCGGGCTCGAGCGCGCGCATCGCGCGAGGAAAGGCGTAGCGCAGGCCTTCGATCATCTGGAAGAGCGAGAGCTCCACGTAACTGAGGGTCTTTCCGCGCTCCAGGCGCTCGAAGTAATCCATGTACTTCGGCAGCCGGTTCTCGCGGAAATCCTGCGCCCGGCGCCGCGCTTGCGGCTTCTGCTCCTCGTAGTAAAGCCCGCTGCCGATCGGATGGTGCGTGTCGTGTACTTCGACCAGCCAGTCGCTGATCGTGAGCTGCTGCTGGTGCAGCCAGAGCCGCGCCGCCTCGCTCTTCGGCGCGAGCCCCAGGCGGGGCGCGAGCCAGTGCAGGATCATCGCCGTCTGCGCAATGATCAGCTCTCCCGCGCGCAAGAACGGCGGCGCGAACGGCCGTTTCTTGACCGAGCGGCTTTCCATCAGGTGCATCATCGCCTGCATGCCTTTCGGCCGCCGCGCGACGTCGACATAGTCCGCGCCCGCATCCTCGAGCGCGAGGCGGACGAATTCGCCGCGGCCCTGGATCGAGGGCCAGTAGTAGAGCTCGTATCTCATAGCACCATATGAAAACTACAAAACGGCAGGTCTGTCGGGCAGCTCGTTCGGATTGACGCCGCGCGCCGGGAATTCGCGCGCGAGGATCTGCGTGAGCGCTGCGATGGCATCGAGCGCGCCTTGCTCGTGCTCGCCGGCCTTGAAAGCGCGCTCCATGCCGCGGCAGATCGCGTCCCATTCGTGCTGTGGCACGCGCGCCGCGATGCCGCGGTCGGCGAGGATCTCGATGCGCCGGTCGACGAGCTGCACATAGACGAGGACCCCCGTGTTCTCCGCCGTGTCCCAGACGCCGAGCTCGGCGAACACCTGATGCGCGCGCCGACGCGGCGAGCTGCGTAAGTGCCCCAGGTGCAGCGGCCCCTCGATCGCGAAGCGGACCTCGCCGCGGTGCAGCCGCTCGGAAGCTTTGATCGCGCGCTCGATTTCCTGTAGCGCCGACGCAGGGAAATGGCGCAGCGCGAGCCAGTGCGGCGTGAAGAGGTGCTTGAGCGCGCGCGTCACCATGAGCCGCTCGCGCCGCCGCCGCCGGAGGAACCGCCGCCGCCGCTGAACCCGCCACCGCCGCCCGAGAAGCCGCCGCCCGACCAGCCACCGCCTGACCAGCCGCCGCCGTAGCCGCCCGAGCTCCAGCGGCCGGGTGACCAGCTCCGTCCGTCGTTGAAGAGCGTGAGGAGAAAACCGATCAGCGCGGCGATGATGCCGATGACGAGTGAGCCGATCAGCGCCCAGCCGACCAGGCCCGCGAAAGAGGGCGAAGAGCCATTCCGGATGCAGGCGCTGCGAGCCGGTTGGTCCATGCGCGGCCGGCGGCGGCAGCTTCTCGCCCTCGACCACGCGCATCACCCGGTCCATGCCGGCGCGGATGCCGCCGTAGAAGTCGCCCTCGCGGAAGCGCGGCACGATGTCGTTGTCGATGATGCGCTTCGCGATGGCGTCGGGCAGCACGCCTTCCAGGCCATAGCCGACCTCGAATTTCAGCCGCCGATCATCCTTGGCGACCACCAGCAGCACGCTGTCGTCCACCCCTTTGCGGCCGAGCTTCCACGCCTCCTCGACGCGCACCGCGTACTGCTCGACGGTCTCGGGCTGCGTGCTGGGCACGATGAGCACGGCGAGCTGCGCGCCTTTGCGCGCCTCGAACTCGGCGAGCGTCTGCTCGAGCGAGGCGCGCTGCGGGGCATTCAAAGTGCCGGTGAGGTCCGTGACGCGGCTCTTCAGCGGCGGCACGTCGAGCGCCCACGCTAGCAATGAAAGCAGAGCTGCGACGACGAGCGCTGCTACCCCCCGAAGCGTCATTTCTTCGGCGAGCCGAAATCAACAGTCGGCGGCTTGGCGATCGCCTTCTCGTCCTCGACGCTGAACTGGGGCTTGGGCTTGAAGCCGAAGAGCATCGCGGTGAGGTTCACCGGGAACTGGCGCACGTTGGTGTTGAACTCCTGCACCGCCTTGATGTAGCGCTGGCGCGCGACCGCGATGCGGTTCTCGGTGCCCTCGAGCTGCGCCTGCAGCTCGCGGAAGTTCTGGTCGGACTTGAGCTGGGGGTAGTTCTCCGCTACGGCGAGCAGGCGCGAGAGCGCGCCGGTGACCTCGCGCTGCGCCTGCACGAACTGCTGGAAGGCGGCGGGGTCGTTGACGAGCTCGGGCGTGGCGTTGATCGAGGTCGCCCTGGCACGCGCCTCGGTCACGCCGATCAGCACCTGCTGCTCCTGGGCGGCGAAGCCCTTCACCGTGTTCACCAGGTTCGGGATCAGGTCGGCGCGGCGCTGGTACTGGTTCAGCACTTCGGACCAGGCGGCCTTCACCTGCTCGTCCTGCGACTGCAGCCGGTTGTAGCCGCAGCCGCCCAGTAGCAATGCCGCTACAACGATCAGCACACGCCTCATGGGGGCTCCTAAGCGAAGAGGGCGAAATATAGAACAGGAACCCGGTGCGCCGCGACACGGTCGAAAAGCCCATGGCCAGCCAGGAATCCGTCCTTGCCTGCGACACCTGCGGGCTCGCCCAGCGCGTCGAGGAGCTCGAACCGGGGACGACCGCCGAATGCATCCGCTGCGGCTCGCCGATCATTTCGCGCCCCTGGACCGGCGTGCAGACCACCGCCGCACTGACGATCGCGGCGCTCGTGCTCTACGTGCCGGCCAACATCTACCCCATCCTGCGCATGAACCTCTACGGCGCCTACTCCGAAAACACCATCTGGGATGGCGTGGTGAGCCTCATGCAGTACAACGAGTACTTCGTCGCCGCGATCGTGTTCCTCGCGAGCATCGTGGTGCCCATGCTCAAGCTCCTCGGGCTGCTCTTTCTCGTGGCGAGCGTGCGGTGGGGCCGCGGCCGGCGCCTGCGCGCGCGCACGCAGATCTACAAGTTCATCGAGGCCATCGGCCCGTGGGCGATGCTCGATGTGTTCCTGCTCGCGATCCTGGTGGCGCTCGTCAAGCTCGGTGACCTCGGCCGCGTCATCCCGGGCCCGGGGCTCCTCGCGTTCACCTGCGTGGTGGTGCTGACGATGCTCGCCTCGCAGAGCTTCGATCCCAAGGTCATCTGGAACAAGCAATGAGCGGTGACGAGACCCCCAAGGCACGCGTGCGCCGCCGGCGCGTGTTGCGGCTCATCTGGATCGTGCCGGCGATGGCGCTCGCGGTTTCGCCGACGGCGGTGGGCTGCGCGTCGGGCAGACGCCGCTACGCTACCGCGGCGTGCAAGTGGGCGAGGTGACGGGGGTTTACCTCGCCAAGGACGAGAAGCGCGCGGTGGTACGCATCCGCCTTTCGCGCTACGGGGCGGCCCTCGCGCGCGAGGGCAGCCAGTTCTGGATCGTGAAGCCGCGCGTAGGGCTCGGCCAAGTCACCGGCCTCACCACGGTACTCTCCGGACCGGAGATCAACGTCGTGCCGGGGAAGGCCGATGGGCCGACGCAGACTGAGTTCGTCGGGCTCGACAATCCGCCGAGCACCGTCATCGAAGGCGGGCTCAAGATCATCCTGCGCGGCGAGCATCCGAAGATGCGCGTCGATGCCCCGGTGTACTACCGCGGGGTGGAGGTGGGCGTGGTGCAGAAGATCGACCTCGCGCCGAACGCGCTCTCGGCCGACGTGCATGTGGTGATCTACCCGCGCTTCGCGCCGCTGGTGCGCGAGGGCTCGGCGTTCTGGGACGTGAGCGGGGTCAACGTCAAGGGCGGGATCCTGAAAGGCCTCGAGGTCGAGCTCGAATCGCTGCGCTCGTTCCTCTCCGGCGGCATCGAGTTCGCGAGCCCGCCCGGCACGCCGCGCGCCAAGCCCGGCACGGTGTTCTTCCTCTACGGCGAGCCGCAGAAGGCGTGGCTCGCCTGGGCGCCGAAGATCCCGCTCGCGGCCGAGAAATGAAAACGGGGACGGACCCTTAGGGTCTGTCCCCATTTTTATGCAGCGGGGTTTTTCCTCGGCCGGCCTGGCCGGTGGGTGACGCGGAAGATCTTCAGCGGCGGCACCGGCGGCGGATTCTCGAGGAACCTGCAGTCCGACTCGGTGGGCATGGAGAGCAGTGCCCCGATCCGGTTGCCGTCGACGAATACGTTGTAGCGAAGCATGTGCGCCGAGTTGGGAATGGGCTGCGCGATGATCTCGTACTTGCCCACCATGAAGCGTTTGCGTTCCAACGTGGGTATGCTCATGCTCCCTTTTATACCATATGGCGAGCAGCAAACCCCGCCCGAAGAGCGCGCTTAAGCGCGCGCCCGTGCGCCGCCGCCCGCGCAAGGCAAGAGCGCTCTCGCGCGGCCTGAGCGCGGCCGAATGTCGCGTCGATACGCTCGCGGGCGAAGCGAACTCGGTGAAGACGCGCATCGAGAACGAGGGCGGCTTCATCCTCGGCTGCTACAACGATCCGCTGGGTAAGCAGCCGCTGATTGCCGCGGTGCTGCCAATCGACGCGATCGAGCCGACGCCGTTCCAGCGCGATCTCTCGCAGGCGCATCACCGCCGTCTCGCCGACGTGCTCGACCGCACCGGCATGTTCCTCGATCCGATCATCGCCGTGACGGCGCCCGAGAAGGGCTTCTGGACGCCGAACGGCCGCCATCGGCTGGAAGCGATGCGCCGTCTGGGCGCAAAAGCGATCACCGCGCTCGTCGTGCCCAAGCGCGAGGTCGCCTGGCAGATCCTCGCGCTCAACACCGAGAAGGCGCACAACCTGCGCGACAAGTCGCTGGAAGTGATCCGCATCTTCCGCAACCTGATGGACGAGAGGGCGCAGCAAAGCGAGAAGGATGTTTCCTATTACCTCGAGGAGCCGTCCTTCGTGACGATGGGGCTTTGCTACGAGCGGAATCCGCGCTTCAGCGGCGCGGTGTACAACTCGTTCGTGCGCCGCCTGACCGAATTCTCCGACGCGCCGCTCGCCAAGGCGCTGCGCGAGCACGAGAAGACGGCCGAGAAGCTGCTCGAGCTCGACGAGCGCGTGAACGAGGTGGTGAAGAAGCTCAAGGCGAAGGGCTTCGTCAGCCCGTATCTCAAGTCGTTCGTCATCGCGCGCTCCAATCCGCTGCGCTTCATGAAGGAGCCGCCCGAGCTCGAAGAGCTGCTCAACACCATCCGCGGCAAGGTCGAGCGCTTCAACGTCGAAAGAGTGCGCCAGGAAGACATCGTCGCGAGCGGCGGCGCCCCCGACGAAGACTAGATCGGGGACAGGTACGTAATTATTCTGTCAGCCGCGGTCAACCGCCGGCCGCCTAAGCCGTTTGCTTTTCCCATGGGGAGACACGCGCGGCTGGTTATGCCCGAGGTGGCGCTGCATATCTATCAGCGTGGAAACAACCGCCAGGATTGCTTTCGCCGGCGCAACGACTTTCTCGTTTATCTGGCGATACTGCGCGATCTATGCGGCACGCGGCCGTGTGCACTCCACGCGTACTGTCTCATGACGAATCACGTGCATCTGCTGATGACGCCGCAGGATGCCGGAGTCTGCGCGCGCCTCATGCGTGACTTGTCCGGTTGCTATGCGAGCTATTTCAACCGCTCATACCGACGCACGGGTACGCTGTGGGAAGGTCGCTTTGGCTCATGTCTCGTCGAGTCTGCGCTGTACGTGCTCGGCTGCTATCGATACATCGAGCTCAATCCGGTTCGCGCGCGAATGGTTCCCGACGCGGTGGCGTACGATTGGTCGAGTGCGCGCGCCAATGTAGGGCTCGAGAACTCGGCGGAGCTGACGCCGCATCCCGAGTACATTGCGCTGGCGGAGGTACAGTCGGCACGCCAGCGCGCCTATCGGACACTTCTCGATCTAGGAGACGACCCGCTGGTGCTTACGAGTCTTCGCGAGGCGGCGAGCGGCGGCTATCCGCTGGTGGGCGAACCGCTCAAGGCGCAGCTGACGACCCGCGGTGCCCGGCTTGAACGGCGCAGGCCGGGCCCGCGGAAAGCGAAGCTGTCAGAATAATTACGTACCTGTCCCCGATTTCGGGCTAGCGGCGCTTCTGCTCGCAAGCCTCCGCGTCGCGCGCGCAGCGCTCCTGGCAAGCCTGTACGTCCGGCGCCTCGGTGTTGGTCTTGCGGCAATTGGCCACGCAGCTGTTGAGCGCGGCCTTGCAGCTCGGCGGCTCGTCGGCCGCCATCCACAGCTCCTTGTGCTTGTAGGCGTAGTAGCCCGCGCCGATCACGATCGCGAGCGCCACGAGCGCGCCAAACGTGCCGAGCCCGCGCTGCAATCGCGCTAAACGGGACGAGCGCGGGTCACGCACAGATATTTCGTACTAGATATTTCGTACTAAGTACGGAATTCAGAGCTTCACCGCGCGCTGGATCGCCGGCCGCGCCGCCATCTCGTTGCCCCAGCGCTCGAGGCTCGCCATGCCGCCGAGGAGCTCGGGGAACGCGCCCTTGGTGCGCCAGTACCCCGCGTAGAGCGAAAGATCGGCGATGCTGAACTCGTCGCCCGCCGCGTACTTGCGCTTGGCGAGCCAGTCGTTCCACACCTTGAAGTAGCCCTGCAGGCGCTGCTTGAACATGTCCGCCGCGGCGGCGTATTGCTGCGGCTTCTTCGCGCGCACGCAGGCGTTGACCGAGCCGAAGCCGGGCGTAATGTCGGTCGAGGCGCTCATGTACGCCTCCCACATCGCGGCGCGCTTCGCCGCGTCCTTGGGGATGAACTTGCCGGCCTTCTCGGCGCAGTAGACCATGATGGCGCTCGACTGCGCGAGGGTCACTTTCTTCCCGCCCGGGCCCTCGTTGTCGACGATCACCGGGATCTGCCCCATCGGGTTCAGCGCCAGGAACTGCGACGTCTTGTGCTCGCCTTTCGCGAGGTCGATCGGATGCCAGTTGTACTTGAGGCCGCACTCCTCGAGCGCAATGCGCGCACGCATGCCGTTCGAGGTGCCGGCGGCGTAGAGATCGATCATGGTGTCCTCCGCAGGAGAAAGGGCGAGTTTAGAGGAGCCGGGCGCCGAAGATGATGACGCCGATCGAAACGGCGCCGAGCACGGCGAGGAGCACCGCGCCCGCGGCGATATCCTTGGCTTTGCCGGCGAGCGGGTGGAATCCGGGCGACGCCAAATCGACGAGCCGCTCGAGCGCCGTGTTCAGGCCTTCGGCCACCCAGACGAGCGCGATAGCGCCGATCACGGCGCACCATTCGAGCGCCGCGAGCCGGAAGTACACGCCCGCAGCAACCACCCCTACGGTGGCAGCCGCGAGCACCTGGCAATTGCGCTCGGCGAACATGAAGCGCACGCCGCGCAGCGCGTAACGGACGGCGGCCGCCGCCTTCGACGGCATGCTCTTTGCTCCGCCCACCGCATTCTCGACAGGAGGCACCATGACACCGAATCAGCCGCAGTCCCAAATTGGCAGCACGCCCAATGATATTCGCGACTTCCAGGGACAGGAGTCCGAGGAGGTTCAATCGGCGAAGCGCCAGCTGAACGATGTCCTGGAAGGCATCAGCGATCGCGCGCGCGAGTACAGCCGCTACGCCGACGAGACGGTGCAGCAGAACCCGTGGACCGCGGTCGGCATCGGCTTCGGCGTCGGCGTCGTCATGGGCGCGCTCTTGATGATGGCGGCGCGCCGGGACTGACTGCGGCCGGCGCGGCGCTTTGCTAACGTGCTCGGCATGCAGGATGCCGAGCTGCTGCAGAAGCTGAAACAGGTGGAGGAGAACGCCTGGCTGCTTTTCAGCGAGCTGCCGCCGAGCGGCGCGCGCACCCGCGCGCTGCACGTGTTCCTCGATGCCAAGGACCTGAAGGCGCGGCTCGAGCGGCTCGCGCCGCTACTGGATCAGCCCGGTCACCGGTAAGAGCCCCGGCTGGCTCGGCGTTGCGCCGGTGCGCACCACCTGGTTCTTCGCCGCGCAGTGCTGGCAGACGCAGAAGTAGGTCCCTTCGCGCGTGCGCTCGTACGTTTGCACGTTCGATAACGACTTGCATTTCTTGCAGATGAACTGCTGGGCGAGCGGCATGGGCTGCGGCATGCTCGCGCTCGACGCGTTACCGGTCAACCGCGCCGGCGCGCTTTCGCGGCAGAATTACCGATCCGCCCGTTCACGCTCGCCGTCCCGGACGCCGCGCTCGCCGACCTGCGCGAGCGGTTGGCGCGCACGCGCTTTCCGGACGAGCCGCCGCTTGCCGCGTGGTCGTCGGGCACCAGCCTCGACTACATGCGCGAGCTTGTCGTCGAGTGGCGCAGCCGCTTCGACTGGCGCGCGCAGGAAGCGCGGCTAAATCGCTTCCGGCAGTTCAAGATTGCGCTCCACGGCATCGAGCTGCATTTCATCCACCAGCCGGCGCGCTCGCCGCGCGCCATGCCGCTACTCATCTCGCACGGCTGGCCGGGCTCGATCGTCGAATTTCTCGAGCTGATCCCGCTCCTCACCGAGCATTTCACGGTAGTGGCGCCGTCACTGCCGGGTTATACGCTTTCCTTCACGCCCGGACAGCCGCGCTTCGGCACCGAGGAAATCGCCGAGTGCTTCGCCGAGCTCATGACCCGGCTCGGCTACGAGCGCTTCGGCGTGCAGGGCGGCGATTGGGGCGCGTTCATCGGCTCGCGGCTCGCGGCGCGCCATCCCGAGCGCGTGATCGGCCTGCACCTCAACCTGCTCGCCGTGCGCCGCGACCCGAAGATTCCCGCCACCACGCCGGAGGAAGCGGCGTATCTGAGTGAGCTTAAGTACTGGCTGAAGGAGGAGACCGGCTACCAGGCGATCCAGGGCACGAAGCCGCAGACGCTCGCCTATGGGCTCACCGATTCGCCCGCCGGGCTCGCCGCGTGGATCGCGGAGAAGTTCCGCACCTGGAGCGACGGCGGCATCTCGCGCGACGATCTTCTCGCCAACGTCTCGCTCTACTGGTTCACGGGCGCGATCGGCTCGTCCTTCTGGCCGTATCACGCGCGCTGGCATCGCCCCTGGCCTTTCGAAACCGTAACGGTGCCGACCGGCTACGCCGAGTTCCCCAAAGAGATCCTGCGCCCGCCACGCTCGCTCGCCGAGAAAGCCTACACCGACATTCGACGCTGGACGGTGATGCCGCGCGGCGGGCACTTCGCCGCGCTGGAAGAGCCGCGCGCGCTCGCGGGCGAGATCGCGGCGTTCTTCAGCGCATTGCGGTAAGCAGAAGCTCGAGCGCGGCGCGAGCGAAGCGCGCCATGTTCGCCTCGCGATCGCCGCTGCCCGTCTCGAGCGTCGTGACGAGCTCCACCGGCCCGCTCACCGCGAGGCAGGCGTGGCCCGGCGCGTCGCCGTAGCGGTTGCCGGTCGGACCGCTCGCGCCCGTCTCGCAGAGGCCCCAGGTCGCGCCGAGCTGCTCGCGCACGCGCCGCGCGACGAGGCGGGCGTAGGGCTCGCTTGCCGAGCGCAATCCCGCCATCTCGTCGCGCGTGATGCCGAGCACTCGCTCGCGCGCCGCCGCCGTATAGATGATCTCGCCGCCGAGGTAATAGGCCGAGGCGCCGGGCACCGCCACGAGCGCGGCGTTGATGAGGCCGCCGGCGGACGATTCGGCCACCGCGATAGTTTCCTTTCGCTCCTTGAGGCGCGCGCCGACCTTTGCGCCGAGAGCCTGCAGCGATTGCATGGTTTCGTGCGTCACGGGCGCAGTATAGGATCAGCGCCCATGCGCTACCTCCTCCTGCTCGCCACACTCGCCGCCGCGCCTGCGGCGGCACAGCTCAACGGCACAATCAGCTCGCCCGACGGCGCGCTCGAAGGCGTGGTGGTGAGCGCGCGCAAGGACGGCGCTCCGGTCACCGTTAGCGTCGTGACGGACGCATCCGGCCGCTTCGCATTCCCCGCCGGCCGGCTCGAGCCCGGACGCTATGCGCTCGGAATCCGCGCTACCGGCTACGAGCTCGAAGCGCCGACGAGCGCCGAGCTCGGCGACGGCAACGGCACTAGCGTGCAGCTCAAGCTCCGCAAGGCCGCGGACCTCGGCGCGCAGCTCACCAACGCCGAGTGGCTCGCGAGCTTCCCGGGCACGGACGAGCAGAAGAAATTCCTCTATAGCTGCGTCGGCTGCCACACGCTCGAGCGCGTCGCCAAGTCCACGCACGACGGCGCCGGCTTCGTGCAGGTGATGAAGCGCATGGCGGGCTATACCAACAACAGCCACGCCGAGCGGCCGCAGGTGCGGCTCGTGGCGCGCGACCCGATGCGCGACTTCGGCCCGAACATCGAGCGCGACGCCGCGTTCCTCGCCACGGTCAACCGCGGGCCGGCCGCGGCGCCGTACACGCTGCAGACGCTGCCGCGCGTGAGCGGCAAGGGCACGCGGGTGGTGATCACCGAGTACCAGCTGCCCAGGAAGATGATGCCGCACGACGTCATCATCGATGCCGACGGCATTGCCTGGATGTCGCTCTTCGACGAGCAGTTCCTCGGCCGCTACGACCCGCGCACGCTGCAATACACCGAGTTCGCGATTCCCGTGCAGCGGCCGGATTTCCCGAAGGGCACGCTCGACCTCGAAGTCGATCCGCAGGGGAACCTGTGGCTCTCGCACATGTTCCAGTCGGGCGCGGTCAAGTTCGACAAGCGCACCCAGCAATTCCAGGCGTTCCCGCTGCCGAAGAACCGGCAGAACGAGCACACGCAGCAGTCGATGGTCGGCCCGCAGCGCTGGACCGTGGACGGCAAGCTCTGGATCAACGACGCGGGCATTCCGGGAATGCACCGGCTCGACATGAAGAGCGGCAAATGGGAGACCTGGAGGCCCTACGAGAATCTGAAGGGCCCGCACTCCGTGTACGGCATCTACGCCGACTCGAAGAACAACATCTTCTTCATGGACTTCGGCGGCGAAAACGTGGGCCGCATCGACGCAAGCACCGGCAAGCTCACTCTCTTTCCCACGCCCACGCCGCGCTCGCGCCCGCGCCGCGGCCGCATGGACGACGAAGACCGCATCTGGTTCGCCGAGTGGCGCGCGGAAAAAATCGGCATGTTCGACACCCGCACCGAACAATTCCGCGAGTGGCCGCTGCCCACGGGGATCAAATACTTCGCGCCCTACGACGTGGTGCGCGACAAGACGGGCAAGGTCTGGACGGCCGGCATGAACACCGACCGCGTGCTGCGCCTCGACCTGGAGACCGGCGACTCTGCCGAATATCCGCTGCCCAGCCCGACCAACATCCGCCGGGTGTTCGTCGACAATCGCACTACGCCGCCCACGTTCTGGGTCGGCAACAACCACCACGCTTCGCTGGTAAAGGTCGAGCCGCTGGATTAGATCGCGCGCCGCTCGACGCCTGGGTACGGGTCGTCGCGCACGCGGCGCTCGGGCCCGCTATAGGGGCGCCGGCGCGGATCCGGGTAGATGCGGCCCGGCGCGCTGGGATACTCGCCGAAGCGCGCGGCGTAGTGCTCGGTCGGCACGTCCGGCTGCGCCTCATAGCGCCCGCTCCAGCCCGCGCTCTTCCAGCCACTCGTGCAAGCCTCGATGTCGAGCGCGCCGTGAGCGCACATCAGCTCTGCGGCTTCCGCCGCTTCCTCCTCGTCGTCGGTGCGCACGCAGACGATGGCGCCGCCGCGGCGCACGCCCTCGGCAAAGGCGTGCGCCTCCTCGTCCGGCACACCGCGCGCCACGAGCTGCGAGAGCAGCCCGCCGCTCATGTCGATGTCATCGCCGCTGAAGCCGGCGTCGTCGAGCGCGCGGATCACGCCGCGCGCCTGGTGCGCATCCTTGAGGAGACCCACGATCACCATTCCCATGGCGCTCGCGCGTCGCAAGAGACGTTCCCAGACCCGGTCGCCGACCATCCGCCTGCGGCACGGCGACGCCGACGAGCGAATCGCGCGTGATGATGCGCGCGAGCTCGGCTTCGCTCCAGCCCTCGGTGCCGGCGGGACGCATCGGCACGACGACGTAGCGCATGTCGGCGTTCGAATCGTGCACGCGCAGCGCGACGTGCTCGGGGATGACGGTGCCGAATTCGCGGAGCACCGCGCGCGGCTCGCGTACCACGCGCCGGCGGTAGTTCTCGCTCTTGTACCAGGTGGGCGGCATGCCAAGGAGCGCGCGCGGATAGCAGGAGCAGAGCGTGCACACGATGACGTTGTGCACTTCCGGCGTGTTCTCCAACGCGATCAGGCGATCAGCTTCGAGATCGATGCCGAACTCGGCGCAGGCGCGCTTGCCGTCGGCGAGAAGCCGCGCCTTGAACGCGGGATCGGCCCAGGCATGCGCGATGACGCGCGGTCCGCGATACGGGAAATCGGCGTCGAACTGTTCCATGCGGCGCCGGACCTGCTCGGCGGTGATGACACCGCGCTCGACGAGCAGCTCCTGCATCGCGCGGCTCATGATCTCGTATTCGCCCGGTGAGCCGTCCTCAAAGCTCCGGTCATGCGAATGGTCGTGGTACTTCACGCTTTCTCCCGCCCGGTGTACGCGCTAGGCAGACTCATAACGGCGGCGCACCTCGGCCATCTTCGCGCGCAGTTCGCTTTCCGTGATGTAGCCGCGCTCGATCAGCACCGTGCGCAGCGCCTCGGTCGTGCGCTCGAAATATTCCAGCTCGTAGTAGCGGCTGCCGAGGTCCTCGGCCGCGCGCCGCAGCTCATCCAGTCGCACGAGCCCGCTCCGGGTAACGGTGCTGCGCAGCGCGTTCGCCTGCTTTTCCCAGAATTTCATGCCGTGATCGACGGTGTCGATCGGACCGCCCGGCTCGCCGCCCATGTCATGCGGACGCCTGTCGCTCATGTGGGGAGTATTACAGCTGCGGCGGTAATGGGTGTGTTCGGTTCCGCGTACGCGCAGTCGTCGTCGACGGACCAGAGCTCGCAAACCACACAGTCCTCGCAGCCCAGCAGCGCGTCGGGCAGCAGCACGGCGCCCTCGGGCGGCGTGAACGTGAACCCGAACGTGGGCGTGGACGCGAACGTCGGCATCAGCAACAGCGACGTCAACGCGGGCGCGAACGTCAGCCCGGGCGTGAACCTCGGTACGGGCGACCAGAATGTGTCGAGCGGCGTCTCCGCGAACCAGAGCGCCACGACAACCAACCCGTCGTCGACCACGAGCCAGGGCGCGCAGACGAGCCAGTCCTCCGGCTCGGGTAGCACGTCGGGATCGTCCAGCACCTCGGGCGCGAACGCCGCGAGCGGTAGCAACTCGCCTCCGTCGTCCGCGAGCTCGAGCACCTCGCCCTCGGGCGGCGTGAACGTCAACCCAAACGTGGGCGTCGACGCGAACGTCGGCATCAGCAACACCGACGTCAACGCGAGCGCCAATATCAGCCCGGGAGTGAACGTCGGCACCGGCGACCAGAACGTCTCGAGCAGCACCTCGGCCAACCAGAGCGCGACGACGACCAACCCGTCCTCGACGATGAACCAGGGCGCGCAGACGAGCCAGTCTTCCGGCTCGGGCAGCGCCTCCGGCAGCACGAGCGCGGCGGGCGGCGCTGCGCCTGCGGCAAGCGGCGGCGCCAGCGCCTCCACGCCGGGTGCGCAGTCGAGCGCGAGCGGCTCCACATCGAGCGGGTCGGTGGCGGCCGGCGCGAGCATGAACGACCGCGATCAGGACCGCGACCGCGATGAAGGCAAGGCGCGTGGCCAGGAGGCCGGCAAGAAGCGCGGCCTTGACCGTGCGGACGAAGCGGCCGGCGAGCACGGCAAGCAAGGGCGCGAGAACGCGCGAGAAAAACAGGGCCGCGACTAAAGCTGCTTTAAGTAAAGCGAAGCGGGCCCGAGTGGGCCCGCTTTTTTTATTTCAGCTGCGGCTTCACCTTCTCAATGCCGGCGTTGACGCATTCCTCGTCGACGCCGGGCGAGCCGGAGAGCCCGATGCCGCCGATCGTGTCGTCGCCGACCTTGATCGGCACGCCGCCGTTGATGGCGATCACGCCGGGGAGCGTGGTCTGCTCGCGCCGCGCAGGGCGCGTTTTCATGTCTTCGATGAACTGCTGCGTGGTCATGCGGAAGGTGCGCGCGGTGTAGGCCTTGCGCCGCGCGTTCTCCATCGTGTGCGGCCCGGCGCCATCGGCCTTCAGCGCGACCATCGTGTCGCCGCCGCGGTCGACCACTACTACCGAGACCGGGTAGCCGCGCGCCTTGCAGGCGTCGAGCGCGCCGCTCGCCATGGTAAGCGCCATCGCGTAGCTCAAGTCGCGATGCGTAATGAGCTGCGCGTGCGCGGGCAGGGCGGCAAGGAAGAGGGCAATGGCGGCACAACGACTCATGTTTGGTTCCCTATAGGCTGGCGACGACGCGCGCATGGTCCGCGTCGCCGGAGGCAAGACCCCACGAGCGCATCCACTCGTAGACCTGCTGGAAGCGCTTGGGCTCGTAGACCATGTAGTGCGTGTAGCGCACGAAGTGGTTCGAGAGCTCGTGCGGCGCGAGCGCGCCGTGCGTCTGCTCGGTCACGTAGTGCTTGTATCTCGCGAAGTCCGCCATGATGCGGTCGGCGGCCTCGTTGATCGCCGCGAGGTACGCTTCGCGCTGCTCGGCGCTGAGATGCGGCGCGATCACCTCGGCGCCGCGGTAGTAGGTGAGATCGACCATGTGCGCGCCTTCCTTCAAGCCAAGGCTGATGAAGGGCTCCATCACCGCCACGGCGCGGCTCGTGCGTTCTTTCAGGGCCTGGTAGCGCCGCTCGGGCACGCCGACGTGCTCGACCAGGATATCGGCGCGCGCGAGCACGCCCTCGAGGCTCTGCAGCGTCGTATAGTGCGAGCCGGTGCGCTCGTTGATGCCGATCGGCACGCCGGCGAGATCGCGCGGCTCCTGGATCGCCGGATCGAGGCTGAGGATCGCTTGCGCGGCGACCGCCGGCCGCAGGGCGAGCACCTGCGCGCCGCGGCTGCTCTTCTCGCTGCGATCGATGCCCGCCCACTCGCAGAGGTTGTACACGTCGGCCTTGCCGCTTTCGAAGAGCGCTTCCTTCAGGCGCTGGAATGGATCGGCGTCTGACGGGCGGCGCTCCGAGTACTTCGCCTGGAAGCGCACCTCGATGCCCGCGTCGGCGAAGAGGCCCTCGTCGCGCGCGACATAGATCGGCAGGTCGAACACCGGGTTGTTCGGCGAGATATTGACGATGGATGTGCTCATGGCGCTACGCTGAAGCGAGGAGGAGCGCCATGATACGCCCGGCGCGGGGCCGCTGAGCGAGGAAGCTCTAGCGGATTTTTATCGCCGTGGCGGCCTCGACGTGCCCGCTATTGCCGCCGGCGAGCGCCTTGATGCCGTTGCGCACGTCGGTGACGTCGATGCCGTTGATGGCGTTGAGCCTCGTGCCGAGCGCCTGCAGCGGCCCGAGCATGTCCTCGGTCTGCGCGATCTCGTGGATCAGCGGCTGCCCGCCGGCGAGCTTGTAGAGCACGACGCCGTCCTTGATGAGCAGCAGCCCTGCGAAGCGCCAGCCCGAGCTGTGCGTCTCGCGGCGCATCTTGAGCATGTCGAGCGCGGCGTTGCCGTTGCGCTTCTTCTGCATCGCGGTCTGGTTGATCTCCCAGCCGACGCAGGCGCTTCGGGCCGCGATGCACTCGCGCACGCTGCCGTCGAGATCGTCGAGCGTCACGGTGTTGTTCGGGATGAAACGCTCCCGCACCTGGAAGTTATGGAGCAGCGTGATGTTCGGATTCGTTCGCGGGTCGACGTGCAGAGCCGCCAGCTCCGCGGCCGTGGTCTTGCCCGGCACGATGCTCGCGAACGCCCGCTCGGCCTCCTCATAGCTCTGCCACGCGATCGCCGCGCTGCCGCTCGTCTCCTTCGAGCGCGGCAGGAGCGACGAGCAGCCGGCGAGCGAGCCGGCCACTGCGAGCAGAAAAAAGGCGCGGTTCATGCAGAGGTCACCCTACCGTGCTGTCGCTGTGTAAGCGATGCTCCACTCAGCGAAGGGCTCCGTAGCGGTGTCGCGACAGCCCTAGCGGGACCTTGACGACGGGCTGACAAATCCCTGTGTTCTGGTCCTTCCTGCTTGGGGTCCGAGCCCGATTCTCATGCGATTTCATGCAATACGGGCGCGTCGCTTGCTCACGTCGTCCTCCATATGGATATCTCGAAGCGCCGCTTCATGCAGTCGGCCGCGGCGGCGGCGGCCTTTGGCGCCGTCCCGCACGCGAGCGCCCAGACACCGGTGCGCGAGGCGGCGCAGGCGGCGGGCGGCGAGCACTTGCAGCCGCTGACGCTCAACGTCAACGGGCGGCCTTACGTGCTCGCGCTCGAGCCGCGCGTGACGCTCCTCGATGCGCTGCGCGAATACCTCGGCCTCACCGGCACGAAGAAAGGCTGCGATCGCGGCCAATGCGGGGCGTGCACCGTGCTGGTGAACGGCCGGCGCATCAATTCGTGCCTCTCGCTCGCGGTGGCGCACGCCGGCGACGAGATCGTCACCATCGAGGGACTCGCGCGGGCTGGCAAATTGCATGCCCTGCAGGCGGCGTTCGTCGAGCAGGACGCCTTCCAATGCGGCTACTGCACGCCGGGCCAGATCTGCTCCGCGGTCGGCCTGCTCGCCGAGGCCGCCGCCGGCGCAGCCAGCGGTGCGAGCGCGGATGTGCGCGACTTGCGGCAGGTTGCGCTGAGCGATGCCGAGGTGCGCGAGCGCATGAGCGGCAACATCTGCCGCTGCGGCGCCTACCCGAACATCGTCGCCGCGGTGAAGAAGGCAGGAGGCGCCGCATGAATTCCTTCTCCTACGTGCGCGTGAGCGACGTCGAGTCGGCGCTGCGCGAAGGCGGCGCGGCGGGCAGCCGTTTTCTCGGCGCCGGGACCAATCTTCTAGACCTGATGAAAGGTGGCATCGAGCGCCCGCAGCGCCTCGTGGACGTCACGCGCCTGCCGCTCACCGCGATAGAACAATTGCCGGACGGCGGCCTTCGCATCGGCGCCATGGCGACGAACAGCGATGCCGCAAACCACCCGCTCGTGCGCACGCGCTATCCGCTGCTCTCGCAGGCGCTCCTCGCCGGCGCGTCGCCCCAGCTACGCAACATGGCGACGGTCGGCGGCAATCTGCTCCAGCGCACGCGCTGCTATTACTTCTATGACAGCGCCTTCGCCCAGTGCAACAAGCGCAATCCCGGCTCCGGCTGCGCCGCGCTCGAAGGCTACAACCGCATCCACGCCATCCTCGGCGCGAGCGACCAGTGCATCGCCGTGCATCCGTCCGACATGGCCGTGGCGCTCGCCGCGCTCGACGCGGTGGTGCGCGTGCGCGGCCCCAAAGGTGAGCGCGCGATTCCGCTGGGCGAGTTTCACCGGCTGCCCGGCGACACGCCGCAGCGCGATACGAACCTCGAGCACGGCGAGCTGATCACGGCCGTTGAGCTGCCCGCATCGCGCTTCACCAAGTCCACATACCTGAAGATCAGGGACCGCGCGAGCTACGCGTTTGCGCTCGTCTCGGTCGCCGCGGCGCTCGACATGCAGGGCAGCACGGTGCGCGCGGCGCGTATTGCGCTGGGCGGCGTGGCGCATAAACCGTGGCGCGCCATGCAAGCGGAGGCGCTGCTCGCCGGCAGTGCGCTCGACACCGGTCTGCTGCGCAAGGCGGCGGCCGCGGCGGTGGAGGGGGCGAAGCCCTATCGCGACAATGCGTTCAAAGTCGAGCTCGCGCAGCGCGCCATCGTGCGCGCGGTGCAGACGGCGGGAGGAATGGCATGAGCGTCGTCAGTCAACCCATCGATCGGACCGACGGACCGCTCAAGGTCACCGGCCAGGCGCGCTACGCGGCGGAGTTTCAGCTCCCGCGTCTCGCGCACGCCGTGATCGTGCAGAGCACGATCGCCAAAGGCAGCATCGTCTCGCTCGATGCGAGCGGGGCGCAGAAGGCGCCGGGCGTACTGCTCGTAATCTCGCACCTCAACGCGCCGAAGCTGCCACAGGGTGGCAAGGCGGCGATAAAGCCGCCCGCGGGACGCACGCTCTCGCTCCTGCAGGAAAACGTCGTGCACTACAACGGCCAGCCGATCGCGGTCGTGGTCGCGGACAGCTTCGAGCACGCGGTCGCCGGCGCCGACCTGGTTCGCGTGCGCTACGCCGAGGCCAAGGCGCAGCTCGACTTCGAGCGCGCGAAGCGTGACGCATATCCGGTGAAGCAGATGCCGCAGGGCGAGCCGGCGGTGGCGTGGGGGGAGTCGGACAAGGCGCTTGGCGCGGCGGAAGTGCGCATCGAGCAGACCTATACCACGCCGATGGAGACGCACAATCCGATGGAGCCGCACGCGACGCTCGCACAGTGGGACGGTGACCGGCTCACGCTGCACGATGCGACGCAGGGAGTATCCGGCGTGAAGCAGACGATCGCGAAGACATTCGGGATTCCGCCGGACAGCGTGCGCGTGATCTCGCTGTTTCTCGGCGGCGGCTTCGGATGCAAGGGCTCGATGTGGTCGCACGTGGCGCTGGCGGCGATGGCCGCGCGCAAGACCGGGCGCCCGGTGCGGCTCGTTCTCGCGCGCCCGCAAATGTTCGGGCCCGTGGGCGGCCGGCCGCAGACCGAGCAGCACGTCGTGCTCGGCGCGCGCCGCGATGGAACACTCACGGTGATCCAGCATGACGTCCTCTCGCATACGTCCGAGTTCGAGGATTTCGCCGAGCCCGCGGCGCTTCAATCGCGCATGCTCTATGCGTGCGCGAACGGCTCGACCACGCATCGGCTGACCAAGCTCAACGTCGGCACGCCTACCTTCCAGCGCGCACCGGGAGAATCGACGGGATCCTTCGCGCTCGAATCGGCGATGGATGAGCTTGCCTATGCGCTGGCGATGGACCCGGTGGAATTGCGGCTCCGCAATTATGCCGACGCCGCGCCGGAAAGCAGGCTGCCGTTCTCGAGCAAGGCGTTGCGGGATTGCTATCGCGACGCGGCGACGCGGTTCCGCTGGTCGGAACGCACGTCGGCGCCACGCTCGATGCAGGACGGGCGCCTCCTTGTCGGCTGGGGGATGGCCACCGCCACCTATCCCGCGAATCGCGCCGAGGCGTCGGCATCCGCAACGCTGCTTCCCGACGGATCGGTAGTGGTGCGTAGCGGTACGCAGGATCTCGGCACGGGCACCTATACCGTGATGACGCAAGTCGCCGCGGGAACGCTCGGCGTGCCCGCGAGTCGCGTGCGCTTCGAGCTTGGCGACACGTCGTTTCCCGAGGCGCCGAATTCCGGCGGATCGACGAGCGCCGCCAGCGTGTCCCCGGCGGTGCATGCCGCGTGCAAGGCATTGCGCAACACCATCATCAACACTGCGATTGCCGATCCGCGCTCGCCGCTGCAGGGACTGAAGGCAGAGGACATCGAAATCGACGACGGATGGCTGCAGAGCAATGCCAACAAATCGCGGCGCGAAGAGGTGGCGGCGCTCGCCGCCCGGCAGGCGTCGCCGCTTTTGGAGCGCGGACAGGCGAAACCGGGCGACGAGCGATCGCGCTACGCGTTCCACTCTTTTGGTGCCGTCT
>VBCM01000220.1 GCA_005883675.1 Betaproteobacteria bacterium
GCTCGCGCGATGGCTTCGCGAGGCAGGCTACTTGGTGGCGGCGCCCGACGCCGCGCTTGAGATGACGCCCGCACTCGTAATCGCAAACGTGCCCGAACCGCATTCGGCCGACGGGCTCATCCGCTCGCTAAAGGGCATGTATGCTGCTCCCATCCTGGCTCTCTCGGCGCGCTTCCGCCGCGGTCTCGCAGGATCCGTGGAAGCGGCGCGCCGTCTCGGCGTAGAGAAAGTGCTGCCCAAGCCGTTCACCCGTAAGGAACTGCTCGCCGCGGTGCGCGAGTCGGTCGACGCTTGACTCTCCCGCGCGCCAAGGTGATCGCCGGGCGCTATGCGCTCGCGCCCGCCTGCGTCAGCGTAGCGGTACTTCTGCATGCGTCGCCAGTGGGCCCGCTCTTTCACCCGACGGGACCTTTCATCCTTGCGGTCCTTGTCGCGGCCTGGTTTGGCGGCGTCGGGCCCGGCGTCTTCGCCGCGTTCCTGTCCGCGATCTCCCTCCCTCAACTCATCGCCATCGCCGAGCTGTCCTCTACGGGCTATCCGCTGCTTGCAGGCTTCTTCGACCTGCCGCGCTTCATCACCTTGGGCTTGACCGGAGCAGCGGTAGGTTGGGGCACGAGCTCATATCGCCGCACGGAGGCGGCGCGGCGCGAGCGCGAACGCGAGCTCAACAGAGTGCGCGACCAACTGGAGACGGCGGTCGCCGAACGCACCGCCCACCTCGCCGCTTCCGAGGAGCGCTATGCACGCGCGATGGAAGCGACGGAGGCGGGTCATTGGGAATGGGATCTCGTCACCCACCAGGTATTTCATTCGCCGCGCTTCCGCGAGCTCTATGGGATTCCCGTAGATGAAAAGTTCGTGGACCGCGACGCCTGGAAGGCGCGTCAGCCGATAAGCCCAAGCGAGCGCGCGCGCCAGGAGCAGGCGCTCCAGGCTGCGATTGCCGATCCGAGCAAAAGCTATGACATCGAACTTTCCTTCGAGGTGCGTCCGGGCGAAGTGCGCTGGCTGCGCTCACGAGGAAAGGTGTTCCGCGACGAGAACGGTCGCCCATTGCGCATTTCCGGAGCGACCACCGACATCACGCCGCAAAAGCTCGCGCAGGAGGCGCTGCGCCTCTCGGAGGAGCGCTATGCGCTCGCGATGCGCGCCTCGGGCGAGGGGCATTGGGACTGGAAGATCGCGACCGACGAGTTCTATGCCTCGCCGCGCTACCTCGAGATCGGCGGCCTTCTATCCGACATGCAGTATTCGCGGCGCGCAGATATCGTGGACCGCATCCCGTTCTATCCGGAGGACCGGGCGGACTACGAAGCGGCGGTCGCGGCGCATTTTGCCGGCGAGACACCGCGCATGGACATCGTGATCCGGATCGTGCCGAACGGCGAGCTGCGCTGGCTGCACGTGATCGGCATGTGCTCGCGGGATGACGACGGCAAACCGGTGCGCTGGGCTGGCTCGGTCAACGACATCACGGCGCGCAAGCTCGCCGAGGAGGCGCTGCGCGAAAGCCGGGAGCGCTACGCGCTCGCCGTCGCCGGCTCGGACGACGGCGTGTGGGACGTCGACTTCGCCGCGCGCCGCGTGTTCCTTTCGGCGCGCGCGCGCGAGCTTGCAGGCCTGCCACCCGGGGCGGAAATGGTGCCGTTGGACGAATTTCTCGCCATGCTGCCGCTGCATCCCGAGGATATGCCTCGGCGCGGAGAGGCGATGCACGCGCATCTCGCGGGCCTGACCCCCGCGTACGACGGCGAATTCCGGCTGCGCCAGCTCGACGGCGTCTATCGCTGGCGGCATATCCACGGCCTGTGCGTGCGCGATGCGAACGGCAAGCCCGCCCGCATGGCCGGCTCGTTCAGCGACGTCGACGCCCGCCGGCGGGCGGAAGACGCGCTACGACTGTCCGAGGAACGCTACGCGCTCGCGCTGGAGGCCTCCGAGGAGGGTCACTTCGACAACGACCTCGAGGCCGGCGAAATTTTCGTTTCCGCGCGCGTCAACGAAATCTACGGTTTTCCGCGTCAAGCGGGAATCTCAAGCCGTATCGATTTCCTCAACAAGATCCCGCTCCACCCGGACGACCGCAGTCGCGTCCTCGCCGAGCTGAGCAGGCCGGACTGGGAAAACCCTGCAGGGGATCTCCACGAGCTCGAGTGCCGGATCGTTCCGCGCCCGGGCGAGACGCGCTGGATCCACTCGCGCGCCAAGGTGGTGCGCGACGCCGAGGGCCGCCCGCGCCGGCGCGTCGGCGTGGTCGCCGATATCACGGAGCGCAAGCTCGCCGAGGACGCGCTTCGTGCGAGCGAACAGCGCTACAGGCTGGCGATGGAAGCGGCGCAGGACTCGCACTGGGACTGGAACATGGTGACCGGTGAGTACTATCTTTCGCCGAACTCCGAGCAGTTCTGGGGATTCGCTGCAGGGACCACGATTGCCGCCCGCGACAGCAAACGCGGGTGGCGTCACTTTTTCACCGCGGCGGGGTGGCTTCCTGAGGACCGCGAGGCCTGGATGCACGCGACGGCGGAGCTGTTCGCGGGCACCGGTGATCGCGTGGGCATGGTGGTGCGCGCCAAGGTGAGGGGCGAAATACGCTCGGTCCAGCTCAGAGGCGTGTGCATCCGCAATGCAGCCGGCAAGCCGATCCGTTTCAGCGGAAGCGCACGCGATGTGACCGAAAGCAAGCGCGCGGAAGCCGCCCTGCGGCTATCGGAGGAGCGCTACGCGCTCGCCATGGAAGCTTCCGAAGAGGGGCATTTCGACTGGAACGTGCAGACCGACGAGATCTTCGCGTCGGCACACCTCAAGAAAGTCTTGGGCCTGCCGGCAGGCACAGCGCACTCCACGCGCACCGCGATGGTGACACAAATGCCGTTCTACCCCGGCGATTTCGAGCACGTCGCAGCGATGGCGCGCGAGGTCCTTGCCGGGAGCACGCTGCAGCACGCATTCGAGTACCGCATTCTGCCTGCCGGCGCTCAGGAACCGCGCTGGATCCACGCGCGCTGGAAGATCTTTCGAGACACGCACGGCGTGGCGCAGCGGGTCATCGGCGTCGTAGCCGACGTCACCGATAAGAAGCGAGTCGAGGATGAGCTGCGCTCGCGCCAGGAGATGCTCGAGCTCGCGCAGAAGTCAGCGCGCGCAATCGCGTTCGAATGGAAGATCGGCGCCGGCGAAGGCGAGAACCGCTGGTCGAGCGACCTCGAGGCGATGTACGGCTTCGCGCCCGGGACCTACGACGGCAGCTTCGAGACGTGGAAGAAGGTCGTGCATCCGGACGACTGGCCCGCGGTGAAAGAGGCGATCAACCACGCAGTGCGCACCGGCGAGGTCGCCTCGGAATACCGCGTGGTACATCCCGACCTCTCGGTGCACTGGCTGCAGGCCAAAGGCCGCATGTTGTTCGACGCGGCCGGCCAACCCGCCCGCATGGTCGGCTTCATGCAGGACATCACGCAGAGGAAGCAGGCCGAGGAAGAGCTGCACAAGATGGAACAGGAGCTGCGTCGCGCGCAGCGCCTGGAGGCGATGGGCACGCTTGCCGGCGGCATCGCGCACGACTTCAACAACATCCTCGGAGCGATCCTCGGCTACGGCGAGATGGCGATGCGCAACGCGAGGAGCGGCACGCGGCTGCACCGCGACCTGGACAGCATCATGGCCGCCGGAGAGCGCGGCCGCTCGCTCGTCGACCGCATCCTCGCTTTCAGCCGCAGCGGCGTCGGCGAACGCATACCGGTCCACGTCGAAGAGGTGGTGCGCGAGGCGCTCGACCAGCTCGCCGCCAAACTACCTGAGAACGTCACCATCGCGCCGCGGCTGCACGCGGGCCGCGCGGCGATGCTCGGTGATTCGACGCAGGTCCATCAGGTAGTGATGAACCTCGCCAATAACGCCGTGCAGGCGATGCCTCACGGCGGCGTGCTTCGCGTCAGGCTCGAGACCGTGCGCCTCGACGCCTCGCGCTCGGCAACAGTTGGCGTGGTCGCGCCGGGCGAATACATCGTCCTGAGAGTGAGCGATTCGGGCACCGGCATCGCACCGGATGTCTTCGAACGCATGTTCGATCCGTTTTTCACGACGAAGGAAGTGGGCGTCGGCAGCGGCCTTGGCCTCTCGCTGGTGCACGGCATCGTGGCGAACGTGGGCGGGGCGATCGACGTCGCCACCGAGCTCGCCAGAGGCAGCACCTTCACCGTGTATCTGCCGCGAAGCGGCGATGCGCCCGCGAAGAGCGTCGACGAGAACCGTCCGCTGCCGCGCGGGGAGGGCGAGCGGGTACTCGTGGTGGACGACGAAGAATCGCTGGTGCGCCTCGCCACCGAGACGCTCGAACGCCTGGGGTACACGCCGGTCGGCTTTACTTCCAGCGCCGCTGCGCTCGCCGCCTTCCGCGCCGACCCCGCGCGCTTCGACGCCGTGCTCACCGATGAGCGCATGCCCGGCCTCTCCGGCTCTGCCCTCATCCGGGAGATGCGTGGTATCCGCGACACGATTCCAGTCGTGCTCATGAGCGGCTACCTGGGTGCGATACCAAGAGATGCGCGCGAGACCGGTGTGGCCGGCGCGCTCGGCATCCTGCCGCGCGTCCCCATCGGCGTCGGCGCCGACGTCGTCGTGAAGAAGCCGCTTTCGGCTCGCGACCTCGCCGCCAGCATGGCCCGCGCCTTAGGGCACTAGATCGAAGCCTGTCGCGCCGACGTGTCAGTTGACACTCGGCAGGCGCCGTTCGCCATCGCTGCGCCACAGCCGCCGCCCAGATTGGCGTCGTGCGTAACAATGATTTCGCTCGCAACCTCCTCCTCCCAATTTCAGCGAGCGCAAGGCGGTCCTTCGGGACCGCCGCTTTTATCTAGAGCCGGCAATGTCCGATGTCAACAAGATGCGCCGCGGCATGTTGCTCGGCACTGCCGTAGGAGCAGCGAGTTTGGCAATTCCATCCATGGCGGCGCACGCCGCCCAATCCAACGCAGGAGCGAATCGCATGAGCAGCAACACCATCACCACCAAGGACGGCACCCAGATCTATTACAAGGACTGGGGCAGCGGGCAACCGATCGTGTTCCATCACGGCTGGCCGCTTTCGGCCGACGACTGGGACGCGCAGATGATGTTCTTCCTGTCCCAGGGCTACCGCGTCATCGCGCATGACCGCCGCGGCCATGGCCGCTCGTCGCAGACGGCGACGGGAAACGAGATGGACACCTACGCCGCGGACGTCGCGGAGCTCGCCGCGCACCTCGACTTGCGCAATGCCGTGCACATCGGTCACTCGACGGGCGGCGGTGAAGTGGCGCGCTATGTCGCGCGGCACGGCGCCGGGCGCGTCGCCAAGGCCGTGCTGATCGGCGCCGTTCCGCCGATCATGGTGAAGACCGACAAGAACCCCGGCGGATTGCCGATCGAGGTGTTCGATGGCTTCCGCGCCGCGCTCGCCGCGAATCGCGCGCAGTTCTTCCTCGACGTGCCCGCGGGCCCGTTCTACGGCTTCAATCGCGCCGGCGCGAAGGTGTCGGAGGGCGTCATCCGGAACTGGTGGCGCCAGGGCATGATGGGCGGCGCCAAGGCGCACTACGACTGCATCAAGGCCTTCTCGGAGACGGATTTCACCGAGGACCTGAAGGCGATCAAGGTGCCCGTGCTGATCCTGCATGGCGACGACGACCAGATCGTGCCGATCGCGGACTCGGCGCTGCTCTCCGCGAAGCTCGTCAAGAACGGCGCGCTGAAGGTCTATCCGGGGCTGCCACACGGCATGTGCACGACGCATCCGGAGCTGATCAATCGCGACCTGCTCGCGTTCATCAAGGGCCAGCAGATCGCCGCCTCGGCGCCGCAACAGCGCGAGATCGCCTAACCCTGGAGGTTCGAATGATTCGCCAATTGATCTTCGCGGCCGCGCTTGCCACGGCGCTCACCGCGCAACCGGCAGTCGCTGCTGACGGCGTACGCAACGTCGTTCTGGTGCACGGCGCCTGGGCTGACGGCTCGAGCTGGGCGAAGGTGATCCCGCTGCTCGAGAAGGCGAGACTCAATGCCGTGGCCGTCCAGAATCCGCTCACTTCATTTGAGGACGACATGGCTGCGACCAAGCGCGCCATCGCGCTTCAAGACGGTCCGGTCATTCTCGTCGGCCATTCGTGGGGCGGCGTGGTCATTACCGAAGCCGGCGCCGATCCCAAGGTCGCGGGCCTGGTCTACGTGGCGGCCTTCGCGCCGGAGGTCGGCGTGCCGGTCGGCGAGCTGGGGAAGGACTTCCCGCCGCCGCCCGGGCTCGCGGAGGTGCGG
>VBCM01000221.1 GCA_005883675.1 Betaproteobacteria bacterium
CGAATCGGCCGAGCCTCGTGTACTGCGGCGATGACCGCACCGCCAAGAGAGTCGTCGTGCGCCTCATCCGCGATGTCGGTTTCGAGCCGCTCGATGCCGGGCCGCTGCGCATCGCCCGATATACGGAACCCTTCGCGCTGCTGGTCGCCCAGCTCGCGTACGAGACAAAGGGCGGCCCGCAGATAGCGTATCGCTTCGAGCGGTACAAAAAATCCGGGAGGTGACCGCATGCCAGAGCTCGCCGAATGGGAAAGCTTCTACGTCATCGTCGGCGCGGCGGCGGGCGCGCTCATCGGCTTGCAGTTCGTCGTCATGACGCTGATCGCCGAGAACCCGCCGCCGCGGGTCGCCGAGGCGGGCGCCGCCTTCGCCACGCCGACGATCGTGCATTTCAGCACCGCCTTGTTTCTATCCGCCCTCCTGCGCGTCCCCTGGCATGGGATTGCGCCGTTCGCGAGCCTCTGGGGCCTGGTGGGCCTGGGCGGCATCGCGTACGCCATCGTGGTGTCCCGGCGCGTGCGCCGGCAACAGGCGTATGCGCCGGATGCGGAGGACTGGCTGTTCCATCTCTTCCTGCCGCTCGTTGCATACGTCGTTCTCGCGCTAGCGGCGCTCGCGGCGCGTTCGCATGGGCCCGAAGCCTTGTTTGCGGTCGGCGCTGCCGTGCTGCTGCTGCTCTTCGTCGGCATCCATAACGCCTGGGATTCCACCGCCTACAACGTGTTCGTCAGAATGCGGCAAAACAAATCGGGGTCAGAGCCCCAATAATTGGTTGGCGGAAATAAAAAGGCCCCGAGCTTCTGGCTCGGGGCCCCGTTGAGCTTGCGCTTACGAGCGCGACTGGAGATGCGTCTTTGCCAGCAGATCAAACCAGGCGGCCGGCGCATCCGGATAGGCGTAGCCGGCGATGCTCCACACGAGCGACAGCGTCACGGCGAGAGCAGCAATCGCGGCGCTCACGCGCTGGAGTTTGGTGGCAGCTTTCATTTTTTTCCTCCCCTTCTTGTGGTTTCGTTTTCGGCTGGGGGCAGTCTAGCGATGCCGCCGGCGCGCGCCGTTAGATAGTGCCCCCCGGGCCGGAAATTCACGATGCCTGAACTTGAAACGGCAAAAGTGAATGCCGGCGAACTACTTAGTTCACGCTGTCGTCTTTTGGACAGCTTGTCGATCTGCCATGCCGCCGCACGACTATAAGGCATGATTGCCACCGAAAGGAGAACCGCCATGCCAGGCAACACCATTCGCCTCCACCGCGTGCTGCGCGCGAAGCCGGAGCGCGTCTACCGCGCGTTCCTCGACCCCGCCGCCATGGTCAAGTGGCTGCCGCCGAACGGCGTTACTGCCACGGTCCACCATCTGGACGCGAAAGTGGGCGGCACGCACAAGATGTCGTTCACCAACTTCACCACCGGCTCGAGCCACAGCTTCGGCGGCCGCTACGTGGAGCTCACGCCGCACCAGCGCATCCGCTACACCGACAGCTTCGACGATCCGAACCTGCCGGGAGAAATGCAGGTGACGATCAACCTCAAGCAGGTTTCCGTCGGCACGGAATTGTCGATCGTGCAGGAAGGCGTGCCCGAGGTCATCCCGCCGGAGATGTGCTACCTCGGCTGGCAGGAGTCGCTCGTGCTGCTCGCGAAACTGGTGGAGGCGGAAATTCCGGACCAGTGAAATCCGCCGGTTATCATGCGGCCGTGGGTGAATTGAAGTCGCTTGGCCGCTACCAGATCCGCGGCGTGCTCGGCAAAGGCGCGATGGGCCTGGTCTATGACGGCCACGACGCCTCGCTCAACCGCCGCGTCGCGATCAAGACCATCCTCACGCGCGATCTCGACGAAGCCACCGCCCGCGACTACGAGAAGCGCTTCCAGCGCGAGGTGCGCGCCGTGGCGCGGCTCAACCACCCGCACATCGTGCAGGTGTACGACTTCGGCACCGAGGGCGAGCTCGCCTACATCGTGATGGAGTACATCGAGGGGAAAGAGCTCAAGGACCACCTCGCTGCCAAGGAGCCCTTCGATCTGGGCGCGATCTTCCGGATGATGGGCGAGCTCCTCGATGCGCTCGAGTTCGCGCACCAGGCGGGCGTGATCCATCGCGACGTCAAGCCCGCCAACGTGATGCTCGACGCCGGCCGGCGCGTCAAGCTCACCGACTTCGGCGTCGCGCGCATCACCGAAGCCGAGGGCGATTCCGCCGACATGACCCGCGCCGGCGCCATGGTCGGCACGCCGTCCTACATGTCGCCGGAGCAGCTCCAGGGCCAGCCCATCGACCGGCGCGTGGATGTGTTCTCGGCCGGCGTGCTTTTCTACCAGTTGCTGACCGGCAAGAAGCCCTTCGAGGGCTCGGGCTTCGCGCTGGCGAAGAAGATCGTGCAGGACGACCCCGCGCCCCCGTCCTCGATCATGCAGATCCCGCCGGCGATCGATCGCGTCGTCGCCAAGGCGCTCGCCAAGGCGCCCGGGCGCCGCTACCAGAGCGCGCGCGAGTTCGCCGAGGCGCTCGCGCTCGTGCGCGAGGGCAAGTTCGTCGAGGAAGCGAGCGAGGCGGAGCAGGAGTTCTGGAACGAGGTCAAGGACAGCGACGATCCCGCGGACCTCGAGCTCTACCTCGCCCAGTTCCCCACCGGCGCCTACGTCGAGCTCGCCCGGACAAAAATGGCCGAGCTCGGCGCCAAGAAAAGCTAATCGGGGTCAGAGCCCTATTTCGCGGCGTCAACCGGCTCGCGGCGCCAGCCGTTGTGGCCGATATGCCGCGTCAACGCCGCTTCGTCGTGCCGGAAATCGCCCTGCATGTACGACAGCGCGGCAATGACGGCCAGGCGTGCTTCCACACCGAGGGCGATCGGCTGGTTTACCTCGCCAATCTGCGCGAGCTCTGCGCGAAGACGCGCTGCGCGCTGCACGCCTATTGCCTGATGACCAATCACGTGCATTTGCTGCTCACGCCGCCCGATGCCGCCTCCTGCTCGAGCCTGATGCGCGATCTGGGCCAGCGCTATGTGCAGTACTTCAACCGCCGCCACGGACGCAGCGGCACGTTGTGGGAAGGACGCTACCGTTCCTGCCTCGTCGATTCCTCTCGTTACGTGCTCGGCTGCTACCGCTACATCGAGATGAATCCCGTGCGCGCCGGCATGGTTCCTACGCCGTCCGACTACCGCTGGTCGAGCCATCACGCGAACGCCGGTTGCATGCCGAGCTCGATGCTCGTGCCGCATGCGGAATATGCGGGCCTGGCGCTCGATGAGTCCGCGCGCTTCGGCGCATACCTGGGCCTTTTCGTCGGTGCCGAGGACGCCAGCTTTCTTGCCGCCATCCGCGACGCCACCGACGGCGGCTACGCGCTCCTGGGCGAGGCGATGAAGGCGCGGCTCGCCGAGAGTGGTCGGCGGCTCGAGCGGGGAAAACCGGGCAGGCGTCCTGCAAGCGCGGAGGATGAACCAACCATGGACGGGCTTTCGCTGGAATTAGGGCTCTGACCCCGATTAGGAAAAGTCGCAGCCTGTCGCGGTTTGTACGATATCCCCAGAACATGTGGATAAGAGTGTGGAGAAGCCATGCCCCGGCGACCCCATGCCCGACACTTCGGTACGCGCATCGGTGTGCGCAAAATTTAGGCATCGGTTTCCGGCATCCGCGCAAGCACTTGCGGCAAGGAATCGGCCTTCGCGCCCTGCGCGCAGCGGCGAGACGCTGTCGCTCGCGCCCGACGCGCACTTTTTTGTAAATCCATAATCGGGGTCAGAGCCCTATTTAATTAGGGCTCTGACCCCGATTTCCGCTCGCTCGTAGTAGTCTCCCGCGCGGGAGGGATTCAGGGTGAACAGTCCGAAGGAGCGCGTCGGAGCCGAGACGCGCCTGCTCGACGGCGAGACGCTCGCCATCGCCGATGTCGTCGCCATCAGCCGCGGCGCGAGCCAGGTGGGCTTCGACGCCGCCGTGCTCAGCCGCATGGCCGCCAATCGTGCCGGGCTGGAAGCGCTCGCCGAGCGCGGTGTGCCGATCTACGGCGTGAACACCGGCTTCGGCGAGATGGTCGAGAACTGGGTGGAACTCAAGGACGCCCGCGCGCTGCAGGAGAACCTGCTTCGCAGCCACTGCGCCGGCGTCGGCGAGAGCTTCGCGCGCGACGAAGCGCGCGCCATGATGGTCGCGCGCGCCAATTCGCTCGCCCGCGGCTACTCCGCCATCCGGCCCGAGGTCGTCGGGCGGCTCCTCGATTTCCTCAACCTCGGCATCACCCCGGCGATCCCGCAGGTCGGCTCGCTCGGCGCGAGCGGCGACCTCGCACCGCTCGCGGCGATGGCGATCACCCTGATCGGCGAGGGCTACGTGCTGGGCGACGATGGCACCCGCGTCCCAGCCAGAGACATCGCCCTGCCGCCCTTGGCGCTCAGCTACAAGGAGGCGCTCTCGCTCATCAACGGCACCTCGGCGATGAGCGGCCTCGCGTGCCTGGTGCTCGCCGACTTCCGGGCGGAGATCGCCCAGGCGGAGATCATCGCCGCGCTCGCGCTCGAGGCGCTCGCCGCCTCGACCGGCGCCTTTGCCGCCGTCGGCCACGAGCGGGCGAAGCCGCATCCCGGGCAGGTGGCGAGCGCCGCCAACATGCGCCGGCTCACCGCCGGTTCCGGGCTGGCGGCGTCGCACGAAAGCCTCGCCGGCGCGATGCGCAGCCAGGCGGCGGACGGCAAAGCGGGCACCGGCGTCTTCATGCAGAAGGCGTACAGCCTGCGCTGCATTCCGCAGGTGATCGGCGCGGTGCGCGATACCGCGCAGTTTTGCACCACCGTGGTGGAGCGGGAGCTCAACTCCTCCAATGACAACCCGCTTTACTTCGGCGGCGAGGAGCTCTTCCACGGCGGCAACTTCCACGGCCAGCACGTCGCCTTCGCCATGGATTACCTGGCGATCGCCGCGACCCAGCTCGGCGTCATGTCCGAGCGGCGCCTGAACCGCCTGCTGAGCCCGCACCTCAACGGCGCGCTGCCCGCGTTCCTCACCCGCGATCCCGGCCCGCGCTGCGGCTTCGCCGGCGCGCAGTACCCCGCCACCGCGCTCGTCGCGGAGAACCGCACGCTCTGCGGCGCGGCGAGCATCCAGAGCGTGCCGGCGAACGGCGACAACCAGGACGTGGTGAGCATGGGCCTGATCGGCGCGCGTACCGCGAAGCGCATCGTGAGCAACACGAGCTACATCCTCGCGATCGAGCTCCTCGCCGCCTGCCAGGCGCTCGATCTCGCCGGACGCACCGGCGACCTTTCACCCGCGGGCCGCGCGGTGCATGCCTTCGTGCGCTCGTCGATCCCGGCGCTGGACGAGGACCGCTACATGACCGACGAGATCGAGCTCGCCGCGGCGCTCATCCGCAAAGGCGCGCTCATCGCGCCGGTAGAGGAGCTTGGCATCACGCTGCAATAGGTCGTCGTTTCGGCTTTCGCGGGAACGACGAGGCAGCGCGTTTGACGCTTGCGGTGAGTCGCGATATCGTCCACGGCGACTTCACCAGCGGAGCTAACAAGACATGAAGAAGAAATGCATCCGTGCACTGCTCGGCCTCGCCCTGACGGCCATCGCGCTCGCGGCCAGTGCGCAATACCAGCCCCACAACTCGATCTACCTCGGCGCTTCCGTCGGCAACGCGCACTACACCAACGGCTGCTCGTTCGGCCCGCCGCCGTGCGACGACCGCGACACCTCCGGGCGGTTCTTCGCCGGCCTGCAGTTCAACCGCTGGCTCGCCATCGAGACCGGCTGGGCCACCTTCGGCAAGCTCGCCGTCGGCGGCACCGATATAAAGGCGAGCGCGGCCGATTTCGTCGGCGTGCTCACCGTGCCGGTCGAGGGCCGCTTCGCCGCCTTCGTCAAGGGCGGCGTCTATCACGGCGACATGAAGTCCACCAGCGTCGATACACGCAAGGACGCCGGCACCTTCGGCTGGGGGCTGCAGTACAACGCCGGCGAGCGCGCGGCGCTGCGCGCCGAATGGCAGCGCTACGTGCGCATGGGCGGCAGCGAGCTTCTCGAAACGACGCACATCGACTTCCTGAGCGTCGGGCTGCTGATTCGCCTGCGCTAGCAACCTTCGTCGTTCCCGCGCAAGCGGGAATCCAGCAAAAATAAAAAGGGCCCGTCAGGGCCCCTTTTCATTTCCGCTACCGGAAACTCAGTGCGAGGTCGTGCTCTTGTTGTTGTTGGCGATGACCGCTACCGCCGCCACGGTGCCCGCCACGACCGCGACCGCGCCGAGCGAGACGCCGCCGATGGTGCCGGTCTCGGCGCCGACCACCGTGCCGCTCGACTGTCCGCCCGCGGCGGTCGCCGGCTGCTCGGCCTTCGCCGGCGCTTTGGCTGCCGGCGCGCTCTTCGCTGCGTCCTGCGCCGAGGCCATGCTGCTTGCGGCTAGGAAAACAACGGCCCACATCACTCTGGATTTGATCATTTGCGTCCTCCCCAAGTAGTTCATCTACAGGTTAGTGCAAAGTCCGACGGAATAGCAACGATTTCATAGCGCCGCGCGGCGGCACGCGACA
>VBCM01000001.1:0-12186 GCA_005883675.1 Betaproteobacteria bacterium
CCCGCGCATCCGGTCGCGGGCGCCGAAGAAAGCGGAGCTGCCGCGGCGAGCGCGACGCTCTTTCGCGAGCGCCGCGTGGTGCTCACCCCGCTGCCTGACAACGCGCCGCCAACGCTGCAGCGCGTCGAGGACGCATGGCGCGCCTGTGGCGCGCGCATCACGCGGCTCGCCGCCGAAGAGCACGATGCGGTGCTCGCTGCGGTGAGCCATCTGCCGCACGTGCTCGCCTATGCGCTCGTGCACGACATCGCTGGACGCGCGAATGCCGAGCAGCTGTTCGCCTACGCCGCGGGCGGCTTCCGCGACTTCACGCGCATCGCCTCGAGCCACCCGGAGATGTGGCGCGATATCTGCCTCGCCAACCGCGATCGCCTGGCTGCCGAGCTCGCGCGCTACCAGGGGCGCCTGGGCGACATCGAGCGGCTGCTCGCGGCGGGCGACGGCGGCGCGCTCGAGCGGCTCTTCGCCGAGGCGCGCGCGGCGCGCAACCGATGGCTGAAGTCCTCGAGCTGAAAGCGGCGCGCGGCGCGCGCGGCAGCGTGCGCCTGCCGGGCTCCAAGAGCATCTCGAACCGCGTGCTGCTCGCTGCCGCGCTCGCTGCGGGCGAGAGCGCGGTGCGGGGGCTCCTCGACGCCGAGGACACACGCGTCATGCGCGAGGCGCTCGAGCGCCTCGGCGTACCGATCACCGAAAGGGCGCAAGCGCTCAGCGTTCATGGTGCGGGCGGCGTCTTTCGCGAGAAGAAGGCCGACCTCTTCCTCGGCAACGCCGGCACGGCGCTGCGGCCCCTCACCGCGGCGCTCGCCTTCTCCGAGGGCGAGTACTTCGTCTCCGGCGTGCCGCGCATGCACGAGCGGCCGATCGGCGATCTCGTCGACGCGCTGCGCTCGATCGGCGCGCGCATCGACTATCGGGGAAAGCCGGGCTTCCCGCCGCTCGCCATCCATCCGGCGAAGCTGCGCCTCGACGCGGCCGTGCCGGTGAAGGGCGACGTGTCCTCGCAGTTCCTGAGCGCCTTGCTAATGGCGCTGCCGCTCGCCGGCGGCGATGCCACCATCGAAGTTCGCGGCGAGTTGATTTCCAAGCCCTACGTCGAGATCACGCTGAACGTCATGCGCCGCTTCGGCGTCGCCGTCGAGCGCGATGGCTGGTCACGGTTTCACATCCCGCGCGCGCGCTACTCATCGCCGGGCACGATCTACGTCGAGGGCGACGCGTCCTCCGCGTCGTACTTTCTTGCCGCCGGCGCGCTGGGCGGCGGGCCGGTACGCGTGGAGGGCGTCGGCCGCGAGAGCATCCAGGGCGATGTGCGATTCGCCGACGTGCTCGAGGCGATGGGCGCCAACGTACGTATGGGCGATGGCTGGATCGAGTGCGCCGGGCGCGGCAGGCTGCACCCGATAGACATGGATCTCAATCACATTCCCGACGCCGCGATGACGGCCGCGGTGCTCGCTCTATTTGCCGATGGGCCAAGCCGCCTTCGCAACATCGCGAGCTGGCGCGTGAAGGAGACCGACCGCATCGCCGCGATGGCCGCTGAGCTTCGCAAGCTCGGCGCGCAGGTGGAGGACGGCAGCGACTATCTGCGCATCGTCCCTGGGGAGCTGAAGCCGGGCGTTGCGATCGATACGTACGACGATCACCGCATGGCGATGAGCTACGCGCTCGTTGCGCTCGGCGGCGTGCCGGTGCGCATCAAGAACCCCGAGTGCGTCGCCAAGACGTTCCCCGATTACTTCGCCGCGCTCGCGAGCATCACCGCATGAGCGCGCCGGTCATCGCGATCGACGGCCCGTCGGCCTCCGGCAAGGGCACGATCGCGAGCCGCGTGGCAAAAAGGCTCGGCTTCCACTACCTCGAGAGCGGCGCGCTCTACCGCGTCGTGGCGCTGCTTTCGCTGCGCGAAGACACGCTCGATGAAAAGCGGCTCGCGGCGCTTGCCGAAGAGATGGAGGTGAGCTTCGACGACGGCGACATCCTGCTCGCCGATGAGTCGATCAGCGACAAGGTGAGAAGCGAGCTCGTCGGCAGCCGCGCCTCCGAGGTCGCCAAGGTGCCGGCGCTGCGCCAGGCGCTTCTTAAGCGCCAGCGCTCGTTCCGCCGGCCGCCGGGCCTCGTCGCCGATGGGCGGGATATGGGGACGGTGGTGTTCCCCGATGCGCAACTCAAGGTGTTCTTGACAGCAAGCGCGGAAATCAGGGCCGGACGGCGATATAAGCAGTTGATAGAAAAAGGAATCGATGCTAATCTTCGCGCCCTTTCCCGCAATCTTCGGGAGCGCGACGAGCGCGACGCCAAGCGGGCGGTCGCGCCGCTCGTTCCCGCGCCGGATTCGCAAGTGCTCGATTCGTCAGCGCTTTCGATTGACGAGGTAGCCGAGCGAATCGTCGGCTGGTGGCAGGAAAGGAAAGGTGGGCGGACATGACGGCGCCGCCCCGTGTTCAACATTGGCCCGCAGGCGCCAGCTTGCGGTTTGAAAAGGTTTTTTCGTAATGGCGAGTATCTCCCCCGCAGCAGCGTCGCAGAAGTCCCCGCAATCCACCCAAGCCTCCGGCGGCGAATCGTTCGCCGCGCTCTTCGAGGAGAGCCTCAACCGCAAGGAAATGCGCATCGGCGAGGTGATCACCGCCGAAGTGCTCAGCGTGGACGAGAACTGGGTAGTCGTGAATGCGGGGCTCAAGTCCGAGAGCGTCATCCCGGTCGAGGAATTCCGTAACGACGCCGGGCAGGTGGAAGTGAAGGCGGGCGACTTTGTCTCTGTCTCCATCGAAGCGCTGGAAGACGGCTTCGGCGCGACGCGCCTGTCGCGCGACAAGGCGAAGCGCATGGCCGCGTGGCTCGAGCTCGAGAAGGCGCTCGAGAACGGCGAGAAGGTGAAGGGCGTCATCACCGGCAAGGTGAAAGGCGGCCTGACCGTGATGACCAAGGGCATCCGCGCGTTCCTGCCCGGCTCGCTTGTCGACCTGCGTCCGGTGAAGGACACCACCCCTTACGAAGGCAAGGAGATGGAGTTCAAGGTCATCAAGCTCGATCGCAAGCGCAACAACGTGGTTGTTTCCCGCCGCGCAGTGCTGGAGGAAACGGCTGGCGCGGAGCGCGAGGCATTGCTCGCATCGCTGCAGGAAGGCGCCACCGTCAAGGGCATCGTCAAGAACATCACCGACTACGGCGCATTCGTCGACCTCGGCGGCATCGACGGGCTGCTGCACATTACCGATCTCGCCTGGCGCCGCGTCAAGCATCCTTCCGAAGTGCTGAACGTCGGCGACGAGGTCACCGCCAAGGTGCTCAAATTCGACGCCGAAAAGAACCGCGTCTCGCTCGGCCTCAAGCAGCTGGGCGAGGACCCGTGGGTCGGCATCGCGCGCCGCTATCCGCAGGGCACGCGCCTCTTCGGCAAGGTCACGAACCTCACCGACTACGGCGCCTTCGTGGAAGTCGAGTCCGGCATCGAAGGCCTGGTGCACGTGTCCGCGATGGACTGGACCAACAAGAACGTGCATCCATCCAAGGTCGTGCAGGTGGGCGACGAGGTCGAGGTGATGATCCTCGAGATCGACGAGGAGCGCCGGCGCATCTCGCTCGGCATGAAGCAGTGCATGCCCAACCCGTGGGAGGACTTCGCGCGCGAGTACAAGAAGGGCGATCGCGTGAAGGGCCAGATCAAGTCGATCACCGACTTCGGCGTGTTCGTCGGCCTGCCCGGCGGCATCGACGGCCTCGTGCATCTCTCGGATCTCGCCTGGTCCGAGGCCGGCGAGGAGGCGGTGAAGAAGTTCAAGAAGGGCGAGGAGCTGGAAGCCGTGGTGCTCTCCATCGACGTCGAGCGCGAGCGCATTTCGCTCGGCGTGAAGCAGCTGGAAGGCGACCCCTTCACCAACTTCATCGCGAGCCACGAGAAGAATAGCCTCGTCACCGGCACGGTGAAGTCGGTCGACGCCAAGGGCGCGGTGGTGGAGCTGGGCGGCGTCGAGGGTTATCTGCGCGCCTCCGAATTCTCGCGCGACCGCGTCGACGACCTCGCGAAGCACCTGAAAGAGGGCGACAGCGTGCAGGCGATGATCATCAACGTCGACCGCAAGAACCGCTCGATCAACCTCTCGGTGAAGGCGCGCGAGCTCACGGAAGAGACCGAAGCGATGAAGCAGCTGAAGAGCGAGCAGGCGGCGGCGAGCGCCGGCGCGACCAACCTCGGGGCGCTGCTGCGCGCGAAGCTCGACAAGGGCAATAACCCGCAGCAATAGCGGGGGCATAGGCACAGGGGGGAACGCTCGCATGACCAAGTCGGAACTGATCGCGCGGCTCGCGCAGCGTTATCCGCAGCTCGTGGCGAAGGACGCCGAGTACGCGGTGAAGATGATCCTCGACGCGATGACCCACAGCCTGCTCAGCGGCCATCGCATCGAGATCCGCGGCTTCGGCAGCTTCGGGCTCAACTACCGGCCGCCGCGCACCGGTCGCAATCCGAAGTCGGGCGAGAAGGTGCACGTGCCCGAGAAGTACGTGCCGCACTTCAAGGCGGGCAAGGAATTGCGCGAGCGCGTCGACGGCGCCACTCCCGACCGGCAGGCGGCTCCCGAGGAGCGGGCTTCGCAGCCTGTCAGGTAAAGGGCCGGGGTGCGTATCGTCGCCTGGGCGATCCGCCTCCTCGTGTTCGTGCTGCTCGTCGCGTTCGCGGCGAAGAACGTGGAGCCGGTGACGCTGCGCTTTTACTTCGATTTCGCATGGCAGGCGCCGCTCGTCGTGCTGCTGTTTGCCTTTTTCGTCGCCGGGGCGCTCTTTGGCATTGCCGCGCTGCTCGGCACGCTCTTGCGCCAGCGGCGCGAGATCGCGGCGCTGCGCCGGCGCGCGGGCGGCGTCGCCGAGCCGGCGAAGCCGCCGGTGCCGGAGCTCTGAGTGGTGGAGTTCGAATACTGGTGGCTGCTCGGATTTCCGCTCTTTTTCGGCCTGGGCTGGATCGCCGCCCGCATCGACATCCGGCAGATCGTGTCGGAGTCGCGCGCGCTGCCGCGCTCCTATTTCAAGGGACTCAACTTCCTCCTGAACGAGCAGCCCGACAAGGCGATCGAGGCGTTCATCGAGGTCGTGAAGGTCGACCCGGAGACCATCGAGCTGCACTTCGCGCTGGGCAGTCTCTTCCGGCGCCGCGGCGAGTATGACCGGGCGATCCGCATGCATCAGAATCTGCTCGAGCGCGCCGACCTCGGTTCCGACCAGAAGGTGATCGCGCTCGCCGAGCTCGGCCAGGACTATCTCAAGGCGGGCATCCTCGATCGCGCCGAAGAGGTATTCAAGAAGCTGGAAGGGAGCCCTCAGGCGGCGAGCGCCCGCGCGCATCTCCTCGAGATCTACGAGCAGGAAAAGGACTGGCGCCGTGCGATCGACATGACGCGCCACGTGGCCTCCGATCCTCGCGCGCTCGCGCAGTACTACTGCGAGCTCGCCGCCTCGGAGATGGCGCAGTCGCGCCCCGACGCGGCGCGCCGGCAGCTCGAGTCCGCGCTGGAGGCGAATCGCAAATGCGTGCGCGCGAGCCTGCAGCTCGGCGATCTCGAGCGCTCGGCGGGCAACTTGGATCGCGCTATCGAGCACTGGAAGCGCATCGAATCGCAGAACCCGGCGTACCTTGCGCTCGCGGCGCAGCGGCTCTACGAAGCCCATCGCGAGGCCGGCCGCGCCGAGGAGGGCCTGCGGCTCATCGCCGGCTACCTCGAGCGCTATCCCTCGCTCGACCTCCTCGACACGGTGTTCCAGCACACGCTGGAGGCGAAGGGCCACGAGGAGGCGTACAAGCTCGTGCGCGACGAGCTGCGCCGCAATCCCACGCTGCTCGGCCTCGACCGGCTGCTGGAAGCGCAAATCATCGCCGCGGGCTCGCCGGATCGCCGGCGCGACCTCGAGCTCGTGAGGAATCTGGTGCACGGCCACACGCGGCGCCTCGCGCGCTATCGCTGCGAGACCTGCGGCTTCAAGGCGCGCCAGTTCTACTGGCGCTGTCCCGCCTGCGGCGGCTGGGAAACCTACCCGCCGCGGCGCACCGAGGAGTTCGATCTAACGCCATGAAGGTCACCGTCATCGCATGAACGTAACAGTCATAGGGACAGGCTACGTCGGCCTCGTCACCGGCGCCTGCCTCGCGGACGCCGGCAACAACGTGTTCTGCCTGGATCTCGACGAGCGCAAGATCGCGCGCCTGAACGCGGGCGAGATTCCGATCTTCGAGCCGGGCCTGGAACCCATCGTGAAGCGCAACGAGCACGCCGGACGTTTGCGCTTCTCGACCGATGTGCCCGCGAGCGTAGCGCATGCGGAGCTGCAGCTCATTGCTGTCGGCACGCCGCCCGGCGAGGACGGCTCGGCCGACCTGCAGCACGTCATCGCCGCGGCGCGGGCGATTGGCCGCTACATGGAGGGCTACAAGGTCATCGTCACGAAATCGACCGTGCCGGTCGGCACCGCCGACAAGGTGAAGCACGCGGTGATCGACGAGCAGAAGAAGCGCCACCTGGGCAACGACTTCACCGTGGTGTCGAACCCCGAGTTCCTCAAGGAAGGCGCCGCGGTCGAGGACTTCATGAAGCCCGATCGCGCCAGCTCTACGCGCCGTTCCAGAGAAACCGCGAGCGCATCATCGTGATGAGCGTGCGCTCCGCCGAGCTCACCAAGTATGCGGCGAACGCCATGCTCGCGACGCGCATCTCGTTCATGAACGAGATCGCCAACCTCGCCGAGGCGATCGGCGCCGACGTCGAGGAAGTGCGCCGCGGCATCGGCTCCGATCCGCGCATCGGCCACCAGTTCCTCTACGCCGGCGCCGGGTTCGGCGGCTCCTGCTTTCCCAAAGACGTCAAGGCGCTGCAGCGCACCGCCCAGGAAGCCGGGCGGCCGCTGCGCGTGGTGAATGCGGTTGATGAGGTGAACGAGGCGCAGAAGCACGTGCTCGCCGACAAGATCCGCACCCGCTTCGACGAGAGCCTGCGCGGCAAGTGCATCGCTCTCTGGGGCCTCGCGTTCAAGGCGAACACCGACGACATGCGCGAAGCGCCGAGCCTCGCGCTGATCGACGATCTCGTGGCCGCCGGCGCTACGGTGCGCGCCTACGACCCCGCAGCGGGCGGCGAGGCGCGCAAGATCTTCACCGAGAGCCGTAGCGTCAGCATCGTCGCCAATGCCATGGAGGCGCTCGCGGGCGCCGACGCGCTCGCCATCGTCACCGAGTGGCAGGAGTTCCGCAGCCCCGATTTCGCGGCGATCAAGAAGGCGCTCAAGACGCCCGCGATCTTCGACGGCCGCAACCTCTACGACCCGGCGGCGCTGCGCGCGCAGGGGCTCGAGTATTACCCCATCGGTCGAAAGCAGTGAGAGCACCGGACACCTCCAAAGCGCGCGTGCTCGTGGTCGGCGACGTCATGCTCGACCGCTACTGGTACGGCGAGGTCTCGCGGATCTCACCGGAGGCTCCCGTGCCCATCGTGCTCGTCAACGAGAAGGAGGAGGAGCTGCGCCTCGGGGGCGCGGGCAACGTCGCCCGCAATTGCAAGGCGCTGGGAGCGAAGGTGCGCCTGCTTTCGGTCATCGGCAGGGACGAGGCGGGGCGGCGCATCGCGAAGCTCGCGAAGCAGGAGGGCCTGGACGCCCGGCTGCATACCGATGGCAAACTTGCCACCACGCAAAAGCTGCGCGTCGTCGGACCGCGCCGTCACCAGCTCCTGCGCATCGACTTCGAAACGCCGCCGTCGACTGAAGTGCTGGCGTCGAAGCTCGCCGATTTCCGCGATGCGCTCAAAGACTGCGATGTGATACTGCTTTCCGACTATGGCAAAGGCGGGCTTGCGCACATCGAAACGATGATCAACGAGGCTCGCAAGGCGAAAAAGCTCGTGCTCATCGACCCGAAGGGCAAGGATTACAGCCGCTATCGCGGCGCCAGCATCGTGACGCCCAATGTGCTCGAGCTGCGCCAGGTCGTCGGCGACTGGGACGATGAGAAGGATCTCGCCACGCGCGCCGAGAAGCTGCGCGCGAGCCTGCGGCTCGACGCGCTGCTCCTGACGCGCGGCGAGGAGGGCATGACGCTCTTCCGCTCGCGCCGCGCGCTGCGCGTGCGCGCCGAGAAGCACGAGGTGTCGGACGTCACCGGCGCGGGCGATACCGTGATCGCCGCGCTCGCCGTGATGCTCGCCGCGGGCGAATCGCTCGAGTCGGCGGTGCGCGTCGCCAATCGCGCCGGCGGCATCAAGGTGACGAAATTCGGCACGGCCGTCGTCACTCCGGCGGAGATCTTCGGCCCATGAACTACTACATTGTTACCGGGGCCGCCGGCTTCATCGGCTCGCGCCTGGTGCGCGGGCTGAACCGCCGCGGCGTGAGCGAGATCATCGCGGTCGACAACCTCGCGCACGGCGACAAGTTCCGCAATCTCGCCGATTGCGAGATCGCCGACTACGTCGACCAGGCGCAGCTCGGCGCGCGGCTCGAGGCGCTGGAAGGCGCGGTGGAGGCGGTGTTCCACCAGGGCGCGTGCTCCGATACGCTCGAGACCGACGGGCGCTACATGATGGAGAACAACTACGCCTACTCGCGGCGGCTGCTCGACTGGTGCCAGGACGAGGAGCTCCCGCTCGTCTACGCCTCCTCGGCGGCGGTCTACGGCCGCGGGCCGCAATACCGCGAGGAGCGCGCATGCGAGCGGCCGCTCAACCTCTACGGCTACTCCAAGTTCCTCTTCGACCAGGTGGTGCGCGAGCGGCTTGCAACGCGCACCGCCCAAATCGCGGGCTTGCGCTATTTCAACGTCTATGGGCCGAACGAGGCGCACAAGGGCCGCATGGCGTCGGTGGCGTTCCACGCCTACCGGCAGCTGCTGGAGTTCGGCCGGGTGAAGCTGTTCGTCGGCTCGGGCGGCTACGGCAACGGCGAGCAGCGCCGCGATTTCATCCACGTCGACGACGTGGTGGAGGTGAACCTCTGGTTCCTCGAGCGGCGCGACCTGTCGGGCGTCTTCAATTGCGGTACCGGCCGCCGCTGCACGACGTCGTCGCCAAAGGCCTCATCGAATACGTGCCGTTTCCTCCCGAGCTCGTCGGCAAATATCAGAGCTTTACCGAGGCAGACCTTTCGCGCCTGCGCGAGGCGGGCTACCCCGGCGAGTTCATGAGCGTCGAGCAGGGCGTCACGGCCTACGTCAAGGAGCTCCAGGCCAAGTGAAGCGCACCCTCGAGGATTTCATCGGCAACACGCCCCTCGTGCGGCTGCAGCGCCTGCCGGGGCCGGAGATTGCGCGCCACAAGACGGTGATCCTTGCCAAGCTCGAGGGCAACAATCCCGCGGGCTCGGTGAAGGACCGCCCGGCGATCGCCATGATCCGCCACGCAGAGCGCTCGGGGCGTATCAAGCCGGGCGCTACGCTGATCGAGCCCACCTCCGGCAACACCGGCATCGCGCTCGCCATGGCGGCCGCCACGCGCGGCTACCGCATGGTGCTCATCATGCCCGAGCACCTCTCGGCCGAGCGCCGCCAGACGATGCGCGCCTACGGCGCCGAGATCGTCCTCACGCCGCAGAAGGGCGGCATGGAGGCGGCGCGCGACTTGGCGGAGAAGATGGTGCGCGAGGGCGCGGGCACCATGCTCGACCAGTTCGCGAACCCGGCCAACCCGCAGGTGCACTACGACAGCACCGGGCCCGAGATCTGGCGCGACACCGACGCTCGCATCACGCACTTCGTCTCGAGCATGGGCACGACGGGCACCATCATGGGCTGCTCGCGCTACTTCAAGGAGAAGAACCCGAAAATCGAGATCATCGGCTGCCAGCCGCAGGAGGGCTCGCAGATCCCCGGTATCCGCAAATGGCCCGAGGCCTATCTGCCGAAGATCTATGACCCGAAGCGCGTCGACCGCCTCGAATACGTGAGCCAGGGCGAGGCCGAGGAGATGACGCGGCGCCTGGCGCGCGAGGAAGGCATCTTCGCCGGTATCTCCTCCGGCGGTGCCATGCACGTCGCCTTGCGCATCGCGCGCGACCTCAAGAACGCCGTGATCGTCACCATCGTCTGCGACCGCGGCGACCGCTATCTCACGACTGGTGTCTTCCCCGACTGACGTGACGCCGATTCTCGCCTTCGACATCGAGACGATTCCCGACTGCGCGGGCATCCGGCGGCTCTACGACCTGCCGGCCGAATTGCCGGACGCGGAAGTCGCCGAGGTCGCGTTCCAGAAGCGCCGCGCCACGGCGGGCAACGACTTCCTGCCGCCGCACCTGCACCGCGTGATCGTGATCTCCTGCGTCGCGCGCGACGACGAAGGCATCAAGATCTTCTCGATCGGCGAGCCCGAGCGCGACGAGAAAGCGGCGATCGCGCGCTTCTTCGACGCGATCGAGCGCAAGGTGCCGCAGCTCGTCTCCTGGAACGGCAAAGGCTTCGACATCCCGGTGCTCAACCACCGGGCGCTCATCCATGGCGTGTGCTGCACGCGCTTCTGGGAGCTGGGCGACGAGGACCAGGCCTTCCGCTACAACAACTACGTCAACCGCTTCCAGACCCGCCACCTCGACCTGATGGATCAGCTCGCGATGTTCAATTCGCGCAACTTCGCGCCGCTCGATGAGCTCGCCCGGCTCGCGCACCTGCCGGGCAAGCAGGGCGTCGGCGGCGCCGAAGTGTGGCCGGCTTACCGCCGGGGCGAGATCCAGCCCATCCGCAACTACTGCGAGGTGGATGTCGTCAACACGTTCCTGCTTTACCTGCGTTTCCAGGTGGTGCGCGGCTTGCTCTCCCAGGAACGCCACGACGCCGAGTGCGCGCTGCTGCGAGACGCGCTCGCGCGGCGGCCCGAGCCGCACTGGCAGGAGTTCCTGTCGCTCTGGCAGAGCTGACGGTCGATATCGACGGCCTGGACGCCGAGGGGCGCGGCGTCGCGCGCGCGCCGGACGGCAAGGTGCTGTTCGTCGACGGCGCGCTGCCCGGCGAGCGCGCCGCCGTGCAGATCATGACCGGCGGCCGTCGTTTCGATCTCGGGCGCGTCAGCCGCCTGCTGGTCGAATCGCCCGGCCGGCGCGCGCCGCGCTGCCCGCATTTCGGCATCTGCGGCGGCTGCGCCACGCAGCACGCCGACCTCGCCACGCAGATGGCTGCCAAGCAGGACTGGCTGCTGCAGAACCTGGCGCGCATTGGCAAAGTCGAGCCCGAGCGCGTCCTGCCCATGGTCAGCGGCGACGAATGGGGCTACCGGCACCGGGCGCGGCTCTCGGTGCGCCGCGTGGACAAGAAGGGCGTGATGGTGGGCTTTCGCGAGCGCCGCTCCACCTACGTCGCCGACATGCACCAGTGCCCGGTGCTGCCCGAACGCATCTCGGCGCTCATCGATCCGCTGCGCGCGTTGATCGAACGGCTCTCGGTGCACAGCCGCCTGCCGCAGGTCGAGGTCGCGGTGGGTGACAACGCCGCCGCGCTGGTGTTGCGCCACCTCCTGCCGCTGACCGGGGATGATCACGCGCATCTGCGCGCGTTTGCCCGCGAGCACGATATCCACTTGTGGTTGCAGCCGGGCGGACCCGACAGCGCCCAGCCATTCGAGCCGGCGCGCAGCGAGCTCTACTACGAGCTGCCCGATTACGGGGTGCGCCTGCACTTCCGCCCTACCGATTTCACGCAGGTGAATCACGCGGTGAACCGCGTGCTGGTGGCGCGGGCGCTCGAGCTCCTCGATCCGCAGCCGGGCGAGCGCATCGCCGACCTCTTTTGCGGCCTGGGCAACTTCTCGCTGCCCCTCGCGCGTCGCGGCGCTCAGGTGATCGGCTTCGAAGGTAGCGACGAGCTGGTGGCGCGTGCGCGAACCAATGCCGCCGCCAATGGGCTCGTCGCCCAGTTCGAGCAAATGGATCTCTTCACGCCGAATCTCGCGGCCTTCGGCCGCTTCGACAAGCTGCTCGTCGATCCGCCGCGCCAGGGCGCTATCGAAATCGTGAAAGCGCTCGCTGCGCCATTGCCACAGCGCATCGTCTACGTATCGTGCGATCCCGCGACGCTCGCCCGCGATGCGGGCGTTCTCGCCCACACCAAGGGCTACCGCTTAGTGGCGGCCGGCGTGGTGAACATGTTTCCGCACACCGCGCACGTGGAGAGCCTCGTGCTCTTCGAAGCCCAATAAAAACGAAGCCCAATAAAAAAGGCGCCCG
>VBCM01000001.1:12242-13744 GCA_005883675.1 Betaproteobacteria bacterium
TGATGTAGTTGCTCTCGCCGCCGCGCATGATGCGCTGCAGGTCATAGAGCAGGAAGAGAGAGAACACCACGACCACGAGGGTGGAGATGGTGAGCGCGAGCGCCGGGATCTGCAGGAAGATATTCGCGATCATGGCAACGAGCAGGGCGATCATCCCCACGAACAGGAACTTGCCCATGAAGCCGAAGTCGCGCTTGGTCGTGGCGGCGATCGCACCCATGGCGAAAAAGATCACGCCGGTGCCCACGGCCGCGTAGCCGACGAGCTGCACGCCGTTTTTCAGCGCGAGCGCGAAATTGAGGATCGGCCCAAGCCACCAGCCCAGCAGCCCGGTCATAAGGAGCAGCAGCGCGACGCCTACAGCGCTGTTGCGGTTGGCGGCGATGCCGAACTGCAGGCCGATCACGCCCGCGAGCATGATGAGCGTGCTCGCCACCGGATGCGCGAGGATGACTGCGCCGGTCGCCATGCCGATCCACGCGCCGATCACGGTCGGCACCATGGTGAGGGCAAGCAGGAGATAGGTGTTGCGCAGGACCTTGCGGCCCTGCTCGGCGGCAAGAACGTCCGCGGCCGCTTCGTACGGAAAGTCGCGCCTTACCGGCTCGCCATCCGTGCGTATGGGTTTGAGTTCCATCCGGTCCTCCTTGGTATGCGCCTAGACTACCCTAAAATGCGGCCGGGAAAGCGCTTTTTCAATCCCGGAGGGTTGGCAGAGCGGTCGAATGCGGCGGACTTGAAATCCGTTGGCCCGCAAGGGCCCGGGGGTTCGAATCCCTCACCCTCCGCCAAGCACCATCCAACGAAATCCAAAGTTACTCGATGACGTAATCCACTAGCTCCAACAGCGACTTCGGAATCGTCAGGCCTAGGACGTTGGCCACTTTGAGATTGATGACCAGTTGAATCTTTGCTGGCTGCTGGATCGGCAGGTTGCCGGGCTTCTCACCTTGAAGCACACGCGCAACGTAGCCCGCCGTTTGGCGCGCTACCTCGGTGAAATCAATTCCATAAGCGATAAGTGCACCATCTTCCGCAAACTCCTTCGCCCAACCCATCCAGGCTAATCGGCTTCGTTGTGCGGCTTCAGCAAGGCGTGCTCTATTCGAGCGAAACAGCGGATCGGGTATTAGGTAAATCGCTTCAGCATTGGCGCGCTTAACTTTCTCGATTGCAGTTTGAAAATCCGAGGGGTCGCGGACGCTTTGAACGATGAGTTCGAGCCCCAAAGATCTGGCGGCGTTCTCGGCGTCCTTTAGGGCAGTCGTGTTGTTCGCCGGTGAAGCCTCATTTGAGAGGATGGCGATGCGCCGAACGGCGGGAAGAACCTCCTTCAAGAGGGCAAGACGTTTGCCAGTCAGCTCGGCGCGATAGTCCATGAATCCGGTCATATTTCCGCCGGGGCGTGCCAAGCTCGCCGCGAATCCTTGTCCGACCGGGTCGCCTACAGCCCAGAAAACGATCGGAATATCACTTGTCGCCTTTTTTGCTGCCAAGGCGGA
>VBCM01000002.1 GCA_005883675.1 Betaproteobacteria bacterium
TGCTGGTTGATCTCGCGCAGGTCGGTGAGGTCCTTGGCGTACGTCGTCTCGCAGGACACCGATTTGGTTTCCCGGTTCGGCTCCACCGGCCGGTTGTCTCGCCCATGCGAAAGCTCGACCAGCCACTCGGCGAGGCTGCCGACCGCGTTCGCGAGCAGCGCCTTGTCCGCCGTGCGGATGTCGACCAGGCGCTCGATGCCGATCGCGCGCAGCTTCTTCGCCGTCACCGGGCCGACGCCCCAGAGCGCCTCCACCGGCAGCTTCTGCAGGAACGTCTCGACGCGTTCCGGTGCGATGACGGTGAGCCCATCGGGCTTCTGCCAGCCGGAGGCGATCTTCGCCAGGAACTTGTTCGGCGCGACGCCGGCGGAGGCGGTGAGCTCGAGCTCGTTGCGGATCGTCTCTTTTATGCGCAGCGCGACGTTCATCGCGAGCGGCTCGCCCCAGCGGTTCTCGGTGACGTCGAGATAGGCCTCATCGAGCGACAGCGGCTCGACGAGCGGCGTCGCGGAATGCAGGATCGCCATCACCTTTTCCGACGCCTCGCGGTAGCGCGCAAAGTCCGGCGGCACGATCACGAGCTCGGGGCAAAGGCGCAGCGCGCGCGCCATCGGCATCGCCGAGCGCACGCCGTACTTGCGCGCCTCGTAGCTCGCGGCGGCCACCACGCCGCGCGACTCGGGCGAGCCGCCGACGGCAAGGGGCTTGCCGCGCAGCTCGGGATTGTCGCGGCTCTCCACGGACGCGTAGAACGCGTCCATGTCGATGTGGATGATACGCCGCGGCTCGTCAGCCAAGCTTGGCGGTGAGGGTCCTCAGGCGGCCGGCGAGCGAGCTGAGCATCGTGTCGGCGAACTCGGGGCTCGTCTTTACCAGCGCAAGAAACGCCGCCCGGCTGATCGGCTGCAGCGAGGCATCGATCTCCGCGATGGCATCGGCGATGCGCGCCGCGGCGGCGTCGATGAGCGCCGCCTCGCCGAAAACGCCGCCCGGCCCGAGGCGCTCCACGGTACGGCCGCCGACTGAGACGCGCACGCGCCCTTCGACCACCGCGTACATGCGGATGCCCTTCTGGCCTTCGGCGACGATGGTGGCGCCTTCCTGGTAGAACACCGGCGGATCGTCGGCGAGGCCGTGCACGAGCTGCGCCAGCACCTTCGGGTCGAACGCCGCCGACTCCTTCAGTTCCGCCTCCGGAGAGAGCGCGTTCTGCTGCTTCAGCTCGGCGATGCGCGCGCGCAGGCGGTGGATCATGACGCTCATCAGCATGAGCGCGAACTCGGGGGCCTTGCGCAGCGCCGCCTGGAACTCGCGATCATCCAGCGCGATCACGCGGCAGGCGGTCTTCGCCACCGCAGAGGCGCTGCGCGGCGCGCGCGAGATCACCGCCATCTCGCCGAAGATCTCGCCCGGCCGCACGCTGCCGATCGGCCTTCTGCCGGCGAGGAGGCTCACCTCGCCGCGCAGCAGGTAGTAGACCTTGTTTCGCCGCTCGCGCTCGTTCTCGTCGAAGATCTTCTCGCCCTCGGAGATGAGCTCGGGCCTGCCGGCCGCCTTGAAGAATTGCAACGCTACTGCCGGATCGTAGGTGGCGACTTGCGCGTCCATGGTGACTCCCCCGGGCGCTAAGATGCCACGAAACGGCGCGAGGAGGCACCATGCAAGGAAAGATCGGCCTCGAAGAGCATTTCGCGATTCGGGAAACGCTGCAGGATTCAAAGGGCTTTCTCGCCGATCGCACCTGGCCGGAGCTCGAGTCGCGGCTCCTCGACATCCAGGAGCGGCGGCTCGCCGAGATGGACCGGCACGGCATGCAGATGATGATCCTGTCGCTGAATGCGCCCGCCATCCAGGGCATCGCCGATCCCCGGAAAGCCGCGGACATCGCGCGCCGGGCGAACGACTTTGTCGCGCGCGAGGTGGCGAAGCGGCCGGACCGTTTCCAGGCGCTGGCGGCGCTCGCCATGCAGGACCCCGAGGGCGCGACGCACGAGCTCGTGCGCTGCGTGAAGGAGCTCGGCTTCCGCGGCGCGCTGGTGAACGGCTTCTCGCAGGCGGGCGACCCGAACTCGATGGTGTATCTCGACGATGCGCGCTACCGCGGCTTCTGGGCCGAATGCGAGCGGCTCGACGTGCCGTTCTATCTCCATCCGCGCAATCCGCTGCCTTCGGCCTCCCAGATCTACGAAGGACACCCCTGGCTTCTCGGGCCGACATGGGCCTTCGGGCAGGAGACGGCGGTGCATGCGCTGCGGCTCATGGCCTGCGGGCTCTTCGACCGGCATCCACGGCTGCAGGTCATCCTCGGCCACCTCGGCGAAGGACTGCCATTCAGCATCTGGCGCTGCGATAACCGCAATGCCTGGACCAAGGCGCCGCCGCGCTACCCGGCGAAGGAAAAGCTCGGCTTTTACTTCCAGCGCAATTTCTACCTCACCACCTCGGGCAACTTTCACACGCCCTCGCTGGTGTGCGCCATGCTCGAGATCGGCGCCGACCGCATCATGTTCTCCACCGACTGGCCGTTCGAGAACGTCGATCACGCGGCGCTCTGGTTCGACTCGTGCGCGATCAGCGAGGCCGATCGGCAGAAGATCGGCCGCGACAACGCGCTGCGGCTTTTCAAATTGGCCTGACGTCGTACCATAGGCGCCTGGAGGAGGGGTTATGGCGTTGCGCTGGCCGCTGGCGTTGCTCTGCCTTTCCGTGGTTGATTCCTCGGCGCAGGCGCCGGCCGGACCACAGGTTCCTGCCGACGTGAGTCCGCTTTATGTCGTCACCTACCTCGAGCTGCGTCCGACTGCGCAGAGCGAAGGTGCAGCGCTGCTCAGATCCTGGCAAGAGGCGCAGCGCAGGGCGCAAGGCAACCTGCGCGCCGAACTCGTCCGGAACCCGGCCCGCCCAGGGCAGTTCGTGATCATCGCGGCTTGGCGCGACAAGGCGGCATTCGACGCTGCTGCCAGCACCACGCAGGAATGGCGCGAGAAGCTCCATGCGCTGCGCAACAGTCCCGCCGACGATCGCTTCCACAGCGCTTTCTCCACGGGCAAGCTCGACACGCCGCGCGGCGCGCTCTACGTCGTGACGCACGTGGACGTCGTGCCGCCGCGGCGCGAGGACGCGCAGGCGGCGCTCAAGGCCCTTGCCGAAGCCAGCCGCGCCGCGGAAGGCAATCTTCGCTACGAAGTGCTGCAGCAGACCAACCGCCTCAACCATTTCACGCTCGTCGAAACCTGGCGCTCGCGTCAGGCGTTCGACGCGAACGGCATGTCGCCGCACCAGCGCGAATTCCGCGACAAGCTGGCGCAGATGACCGGCGCTCTTTATGACGAGCGCCTTTACGAAAGCCTTGACTGAAGGGGAGACCATGACACGCACCGCAGTTGCGATCGCATTGCTTTGCACGCCGCTCGTCGCCGCAGCCCAGTGGAACCTGCCGCCCGAGAGCCAGCGCTGCCCGTCGAAGTGGGGCGCCGGTGACGAGATGGGCTCGGGCAACCACATGAAGAACCCGCAGCACGCGCTGCGCGCCGCGCGGCTGATCAAGACCGGTGAAGTGATCGAGCTCGGCCACGTCCTCGGGCCGGGCATGCCGTTCTTCGGCACGCGCATCTTCAACCTGCACACCAAGCGCACCTTCATGAACGCCGGCCGCAACACGCGCGGCTCGAACGAGGAGGTCGTCACTTCCGAGATCGGGCAGGTCGGCACGCAGTTCGACGGCTTCGCCCACCAGTCGCACGGCGACTCGCACTACAACTGTTTCAAGACGAGCGAGATCGCGACGCGCAGCGGCTTCACCAAGCTCGGCGTGCAGAACGCGCCCACCTTCTTCACGCGCGGGATACTCATCGACGTCGCCGGCGCGAAGGGCATGGAGATGCTCGGCGACACCTACGAGATCACGGTGGCCGACCTGCAACAGGCGCTCGCGCGGCAGGGGAACCTCCGCATCGAGCCGGGCGACGCGGTGATCATCCACACGGGCTGGGGCAAGCTCTATGGCAAGGACAACGCGCGCTTCGTGAAGACCACGCCCGGCATCGGCGTGGCGGCGGCCGAGTGGCTGGCGAAGCAGGATCCGAGCGTCGTGGGGTCGGATAACTGGCCGGTCGAGGTCGCGCCCAATCCGGACAAGGATCTCTCGTTGCCGGTACACCAGGTCCTGCTGGTGGTGAACGGCATCCATCTCCTCGAGAACGCAAAGCTCGACGAGCTGGTGGCGAAAAAAGCCTACGAGTTCGCGTTCGTCATGCAGCCGCTCAAGATCTACGGTGCTTCGGGGTCCACGGTCGCGCCGGCGGCCATTCGGTGAACCAGGTTAGATGTTGCCCTGACCCCGAATTAAGCCGACAGAGAGACGGGTACCTGCGGGATCGTTCATCGTTGCCTCACGGTCGCCAGGGCCGCGGGAAGGCGGCCGGACTCGCATTGCCGTCGCGGTCGAGCGCCACGACGCCGAAGATGTAATCGTCCTTCGGGATGCCTTTGAGCGTAACGCGGGTGAGGTTGCCCACGTCGCGCGAGTACTGCCAGGTCGGCGCGCCGACCTCGCGCCAGACGATGCGATAGCCCGCGAGGTCGGGCTCGTCGTTCGCGCGCCAGCGCAGCGTCGTGTCGTTCTCGAGCTGCACCACCTCGATGCCCGCGTCACGCGGCGCGGCGGGTGCGAGCGCAAGCGACGCGAGACCCGCGGCGTTGACGCGCGCGACTTTCGCGACATAGTCGAAGTCGACGAACTGCGGCAGGTCGCCTTCCTGCACGCCGTTCACCACGGTCACGTTCTTGTGCTGGTGGCGGTAATCCTCGGCAGGCTCGACGAAGCGCACCGCGGCAAAGCCGCGCTCGAGGAACGAAAGATGGTCGCTGCCGCGCAGGAAGCGATCGGGACGCGGGATGAGCCGCACCGTCATGCCAGGCACGTAGCGCTCCGCCGTGTCCTTGAGGTAGCGGCCGAGCTCGTGCGTCGGCGTGTCGTTCTCGCCGCCCGAGCGGGCGATCTGCTCGAGCTCCGGTGACTTGCTGGCGATCAGCGCCGGCAGCCCGTTCGCGAACAGGCGCACCTCGCCGTCGTGCCGCTGGCCGTCCCGGCCCGTCGGGCTGCCGATGATGTCGTTCGAGATCATCCCGGCGATGTTCCAGCCTTTGCTCTTCGCGAGCTCCGCCCAATGCGCGGATCCAAGCAGGCCCTGCTCCTCGCCGGCCACCGCCATGAAGACGAGCGTCGCGTCGTAGCGCTGGAAGGCCATGGTGCAGGCCATCTCCATCACCGCGGCGACGCCGGACGCGTCGTCGTCGGCGCCGGGCGCCTCGCTTTGCGGGTCCATGACGTTGCTCGGCATGGAGTCGTAATGGCCGCTCACCACGTAAATGCGGCTCGTGGCCTGCGGCTGCGAGCCAGGAAGGGTGGCGACCACGTTCACGATCTCGACCGGCTGCGGCACGCGGCGGGCCGGGCTCTGGGTGAACGAATCGAGCTCGACGCGCAGGCGCCCGCCGGCGGCGCGGCTGCACGCGTCGAGCTCCGACTTGATCCAGCGGCGCGCGGCGCCGATGCCTTGCGTGTCGGAGTCGGTGCGCGAGAGCGTGTGGCGCGTGTGAAAGGAAGCGAGCTTGCGGATGCGCGCCTCGATGCTGGTCGCGCTGATCGCCGCGAGGATCGCGTCGACTTGAGTATTGCGTGCCGGCGGCTGCGCGCTGCAAGGCATTGCCGTGGCCAAGGCCAGG
>VBCM01000294.1 GCA_005883675.1 Betaproteobacteria bacterium
CATTGGCTCGCGCGCGCGCGTGCTCCGATCCAGACGAAGCTCCTTGTCTCACTCGGCGTACTCGCGGTTCTCTTGACCGCGCTCGGTGTCATTGGTCTGGTTGCGCTCGGCCAGGCGAACGCCCGTGCCGAGCGGCTCGTCGAGTTGCAACTTCGGACGGCCGCGTACAGAGACCTGAGCCTTGCTACGACGACTCAGCTGTATGCCCTGACGGAGGCGATCGCCCTTCAGGAATCCACGGTCATCGCGGCGGCGGGTCGACAGGTCGGGCTGACGGATTACAGCATCGATCGGGTCCAATCAATCGACACCGAGGACACCGAGCTGGTCGCGCGCGTAGCCGGCGCGCAAGCCGATCTGGGGGCCGCGACGACAACCACCCTTGACCTCCTCAACGCCGGCAGCATCGCGGAGGCGAAACGCGCGCTAACGACGGAGGTGATCCCCTCCGCCGAGCGCCTCGATCGGTTAACCAACGAGCTCGTCAATCGTGCCGATGCTGAGGTCGCTCAGGGAGTGAGCGACACGCGTGACGCGTATCTTCGCTCTCAGCTCATCGTGCTCGGCTTCGCAGGATCGAGTCTTGTCTTCGCGCTCTTGCTCGGCCTTGCGATCGCGCTCTCGATCATCGGCCCGCTGCGAGCGATCGGCGTGCGTGTGGCGCGCATCGCCGAAGGCGATTTCGGAGGGCAGCTCCGCGTCGAGAACCGCGATGAGCTGGGGACGCTCGCGGCGAACGTCGACCGCATGGGCGATCAGCTCGGTGTTCTCTACGAGCAGCAGAGCATGCGCGCCGCCGACGAGGAACGCTTGCGCCTCGCCCGCGATCTGCACGACCTGTTGGGTCATAGTCTCTCCCTGATCACGATCAAGAGCCAGCTCGCGCGTCGACTGCTCGCGCCGGATGACTCCCCGGCGGCTCTCGAGGTCGCGGACATCGAACGCGTCGCACGCCAGTCGCTCCAAGACGTGCGGCACGCGGTCGATGGTTATCGGCAGCCGACCTTCACCTCCGCACTCGCGGGCGCACGCGAGGCGCTCGCCGCCGCGGGCATCGGCACCACGATCGACGTGACACCGGAGTCCCTGCCGACCGCGGTCGATGCGACGTTCGCCTGGGCCGTGCGCGAGGGGGTCACGAACGTAATCCGGCACAGCCGGGCGGCCACGTGCTCGATCCGGCTGACACGCGAATCGGCCTGCAGGAGCGGGTTGCGGCGCGGGGGGGCCACGCTGCTGCCGGTCCCCTGCCCGATGGCGGCTTCCGGGTATCCGTGTCGGTCCCGCTGTGACACCGACCATCCGCGTCCTGCTGGCGGAGGATCAGACCATGGTTCGTGGGGCCCTGAAGGCTCTGCTCAGCTTGGAGAGCGACATCGCCGTGGTGGCCGACGTCGGCCGAGGCGACCAGGTCGTGGAAGCCGCGATCGCATCTCGTCCCGATGTCGCGCTTCTCGATGTCGAGATGCCTGGGATCGACGGGCTTGTTGCAGCGCGTGCGTTGCGCGATGCGCTGCCGTCGTGCCGGTCCCTGATCCTGACCACGTTCGCGCGGCCGGGGCTCGTTCGGCGCGCGATCGAGAGCGGGGCACATGGATATCTACTGAAGGACGCGCCGGATTACGAGCTCGCGCGGGCGATCCGTCGCTGCGCCGCCGGCGAATCGGTCTTCGAGCCGTCCCTCGCGATCGAGGCGCTCGCTGAAGGCGCGAGCCCGCTCTCGGTCCGGGAGTGCGAGGTGCTCGCGGAGTCGGCGCGCGGTGGCGCGATCGCCGACGTCGCTACCGCGCTGTCGCTCTCCGAGGGGACGGTCCGCAATCATCTTTCGACCGTGATCCAAAAGCTCAGCGCGCGGAACCGGGCGGACGCAGCCCGCATCGCGCGCGAAAAGGGATGGCTCTAACGCTCTCGGCGTGACGGATGTCAGGCCCAGATCAGGATGGGCGTGACTTCCGCGAGCGCCGCTCCGGCCCGAGTGTGCGTGACAGAAGCGGCGCGATCCGAACCCTGTGCCGTTTCAAAATAAAGGAGACGCACAGATGCGTTCGATGCTTCGCGTTCTCAGCGCACTCGCGCTCGTCGTCGCACTCACGGTCATCACAGGGCCTTCCGCGTCAGCCGCGTCCGCACGCGGTGCCGAGGCACAGAGCCGAGCCAGCGCCGGAAAAGGCGCGGGCGACGTCCAACTTACCTACACGAAGTGGTTCGCTCCGGCCTACCCGACCATGCAGGGAGTCGTCGGAGGCGACATCGAGGGAACCTTCGGCGGGGCGGTCCTCACGCGAACGGTGCTACCGACCGTCGTGCTGCTGGAGGCCCGCTACGAGATCATCGCCAGCAACCCATCGCACTCCTTTACCGCGATGATCGCGGGATCGCTCGATAGGGCGACGGGCCTGGCCGTTCTCGACGGCACAGTCACCGCAGGGTGGCTGACCGGCAAGGCGGTGCACGTGGAATTCCAAACGATCAGCTGCACGCAAGCGCCGAACGGCACATGTTTCACCGGCACCATCCGCGTGATCAAAGCCTCAAACCCGGGCAACGACGAGAACGACGACTAACGCGAGCGATCCACCACGTACGACCCGACCGCGGCTCTAGATAGCCGCGGTCGAGTCATTTCTGTTCGCGCCGATGTGAAAGACTCGTCGCGTGAGCGAAGTCGCGATTCGGCCCGTCTCGCCCGACCAGCACGACGCCGTCATGCACTACTTCGACCTGGTCGCGTACGCCGATAACCCCAACTGGTCCCGCTGCTTTTGCATGGAGCGGCTGGTCGACGATTACCCATCGCGGACCAAGGAGCAGAATCGCGCG
>VBCM01000196.1 GCA_005883675.1 Betaproteobacteria bacterium
TCGCTACGCGAGCGCGCTCTTTCGCTCCTTGGTCGCAGCCTCGCGGATGCGAGCGTGCCGATCGAGGCGGCGGCGGGCGGCATGCGGCTGCGCGGGCTTGCCGGCACGCCGCAGGCAGCGCAGGCGCGTGCCGATTGCCAGTACTTCTTCGTCAACGGCCGCTACGTGCGCGATCGCGTGCTGGCGCACGCGGTGCGCGAGGCCTATGCGGAACTGCTGCACGGCGAGCGGCAGGCGGCGTATCTCTTGTTCATCGACATCGACCCGCGAGTGGTCGATGTGAACGTGCACCCGGCGAAGATCGAGGTGCGCTTCCGCGACTCGCGCGCGCTGCATCAATTCGTGCGCCATGCGCTCGAGCGCGCGCTCGCGCCGAGCGCGGCGCAGGCACCCGTGGCCTACGCCACGGTTTCGCAAACGGGCATCCAAGCGGCGCTTGGGCTGGCGCAGCCCGCGGCGGCGTATCAGCCGTTCATGGCGCGCGCGGTGGTGCCGCTGCCCGCCGCGGAGCAGGCGCCGGGACATGCACGCGGCGCATGAGCGCATCGTCATGGAGCGCCTGAAGCGCGCGCTCGATGCGGGCGACGTGGCGCGCCAGCGCTTGCTCGTGCCGGCGGTGCTCTCGGCCGATGCGCTCGATGTCGCCACCGCCGAAGAAAACCACGAGCTCCTCGAGCGCGTCGGACTCGAAATCGTAGTGTCGGGGCCAAACGAGCTCACCGTGCGCAGCGCTCCGGTGCTCCTCGCGAGCGGCGACGTCGTCGGCCTGGCGCGCGGCCTGCTCAAGGAAATTCGCGAATACGGGGCGAGCCAGATGCTGGCCGGCCGGCAGAACGAGCTCCTCGCCACCATGGCCTGCCACGCGGCCGTGCGCGCGCACCGTGCGCTCAGTACTACGGAGATGAATGCGCTCTTGCGCGAGATGGAGGCGACAGAGCGCTCGGGCAGCTGCAACCACGGCCGGCCGACCTGGTACCAGCTGACGATGGCGGATCTCGACAAGCTCTTCCTGCGCGGGCGCTGATGGGCGGCGTGATGCTCATTACGGGCTCCGGCCGCGGCATCGGCGCCGCGACGGCGCGGCTCGCCGCCGGGCGCGGCTACAAGGTATGCGTCAATTACGTGCGCGATCGCAGCGCGGGCGAGACGCTCGCGCGCGAAATCGGCGGCCTCGCCGTCGCCGCCGACGTGTCGGTGGAAGCCGACGTCATGCGCCTCTTCGCCGAGGTGGATCGGCGCTTGGGCCGGCTCACGGTGCTCGTCAACAACGCGGGGATCGTCGATCACGCGGCGCGCGTCGATGAGATGAGCATGGCGCGCCTCGAGCGCATGTTCGCCATCAACGTCACGGGCAGCTTCCTCTGCGCACGCGAGGCGGTGAAGCGCATGTCGACGCGCCACGGCGGCGCCGGCGGCGCGATCATCAACCTCTCGTCGGTCGCGGCGCGCCTGGGCGCGCCCGCCATGTACGTCGACTATGCGGCGGCGAAAGGCGCGATCGATACCCTGACGCTCGGCCTCGCGAAGGAGGTCGGCGGCGAAGGGATCCGCGTGAACGCGGTGCGACCGGGCGTGATCCGCACGGAGATCCACGCTTCGAGCGGCGATCCGGGCCGCGCGGACAAGATCGGCGCCACGGCGCCGCTTGGCCGCGCGGGCGAGGCGCAAGAGATCGCGCGGGCGATCCTGTGGCTCGCCTCCGACGAGGCGTCCTACGTGACCGGAGCAATACTCGACGTCTCGGGTGGCAGGTAGGGCGTTCGCACTGCTCGGCCCTACGGCGAGCGGGAAATCGCGCCTCGCCATGGCGCTCGCCGAGCGAGCGCCGGTCGAGCTCGTGTCGATGGACTCGGCGCAGGTGTACCGCGGGCTCGACGTTGGCACGGCGAAGCCGAGCGCCGCGGAGCGCGCGCGCGTGCCGCATCACCTCATCGACCTGCTCGATCCGGATCGCAGCTACTCCACCGGCCGCTGGCGCGTGGATGCCATCGCGGCCGTACGGGAAATATTGTCGAGAGGAAAAATCCCGCTCATCGTCGGCGGCACGATGCTTTACTACCGGGCGCTTGTCGGCGGCCTGGACGCGCTGCCGCAGGCGGATCCGCAAGTACGCGAGGCGATCGACGCTGACGCGGCCGAGCGCGGGTGGCCGGCGCTGCACGCGGAGCTCGAGCGCGTCGACCCGAAGAGCGCCCGGCGCATCGCGCCCGGGGACACGCAGCGCATCCAGCGCGCGCTCGAAGTGTGGCGCCTCACCGGCAAGCCGCTTTCCGCCTTGCAAGGGGGTACGCGCAGCAGCTTGCCGTTTGCGCTGAAGGCGTTCGCGTTCGTGCCGGCGGAGCGCGAAGCGCTGCATGAGCGCATCGCGCGCCGCTTCGACGCCATGCTGAAGGCCGGGCTCGTCGACGAGGTGAAGCGGCTGCGCGGTCGCTATCGCCTGACGCTCGGCATGCCGAGCATGCGCGCCGTCGGCTATCGCCAAGTGTGGCAATACCTGGAAGGCGAGCTCGACGAGCAGGTCATGCGCGAGCAGGCCATCGCGGCGACGCGCCAGCTCGCTAAGCGCCAGCTCACCTGGCTGCGCAGCTTCACCGACGTCGAGGCCGTCGCCGACGATGCAGCGCAGCTCGCGGCGCGCATACGCTAATCGTTTTTGTACACGCCGCGAATGTTGATCGCAGCGAGACAGAACTGCAGTCCGACCAGCGCATAGGCGTGGTCGTGTAGGCCCCACAGCACCCAGAGCACGTTGCTCGCGATAAAGCACCAGAAGCCGATGGCGCGCCGGCGCGAGGCGCGCGAGGCGACGAGCCAGGCCGCCGCCACCGTCGCCAGCATGGCTGGCCATTGCACGAGATCAACGATATCCATGGTGAGGCTCAGACCCTAGAATCGGCGCCTACGTTCGAGGAGCGCCGATGCAGATTGGAGTGGTCGGGCTGGGAAGGATGGGCGCCGGCATGGCGCAGCGGCTGGCGCAGGCCGGCGTGCGCGTCATCTGCTACGACCAGGCGGCAAACGCGCGTGAAGCGCTGGCCGGCATCCCCCAGCTCGAATGCGCGGAGAGCCTCGCGGCGATGTGCGCGCGGCTGGATGGCGAGCGCCTGATCCTCCTGATGCTGCCCGCGGGCGACGCGGTGGAGGAAACGATCCGCGAGCTCCTGCCGCTGCTCTCCGCGGGCGACACGATCGTCGACGGCGGCAACAGCTACTACCGCGACTCGATGCGCCGCGCGCTCGCGCTCTCGCAGCAGGGGCTGCGCTATATCGACGCCGGCGTATCGGGCGGCATCCACGGGCGCGACCAGGGCTATTGCCTGATGCTCGGCGGGACGCCGAAATCGATCGACATCTTCGAGCCGATCGCGAAACTGCTCGCGCCGCACGCGGAGAACGGCTGGCTGCACTGCGGGCCGAGCGGCGCCGGGCACTTCGCCAAGATGGTGCACAACGGCATCGAGTACGGCATGATGCAGGCGCTCGCCGAGGGCTTCGCGCTGCTCGAAGCGCGCAAGGATCTCGACATCGACGTCGCCCGGCTCGCCGAGACCTGGCGCTACGGCAGCGTGGTGCGCTCGTGGCTGCTTGACCTGTGCGCGGGCATCCTCAAGGACAACGAAACGCTCGCCGGGGTGGCCCCGGTGGTCGCGGATTCAGGCGAAGGCCGCTGGACGGCGCTGGAATCGATCGAGCTCGGCGTGCCCGCGCCCGTCATCACCCTCGCGCTGATGAGCCGCTTCTCGAGCCAGGGGCGCTCGGATTACGAGCGGCGGCTACTCGCCATGATGCGCGCGCGATTTGGTGGACACCCCGTAACGGCAGAATGATCGTGCTCTTGATGGGCGTCTCCGGCGTCGGCAAGACGACGATCGGCGAGCGCCTGGCGCAGCGCCTCGGCTGGCGCTTGGTCGACGCCGACGACTATCACCCGCCGGAAAACGTGGCCAAGATGGCCGCCGGCGTGCCGCTCGAGGATGCCGATCGCTGGCCGTGGCTCGATGCCCTCAACCGGCGCCTGCGCGCCGAGCAGGATGCGATCGTCGCCTGCTCGGCGCTGAAGGACTCCTACCGCCGGCGGCTGCTCGCCGGCATCCGCGACGCGCGCGTCGTGTATCTCTACGGCTCGAAAGCGCTAGTCGCCGCGCGCATTGCGGCGCGCAAACACCGCTACATGCCCGCGTCGCTCCTCGACAGCCAGTTCGCCACCCTCGAGCCGCCGCGCGCCGCCATCGCCATCGACGTGTCGGGCGACCCACAGTCCTGCGTTGAGGCGATCGCAGCTGCCATTCAACTGGCCTGAGGCGGCGCCGCCACGCTGCTCGCGGCGCGCCCTTTCGAATGTCGCGCGCACGTCGGTGTCGTAGCTTGGCCGATAGCGGAAAGCCGGATCGAGTATGCGCTTCACCGTCAGTGCTCCACGCTGAGCAGCCGCAGCTCGATCGCGCGCATCACTGCGGCCGCCGCGCAGTGCACGTCGAGCTTGCGGTAGCAGTTCTTGATGTGGCTGGTCACCGTGTGCACCGAGATGCCGAGGCGCAGCGCCACCTGCTCGTAGGTGCAGCCGTGCGCGAGGAGCTGCAGCACGGCGCCTTCACGCGAGGTCAGCATGGCTCAGTTCCCCACGTGCACCTGGTAGCGCGCGCCGTCGGAGAAGCTGCACGTCCCCGCCCCGCGCGCGGGCGAGCTCATCTGGTACTCGCAGCTCATGAAGGAGCCGTTCGCGCCCCAGGCGCTGGCGACGCCTTTGCGCTCGTCGTTGGCGACGCGGGTGGCTTCGCCGGTGAGGAGCTCGCCACGGTAGCTCATCTGCAGCCGTCCCTTGCCGTTCATCATGTTCGTCACGGTTCCGGAGACCATGCCGTTCTCGGTGGCGATCTCGTTTATCGGATACAGGCGCGCCTGGATCGTGGTGGGCACCGTCACCTGTGGCGCCACCGGGGCCGCGCTCGCGCTGGCCGCGGCGCTCGCCTTCGGCGCCGGGTTCGCCGCCAGCGGCTGGTTCTGCTGCTGCATCAGGAGATGCATCTTGGCGATCTCGTCGGCGCCCACCGGCACGATGTAGCAGCCGGATAGCGAAAGCGCTGCAAAGCCGCCGGCGAGCGCGGCGGGGATCGTCGATCGTTTCATGACTGCCTCCTTCGGTTAGCCGGAGCGGGGGGCCCCGGTCACGGCGATGATGCGAAGGGAGGCCGTGCCGATCGCTTACCGATCGGTTACCAATGGCTTAAAGCGGGACTCCTCGAAGGCGCCGGGATCGAGCTCGAGGCAGCTCTGGTAGCAGCCGAGCGCCCGGTCGCGCTGGCCGCTGTCCTGCCAGTGCCGCAGCACGCGCCCCACCGCGCGCGCGAGGCGCGCCCGCATGCGGCTGCGCGCCGGGAGGTACCAGGCGCAGTCGGCATCGTCGGCGAGAAACGGGCCGCGATAGAGCGCGAGCAGCCGTTCGGCGAGCCGCTCGAACTGCGAGCCGTCGCTCGCCTCCAGGCGCGTCGCCAGTGCGTCAAAGGCCCACGCGTCCACCCAAACGTAGCGCCGATCGAGCGTGAGCTTGCCCTCGTGAAGCACGATCGCCCGGTCCTCGCCGAGGAGCTTGCGCAACCGGTGGAGCGTGCTCGTGAAGGAGCGATGCGCTGAATCGCCGTCGATGCGGGGCCAGAGCGCATCGACGATGCGCGATTCGCTCACTTTCTCGCCGCCATAGGCGATGAGGACCTTTAGGAGCTCGAGCGGCCGGCGCTGCGCCTTGCCGCTGCCGCCGAGCACCTCGCCATGCCGCTCGATGCGGAAAGGGCCGAGCGTGTAGATACGGAACATCCACGGCCAGGCCTCGACCGGGCCTTCGGGGATCAGCCGGCGCTCCCTGATGAGCGTGCGCACATAGTCGGACTCGATGCCTTCCTCGAGCGCGCGCGCGCAGACGCGCGACATGGCGGCCGGCCACCACCACAGGAAGTGCTGATAGCCGTACTGGCGGCCGATCTCGAGCCCCAGCCGCAGCGCCTTCAGCCCCGGCCGCGGCCGGCCATGGGCGAGCGCCATGTCGGCAAAGCCGAGCAGGCACGTGAACTCGAGATGCCGGTTCGGGATGTCGCGCACGATGGCGCGCATGCGCTGCAGCTGGGCGATGCATTTCCTCTGATCGCCGCACTCGAGCAGCACCTGCGCGAGCGCCAGCCGGCAGAGCGCCTCGAAATACGGGCAGCCGACTTCGACCGCCAGGCGCACCGCGGTCTTCTCCATCTGCAGCGCGCGCATCAGATCCTTGCGCAGCATCGCCTCCCAGCCCTGGAAGTGGTGATAGAAGACCTGCGAGAGCCGCCCCGCCTGCGGCGCGAGCGGCGTCAGCTCCTTGGCGATCGCCGCCGCCGTCTCGAGGTCGCCGGCGCCGAGCGCGGTGCCGTAGCCGTGCACGAGGAGCTGGAACGTCCACGTATGGACGCCGGTAGCGCGCGCGGTCTCGAGGCCTTCGCGCATCGCCTGCAGTCCCGGCTCGTACTGCGCCGTGAGCATGCCATGCATGGCCGCCACGTTCTCGAGCGTGATGCGCGAGAAAGGCGACACGCCGCCCGCGGCGGCGGCGCGGCGCGCCTGCTCGATAAGCTGTGCGGCGCGCGGGTGGAGGCCCGTCCACATGAGCGTCAGCGCGCAGAGCATCCCGACCGACATCTGCAGATTGGGCTCGGCCGCATGGCGCGCGCAGCCGAGCGCGCGCTCGACCCACTGCTCGATATCGGGGCGCTGCGGCTTGCGCAGCGTGAGGGCGAACACCATGCTCGCGGCGACGCGCGCTTCGACCGCCGGCGGGCCAATGCGGGCGCCCGCCGCCGCAGCTTCGTCGAGCACCGCGATCCAGCGGTCGAGCAGCGACAGGTCGTCGAGCTCGTAGAGGATCGCATCCATGGCGCCAGCCGCGGCGAGGATCATGCCGTGGGCGTTGCCCTCGCCGCCAGCGCGGAAGAGCTCGAAGGCGCGCTCGTGCGCGAGACGCGCCTCGCGCGGCGCGAGCTGCGCCTGGCTTGCCGCCGCCCAGTAAATCGCCCACGGATAGCGCTCGAGGAGCTCGGGCGGCAGGTCCTCGACCCAGTGGCGCAGCGTCTCGCCGCGGCCCTGCTCAAGCATCGCCGGGCCCTCGGCTTCGATCAGCCGCGCCATCTCGTCCCAGTCGTGGCTCTCGCGGTAGAGCGCGAGCGCATCGTCGCTGCGCCCTGCCTGCGCCGCGAGCGCCGCGGCGCTTCGCTGCAGCCGCCGCCGCAGGTCCTTCGGCAGCGTTTCCTGGGCACGCGCGAGCAGGAACTCGCGGAACATCGGGTGGTACTGGTAGAGCGGCTCGGGACGCCCCTCGCGCAAGGCGACGAAATAGTTGTTGCGATGCAGGCCCTCGAGTATCGCGGCGGCGCGCTCTTCGCCGGTGAGGCTGCGCGCCATGCTGGCGCTCATCTGCGGCAGGCAGGCCGTGCGCAGCAGAAACTCCTGCGTTGCCGCATCGCTCTTCTGGAAAATTTCGCCCGCCAGGTAATCGAACACGAGCTGGCTCGTGGCGAGATCGGGCGCTTCCCCCAGCGCGCCGAGCTTCGCCTGCTCGAGCATCAGCACGAGGCCGGCCGCCCAGCCCTGCGTCGAGGTGTAGACGCCTTCGAGCGTTTCCGCGTCGAGGCCCGGCCGGCGCTCGAGCGCGATCTCTTTGGTCTCCTCGCGCGTGAGACGCAGGTCCTCCCAGCCGAGCATGACGAGCGTGCGGTTCGCGCGCAGCCGCGCGAGGCTGGCTGGCGGATCGCCGCGGCTCACGATGAGCGCGCAGCCGCCCTGCGGCAGCTCGCCGAGCGCAACGCGCATCACTTCGTGCAGCTCGGAGGATGCCGGGATCTCGTGATAGCCGTCGAACACCACCGCGAACGGCGGCTCGAGCAGCGCGTAGAGCGCCTGGAAATAGCGCCGCGTGAACACCGCGAGCGCGGCATGATATTCGGGCGCGAGCAGCGGCAAGGGCTCGGCCGCGCTCTGCCCGAGTTCCTCGGCCGCAAGCCGCAGGTAGTAGAAGAACGTTGCGGGATCGGCATCGCCTTCGTCGAGCTGGTACCAGAGCGAAGCGATGCGCGCATGGTCGAGATAGCTCGCCGCAAGGGTGGTCTTGCCGCACCCCGGTGGGCCGGCGATCCAGATCACCGGGCTCGCTTCGCGGCGCTCATCCAGCATGGCGAACAGCCGCCGCCTGGCGAGCACTCCGGCGAGGCGCGGACGTGTTGTCTTGCCGAGCGCTGCCCTTCTGGGCTTCATGGCCTGCGCCCTCCTCCCGGCCTCATTGTTGCTCGGCCTAGCGGCCTTTCGCAACGCCTTCGCGGCGCGGGTCGGCGCCGCCGCGCCAGCCGCCCGGGACTCGCTCTATCCCGTGCAGACCGCTCTCGAGCGGCGCAAGCTCGACCTCGTGCCCGCGCTCGATGAGCCCGCCGGCGAGCGCCTGGTAGCGCGAGCCGGCCTCGATCTCGGTCGGGCCATAGCGCGCGCCGAAGTTCGGTAGGTCGATCGCCGCCTGGATATCGAGCTTCCAGTCGAGCACGCCGACCAGCGCTTTCGCGACGTAATTGATGATCGCCGAGCCGCCCGGTGAGCCGACGATGAGCTGCAGCCGTCCGTCGGCGTCGAACACCATGGCCGGCGCCATGCTGCTTCGCGGCCGCTTGCCCGGTCCTACTTCGTTCGGGCCGCCGGGCACGAAATCGAAGTCGGTGAGCTCGTTGTTGAGCAGAAACCCGCGCGCCATGATGCGGCTGCCGAACCCCGCTTCGATGGTGGTTGTCATGGCCACCGCGTCCCCGTTTCGCTCGACGATCGAGAAGTGGCTCGTGCCATTCTCCATGTCGCCCGGCGCGGCGCGGCGCATGGCGCGCTCGCCGATGAGCCGCGCCCGCTGCGCGAGATAGCCCGGCGCCAGCAGCCGCGCCAGGGGCACCGGCACGACGTCGGGGTCGCCGAGGTAGCGCGCGCGATCGGCATAGGCCAGCCTGCCCGCCTCGCTGAAGTAATGCAGCGCCTGCGCGGACTGCGGCGGCGCTAGAACGAAGCGCGTGCGCTCGAGGATGCCGAGGATCTGCAGCACGCCAACGCCGCCCGAGCTCGGCGGTCCCATCGAGCAAATGCGCCACACCCGGTACGCGCCGCACAGCGGCTCGCGCTCGCGCGCCTGGTACGCTGCGACATCAGCAGTGGTCAGATCACCGGCTTTGCGATGCATGTGCACGGCACGCACAATGTCGGCCGCGATAGCGCCCTCGTAGAACACGCTCGCGCCGTTTGCGGCGATGGCGCGCAGCGTCGCGGCGTATTGCGGGTTGACGATGCGCTCGCCGACCGTCTTTCCGTAGTAAACGGCGCGCGCCGCCGGATCGTCGCGCAGGTCACGCTCCGCGTCGAGCAGCGCATGCAGGCGTGGCGAGAGCGCAAAGCCGTGCTCTGCGAGATCGATCGCGGAGCGAAAGAGTTCCGCCCACGGCAAGCGGCCGTGGCGGCGGTGGGCAAGCTCGAGCATGCGCAGCACGCCCGGCACGCCGACCGAGCGCCCGCCGAGCACCGCCTCGTGGAACGCGACGGCGTTCCCTTGGGCATCCAAGAACCGCTCGCGCCGCGCCGCGGCCGGCGCGGTCTCGCGCCCGTCGTAGCTGCGCAGCCGCTGCTCGCGCTGCGACCAGTGCAGGAGGAAGGCACCACCGCCGATGCCGGACGATTCGGGCTCCACCAGCCCGAGCACCAGCTGCACGGCGATCGCGGCATCGACAGCCGAGCCGCCGCGCGCGAGGACATCGTAGCCCGCTTGCGCGGCGAGCGGGTGTGCCGCCGCCACCATGAACTCGCGCGCGACGAGCGCATCGCGCGCCTGCGCGATGCCGGCGGCGAAAATGAAAAAGGCGGCCGCGGCCGCCTTTTTCATGGCGCCGGCGAGCATCGTCAGACGATCAGCGGCACGATGAGCAGCGCCACGATGTTGATGATCTTGATGAGCGGGTTGACCGCCGGGCCAGCGGTGTCCTTGTAGGGATCGCCCACCGTGTCGCCCGTCACCGCCGCCTTGTGCGCCTCCGACCCCTTGCCGCCATGATGGCCGTCCTCGATGTACTTCTTCGCGTTGTCCCAGGCGCCGCCGCCGGTGCACATCGAGATCGCGACGAAGAGACCCGTGACGATCGTGCCCATCAGGACGCCGCCCAGCGCCTGCGGCCCGAGAAGCAGGCCGACCAGAATCGGCACGAGCACCGGCAGCAGCGACGGGATCATCATCTCCTTGATCGCCGCTCGGGTCAGCATGTCCACTGCGCGGCCGTATTCCGGCTTGGCGCGGCCTTCCATGATGCCCGGGATGTCGCGGAACTGCCGGCGCACTTCGAGCACCACCGCGCCCGCGGCGCGGCCGACCGCTTCCATCGCCATCGCGCCGAAGAGGTAGGGCACCATGCCGCCGATAAAAAGCCCGATGATTACCTTGTAGTTCGAGAGGTCGAAGGTGAAGCTCTTGCCGGCCGCCTCCAGCGCGTGCGTGTAGTCGGCGAAGAGCACCAGCGCCGCAAGGCCGGCCGACCCGATCGCATACCCCTTGGTCACCGCCTTGGTGGTGTTGCCGACGGCGTCCAGCGGATCGGTGATGTCGCGCACCGAGTCCGGCAGGTCGGCCATCTCGGCGATGCCGCCGGCGTTGTCGGTGATCGGCCCGTAGGCATCCAGCGCGACGATGATGCCCGCCATCGACAGCATCGACGTCGCGGCGATCGCGATGCCGTAGAGGCCGGCGAGGAGATACGAGAGCCCGATCGCCACGCAGACCGCGAGCACCGGCCAAGCGGTCGATTTCATCGACACACCGAGGCCGGCAATGATGTTGGTCGCGTGCCCGGTGGTGCTCGCGTCCGCGATGTGCCGTACCGGCTTGAAGTCGGTGCCGGTGTAGTACTCGGTGATCCGGACGAGGAAGCCGGTGAGCGCCATGCCGACGGCCGCCGCCAGCCACAGGTGCCAGATGCTGATGAGCTGCGAGCGGCCCGCGATCTCGAACGGCACCGTCTTCACCACATCGTCCATGACGATGAGCGTTATCGGATAGAAGGCGATGAGGGCGATGACGCCGGCAGCGATGAGGCCCTTGTAGAGCGCGGGCATCACGTTCTTGTCGCCGGGGCGGGCCCTTACGAACCAAGTGCCGATGATCGAGGCGATGATGGCGAAGCCGCCGATCACGAGCGGGTAGATGAGCGCCGCGGGGGTGGTGGTCTTCACCAACAGCGCGCCGAGCAGCATCGTGGCGATGATCGTCACGGCATAGGTCTCGAACAGGTCCGCGGCCATGCCGGCGCAGTCGCCGACGTTGTCGCCGACGTTGTCGGCGATCACCGCCGGGTTGCGCGGATCATCCTCGGGGATGCCCGCCTCCACCTTGCCGACGAGGTCCGCGCCGACGTCCGCGCCCTTGGTGAAGATGCCGCCGCCAAGGCGCGCGAAGATCGAGATGAGCGAGCCGCCGAAGCCGAGGCCCACCAGCGGATGGATGATGTGCGAGAGGTTCGACTTGTCATGCGCGTTCGCATAGAGCAGCGCGAAGTACCCGGCGACGCCGAGCAGTCCGAGCGCGACGACCAGCAGCCCGGTGATCGCGCCGCCGTTGAATGCCACCTGCAGCGCCTCGTTCAGGCCGATGCGCGCCGCTTCCGCGGTGCGCACGTTCGCCCGCACCGAGATGTTCATGCCGATGATGCCGCAGGCGCCCGACAGGATCGCGCCGACGACGAAGCCCGCGGCCGTGTAGCCGTCGAGGAATATGCCGATGAGCACCGCGAGCACGACGCCGACGATGGCGATGGTCGTGTATTGCCGCCTGAGATACGCGACCGCCCCTTCGCGCACCGCCGCGGCGATCTCGCGCATGCGCTCGTTGCCGGCGGGCAGGCCGAGGATCCGCGTCGCCTGCCAGGTGCCGTAGAGGATCGCGAGGATCGCGCAGCCGAGCGCGAACAGTATCCCGCCAGTCATAGTGTGGATCTCCCCGAAAAGGGCTCGGATTTTATCAGGAGAGCGCGGCGAACACGCGCCGCTTGATCTCCTCGACCGGGCCGAGCCCGGAGATCTTGCGATAGCGCGGCGCGCGCGGCTCGCCGCTCGCGGCCCAGCGCCCGTAGTAGTCGACGAGCGGCCGCGTCTGCGCCCGATAGACTTCGAGGCGCTTTCTCACCGTCTCCTCGCGGTCGTCGTCGCGCTGCACGAGCGGCTCGCTCGTCACGTCGTCCTTGCCCGCGACCTTGGGCGGATTGAATGTCACGTGGTAGGTGCGCCCCGACGCCGGATGCACGCGGCGCCCGCTCATGCGCGCAATGATCTCCTCGTCGGGCACGTCGATCTCGAGCACGTAGTCGATCGGCACGCCAGCACGCTTGAGCGCTTCGGCCTGCGGGATGGTGCGCGGGAAGCCATCGAACAGATAGCCGCGCTTGCAGTCGGGCTGCTGCAGGCGCTCGGTGACGAGGCCGACGATGATGTCGTCCGAGACAAGCTGGCCTGCGTCCATCACCTTCTTCGCCGCGAGGCCGAGCGGCGTGCCGGCTTTTACCGCAGCGCGCAGCATGTCGCCGGTCGAAATCGGCGCGATGCCGTACTTCTCGCGGATGAAGTGCGCCTGCGTGCCTTTGCCGGCGCCGGGCGGGCCGAGAAGTATCAGCCTCATCGGAGCATTTTACGCACGGCCTCGAGATCCTCGGCCGTATCCACGCCGGGCGCAATTTCGGCGTCGCTCGGCACCACCGCGATGCGATGTCCGTGCCAGAGCGCGCGCAGCTGCTCGAGCGCTTCGGTGCGCTCCAGCGGTGCCGGCGCAAGCGCCGCGAACTGCTTGAGAAAACGCGCGCGATAGGCATAGATGCCCGCGTGGCGATAGCACGCCGCCTCGCCCTCGCGCGGGTAAGGGATGCGCGAGCGCGAAAAGTACAGTGCATAGCCCTGCGCGTCGACCACGACCTTCACGACATGCGGGCTTGCCGCCTGCGCCGCGTCGTGGAGCGCGTGGCACGCCGTCGCCATGGCCGCGCTCGGCTCGCGCTCGAGGCGCTCGGCGACCGCGCGGATCAGCGGCGGCGCCATCAGCGGCTCGTCGCCTTGCACGTTGACCACGATCTCGTCGTCGGCGAGCCGCAGCACGCCCGCCGCTTCGGCGAGCCGGTCCGTGCCCGATGCGTGATCGGCACGTGTCATCACCACCGAGAAACCGTGCGAGCGCACCGCGGTGGCGATACGCTCGTCGTCAGTCGCCACGTGCACGGCGAGCGCGCCGCTCGCCACTGCGCGCTCGCAGACGCGCACGATCATCGGTGTGCCGCCGAGATCGGCGAGCGGCTTGCCGGGAAAGCGCGACGACGCGTAGCGCGCGGGAATGAGAACGACGAAGCTCACGCCACTTCTTCTTCGGGCGGGAGCTTGCGCGCCTCCTCCTCGAGCATCACCGGGATGCCGTCCTTGACTGGGTAGGCAAGGCGGTCGGGCCGGCAGATGAGCTCGGCTGCCTCCTTGCGATAGAAGAGCTTTCCCTTGCAGAGCGGGCACACCAGGATTTCAAGCAGCCTTGGATCGACGCCGGAACTCATCCAGTCTCCCCGTGAGCCAATCGCCGAACGCGGGCTCGAGCTCCGCGGTGACCGGCAGCACCCACCAGTTGCGCATCACCTCCGAGCTCGCGGCGTGGCGCAATTTTACCGCGTCCTTTTCGGTCATCAGCACCGGGGCCTCGTCGCCGAAGTCGAGCTCCTCGGGCGCGAAGCGATGGTGATCGGGAAACGCATGCGGCGTCAGCTTGACGCCGAGCCGCACGAGATGCAGGAAGAAGCGATTCGGGTCGCCGATGCCGGCAACCGCGTGCACCTTCTGCCCGGCGAACGCGCTCGCCGGACGACGCTCGGCGGCGTTCGCCATGCGATGGAGCTCGGCCCCCGCGAGGCGCATGGCGAAGCCCTTCACCGGCGCGCCATGCGAGACAACGGCATCGACCGAGCGCAGCCGCGAGCGCGGCTCGCGCAGCGGGCCGGCGGGCAGCATGAAGCCGTTGCCGAAGCCGCGCGCGTCCACCACCGCAATTTCGACATCGCGCCGCAGCCGATAGTGCTGCAGCCCATCGTCGAGCACCAGCACGTCGACATCGTCGTGCACCGCGCGCAGCGCCTCGATCACCGCGAGGCGGTCGGCGCCGATCCACACCGGGCAGCCGCTGCGGCGCGCGAGCAGGATCGGCTCGTCGCCGACGTCCTGCGCGTCGGATGCGATGGTCGCGGCGCGTGGCGCGCCGGCTTTGGCTCCGTAGCCGCGCGAGACGATGGCCGGCGTCCAGCCCTTGCGCTTGAGGTGCTCGGCGATCCAGATGGCGAGCGGGGTCTTGCCGCTGCCGCCGGCGACGAGGTTGCCGACGACGATCACTGCAATGCCCGGATGCGCGCTCGGCAAAAGACGCAGCCAATAAAGCAGCCGGCGCAGCGCGACCGCGAGCCGGAAGAGCACACTCGCCGGCCACAGCGCCCAGGCGAGCAGGCCGCGGGCGTACCAGTGGCGCACTACGGAGCCCGCATTACTTCGCGGCTTGCGTCGTGAACGTGATCTGCGAGAGTCCCGCGAGCCGCGCCGCCTCCATCACGCGGATCACCGCCTGGTGGGTGGCGTTGGCGTCGGCGCTGATCACCACCATCGGCTGCTTCGCGCCGCTGGCGGCGCGCCGCAGCTCCTCGGCGAGCTCGTCCACGCTGCGGAAGGGGACCGGACGCCGGTTCACCACATATTGCCCCTGCGCATTCACCAGCACCGAGATTTCGTTCGCCCGCTCCGGCTGCTTCTCGGCTTCGGCGGCGCTCGGCAGGTTGATCTGCAGCTCGGTATACCTCGAGTAGGTGGTGGTGATCATGAGGAAGATGATGATCACCATCATCACGTCGATGAGCGGCACGAGGTTGATCTCGAGCGGCTCGCGCCCGCGCCCGCGCTGAAAATTCATTTAGGCAAGGCGCTCGCCATGCAGGATATCGATGAGCTTGGAAGCGAGCAGCTCCATTTCGACGACGAAGGTGTCCACCTTGTTTTTATAGTGGCGATAGAACACCAGCGACGGGATGGCGATGGCGATGCCGAAGGCGGTGTTATAGAGCGCGATCGAGATGCCGTGCGCGAGCTGCTGCGGATTGGAGCCGGTCGGCGATTGCGAGCCGAAGATCTCGATCATGCCGATCACCGTGCCGAAGAGGCCGAGCAGCGGCGCGGCGGTGGCGATCGTGCCGAGCGTGGTGAGGAAGCGCTCCATGTCGTGCGCCACGGCGCGGCCCGCCTCCTCGATCGCCTCCTTCATGACGTAGCGCGAGCTGCGGTGGTTGCGCAGCCCGGCGGCGAGCACCGTGCCGAGCGGCGAATCCTCGGCGAGGCGCTCGAGCACCTCTCCGGACACGCCCTGGCGCCGGTAGACCTCGACCACCTGGTCGAACAGCGTCGGCGGAATGATTTTTTTTGTGCGCAGCGATATCGCGCGCTCGATGATGAGCGCGACGGCGATGATGGATGCGGCGAGGAGAAACCAGATCGGCCAGCCGGCGGCCTGCAGTATTGCGAACAACCGTCTTCCTTATAGTTTTTCGGACAGCGCGCGCGGACTGTACGGCAAACGCGCGCCGCCCGGCAAATTAACGCGCTGCAGCAAAAGCGCGCCAGCGGTCGCTGCACAACTTCAGGCTGTAGTGGATTTAGCGATATCCACAAAAAGCTGTGGACAAGTTTGTGGATTATTTATGAGTAGCGCTCCTTCGCCCCCGCACGAGGCGAGTCGAGTTGGTCGCGATCAAAAATTGAGCAGCGTTTTGGTTCACCGAAACATGCGCTTAGCGCAAAGAATCGGGCTCCGCGACACGCGCGGGGAGCGCGCGTCGCTACAAGGTGGCGTATGTGGATAGTGTAGGCTCGCTTGGCGCAAGCGCCCCATCATGCAGAACGACTTACCGCGCGCCGTCCTTACCGTCTCCGAATTGCTGCGTAGCGTTCGCGACACGCTCGAGCGACGTTTTCCGCTACTGTGGGTGCGCGGCGAGCTCTCGAACTTGAGCCGCGCGCCTTCCGGCCATTGCTACTTCACGCTGAAGGATCGCGGCGCGCAGGTCGATTGCGTCATGTATCGCAGCCGGGCGGCGGCTTTCGATCGGGAACTGCGCGAAGGCATGCAACTCGAGGCGCAGGTGCTGGTGAGCCTCTATGAGCCGCGCGGCCGGTTCCAGCTCACGGTGGAAGCGCTGCGCCCGGCGGGCCTCGGGCCACTATACGAGCGCTTCCTTCGCCTCAAAGAGCGACTCGAGCGCGAGGGACTGTTCGATCCCGCTACCAAGCGCGCGTTGCCGCCTTATCCGCGCACGATAGGGGTCATCACCTCGCGTGCCGCCGCGGCGCTACGCGATGTGCTCACCACGCTCGCCCGGCGCAACCCCGCCGCCGGCGTGATCGTCTATCCCGCGCCGGTGCAGGGCGAAGGCGCTGCCGGCCGCATCGCCGCGATGCTCGCGCAGGCCAATGCGCGCGCCGAATGCGATGTGCTGCTCCTCGTGCGCGGCGGCGGCTCGATCGAGGACCTGTGGTGCTTCAACGAGGAGAGCGTGGCGCGCGCGATCCGCGCTTCGCGCATCCCGGTCGTGGTCGGCGTCGGGCACGAGACCGACTTCACTATCGCCGACTTCGCTGCCGACCGGCGCGCGCCCACGCCGACGGCCGCGGCCGAGCTCGCCACGCCGGCGCGCGCCGAGCTCGCCTCGCGCGTCGTCGACTGCGTGCGCTGCCTCGCGCGCGAGATGCGCCGGCGCCTGCAGTACGCCGCGCAAGCGCTGGATGGCGGCACCAAGCGGCTGGTGCATCCCGCGGAGCGGCTGCGGCGCTCCGAGCAGGCGCTCGCGCAGCTGCGCACGCGCCTCGCGTTCGCGCTCGGCCATCGCGTGCACCGCTCGAGCGCGCAGCTCGAGCGGCTGCAGGCGTCGCTCACGAGCCTCGACCCCTACGCGGTGCTCGCGCGCGGCTACAGCATCACGCGCAACGGCGCGGGCGAAGTGCTGCGCGACGCGGCGCAGGCGCGCGAGGGCCAGGACATCCTCACCACGCTCGCGCGGGGCGCGCTGCAGAGCAAGGTGAAGAAGCGCGAGCTTCTATAATCCGGCGCGCATGGCGCATCGCCTGTCGAAGATCACCACGCGCACGGGCGACGCCGGTGACACCGGCCTCGGCGACGGCTCGCGCGTGTCGAAGGACCACCCGCGCGTGCGGGCGCTGGGCGAGCTCGATGAGCTGAATAGCGCCATCGGCGTGCTCCTCGCCGAGGAGCTGCCGGCCGAGGTGACCGGGCTGCTCGGCGAAGTGCAGCACGACCTCTTCGATCTTGGCGGCGAGCTCAGCATTCCCGGCCACGCCATGCTCGGCGACGCGCAGATCAGTCGGCTCGATGCGGCGATCGAGCAATGGAACGCCGAGCTGCCGCCGCTGAAGGAATTCATTCTCCCGGGCGGCACGCGCGCCGCGGCGCTCGCGCACCTTACGCGCACCGTCTGCCGGCGCGCGGAGCGAAGCGTGGTTGCGCTCGGCGAGCGCGAGAAGGTGAGCGAGGCGGCGCGCCGGTATCTCAACCGCCTGTCGGACGTGCTGTTCATCGCCGGCCGGCGGCTCAACCGGCATGCCGGCCGCGGCGACGTGCAGTGGCGCCACGAGCGCAAGAAGCGCTGATGGCCGACATCAAAATCTACAACGTGGATGCGCTGGGCAAGCCGCTCGGCCAGTACTCGCACGTCACACGCGTGAAGGCGGCGGAATACCTCTTCATCGCCGGCATGCTCGCGCCCGGCGCGGACTTCGACGCGCAATGCACCGGCGTATTCGCCCAGATCGGCGAAGCGCTCAAATCCGCGGGCGCCGGATGGGCGAACGTCGTGCAGTTCACCACCTATCTGGTGCACTCGCAGGACATCCCGAAGTTCATGGCCTGGCGCGTGCGCGAATTCCCGAAGCTCTTCTCGAACGGCGTCTACCCGCCCAATACTCTGCTCGTCATCGATCGCCTCGTGCAGGAGCAGTTCCTGCTCGAGGTGCAGACCGTCGCGGCAATCTAGTCGACCGTCGCGCCGGAGCGCTTCACCAGCTCGGCGTAGAGCTTTCGCTCACGTTCCACAAACGTGGTGAATTCGGCTGGGGAGCATACTGTCGGCGGCTTGGAGCCCATGGTGCGCCAGCGCTCCTCGAGCTCGGGCGCCCGCAGCGCCTTTGCCGCTGCCGCGGCAAGATGGTCGATGACCGGCTGCGGCGTCCTCGCACGGAACGATGAGATGGATCGGCCGCGAGGGCCAGTCCTGCGCCGCGCTGGCGCCCGCGACCGCGAGCGCCGTGGCGGCGAAGAGCGGCTTAGCCTTCTTCGACGAACACCTCTTCGCGCTTCTTGCGGATCGCCGGCAGCGCCACGATCACGAGCAGGACGGCCGAGGCGAGGAGAAAGCCGAGGCTGATCGGCTTGCTCGGGCTCACGAACACGAACGGGTCGCCGCGCGAGAGCAGCATCGCGCGCCGCAGGTTCTCCTCCATCAGCGGCCCGAGGATGAAGCCGAGGATCATCGGCGCCGGCTCGCATTCGAGCTTCGCGCAGATGTAGCCCACCACGCCGAACACGCCCATGATCAGCACGTCGAACGCGTTGTTCGAGAGGCTGTAGACGCCGATCGCCATGAACACCAGGATCGACGGGTAGAGGTAGCGGTAAGGCACGGTGAGCAGCTTCACCCACATGCCGATGAGCGGCAGGTTGAGGATCACGAGCATGAGGTTGCCGACCCACATCGAGGCGATCAGGCCCCAGAAGAGCTCCGGCTTCTCGTTCATCACCTGGGGGCCGGGCGCGATGCCCTGGATCATGAGCGCGCCGATCATGAGTGCCATCACGGCGTTGGACGGGATGCCGAGGGTGAGCATCGGGATGAACGAGGTCTGCGCGCCAGCGTTGTTCGCGGACTCGGGCGCCGCCACGCCTTCGATCGCCCCCTTACCGAATTTCTCTGGATGCTTCGAGACCTTCTTCTCCAGGCTGTAGGCGCCGAACGAAGCGAGCAGCGCACCTCCGCCGGGCAGGATGCCGAGCGCCGAGCCGAGCGCCGTGCCGCGCAGTACCGCACCCCAGGCATCCTTGAAGTCCTGCTTGGTCGGCCAGAGGTTCTTCACCTTGCTCGTGAAGATCTCGCGGTGCTCCTTCATTTCGAGGTTGGCGACGATCTCTGCCGTGCCGAACATGCCCATCGCGACGATGACGAAGCCGATGCCGTCGGAGAGCTCCGGTATCCCAAAGGTGAAGCGCAACACGCCCGAGTTGACGTCGGTTCCCACGAGGCCGAAGAGCAGGCCCCAGATCACCATGGCGATCGCCTTGATGAGCGAGCCGTGCGCGAGCACCGTGGCGGCGATCAGGCCGAACACCATGAGCGAGAAGTATTCCGAAGGACCGAACTTGAGCGCCACCTCCGCAAGCGGCGGCGCGGCCACGGCGATGATGACGGTGGCGACGCAGCCGGCGAAGAACGAGCCGATCGCGGCGGTGGCGAGCGCCGGGCCGGCGCGCCCTTGGCGCGCCATCTGGTAGCCGTCGAGGCACGTGACCACCGAGGACGATTCGCCCGGGATGTTGACAAGGATGGCGGTGGTCGAGCCGCCGTACTGTGCGCCGTAGTAAATGCCGGCGAGCATGATGAGCGCGCCGACCGGGCTGAGGTTGAACGTGATCGGCAGCAGCATGGCGATGGTCGCCACCGGCCCGATGCCTGGCAGCACGCCGATGAGCGTGCCGAGCAGGCAGCCGATCAGCGCGAAGAAGAGGTTGATCGGCGTGACCGCGACGCCGAAGCCGATGACGAGGTTGTGGAAGATCTGGTCCATCGTCGCGCGCCGTCAGCCGAAGTACTCGGGCCAGATCGGGAAGGGCAGCGTCAGGCCCTTCACGAAGACGAGCACCGAAAACAGGATGAGGATGATGAAGAGGATGATCACTTCCTTCCACTTGAATTCATGGCCGCCCGCGGCGCTGATGAACACGAGCGCCGCGGTCGCGATGACCAGCCCGAGCGGCTTCATCAGGTAGCCGTAGGCGATGGTCGCCGCGGTGACGAGGACGAGCGGCTTGGCATCCGGTCTGAACACGGCCGTGAGCAGCGATACGATGATCGTGCCGCCGAGGATCGCGTAATCGGACGAGGAGCCGATATTTTGCGAGAGCAAAATGAGCACCGCGTAAATCGCCACCACGATCAGGAGATCGATGATGTTGAAGGGCGTGTGCACCGCCTGGTCACCCTCGGGCTCCATGGCGAGCGATTGCAGTAGCACCGCTGCGCCGAGCACGGTGAGCAGAAAGCCGAGCATGGTCGGGAAATACGCGGGCCCCATGCGCACGGCGGTACCCATCTGGTAGAACGCCATCGCCCACAGCGCGAAGAACAGGCCCGAGCCAATGAACATCAGGCCGGACCAAAAGTCTTTCTGGCTCCTAATCTTCATTCGGGGCTCCTCCTCCAGAGGCGCGCGAAGTGTAACATGCGCGCCCATTCATTCGCCGCTTGCGCCCGTGTCAGCCAGCCGTCCGCTGCTCTTCCTTTTGACGCTCGTCCTCGCCCTCGGCATCGCGGCATGCGGCGAGCGCACGCGCCTCGAGCGCCTGCCGCGCGAAGCGGTGGTGCTCGCCTTCGGCGACAGCCTGACCTACGGCACCGGCGCCGCGGAAGCGGAAAGCTATCCTGCGCAGCTCGAGAGCCTCATCGGGCGGCGCGTGGTGCGCGACGGCGTGCCGGGTGAAGCGAGCGCGCAGGCGCTCGAGCGGCTGCCCGCCGCTCTCGATGAGCATGCACCGCGGCTGCTCCTGCTTTGCATCGGCGGCAACGACTTCCTGCGGCGGCTGGGCAACGCGCAAGCCGAGCGCAATGTGCGCGCGATGATCGAGCTCGCGCGGCGCCGCGGCATCGATGTGCTGCTGATCGGCACGCCCGAGCCGGGCGTTTTTCCTTCGCCGCCCGCCTTCTACGCCGCGGCGGCAAAGGACCTCCACGTGCCCTATGAAGGCGACGTGATCACCGAGGTGCTCAAGGACGCCCGGCTCAAGTCCGACCCGATCCATCCGAATGCGGCCGGCTACCACGTCATCGCCGAGCGCGTCGCCGCCGCGCTAAAGAAAAACGGCGCGCTCTGAGCCGCTCGAGATCCTCGGGCCGGTCGACGTCCCACACGGCGCGCAGCAGCTTGCAGGTCAGACCCACGCGCGTCGCGTTGCGCAGCGTCTGCGCCAGCACTTGAGCGCCGCCCCATTGCACCGCTGTGAAAAGCGCGGGCCTCACCCGGCGCGTGCCGATTAACGCGTAGCCGCCATCCTCCGCAGGCGCGAGCACGACGTCGGTGCCGCCCTGCAGCCAGCGCGCCGCGCGTGCGATGTCGGCCGGCATGAGTGCCGGCGCGTCGGCGCCGATCACGATCGCGCGACGATGACTAGCGAGCGCCCGGTACATGCGGCTGCCGAGATCGGCGCCGCGCTGTAGGCGCAGCGGCACGCCGAGCGTCCGGAAAAAGGCATGGCAGCGCGTGACGTGCAGCTCGACAGGACCGCAGCGCGCTGCATGCGCCGTCTGCACGGCGGCGAGCACGAGCGTGCGATGCAGCCTCGCCGCTGCGGCATCGCCGATGCGCTGCGCGATGCGCGTCTTCACGCTGCCGGCGAGCGGCGCGCGCGCAAAAACGATGACGACGCAGTCAGCGCTGATCGGCGTAATCGCGCGCGAGGCGCTGCGGCGTGGCGCCGAGGGCATAGAGGAGCCGCAGCCGCCACATCAGGAAGATGGTGCGCAGCACGCCACGGGCTTCCCAGCGGCGAGCGGAGGTCGTTACGCGCGCTCGCAGGCATGCGGGAGGGCCGCGGCGCTTG
>VBCM01000003.1 GCA_005883675.1 Betaproteobacteria bacterium
CGACGGAGCGCAATGTCGCGGCGGCGACGCAAAACCAGGCGCTTTCGGCGCTGCTCTTCCTGTACCAGAAGGTGCTCGGGCTCGAGCTGCCGTGGCTCGCGAGCCTGGCGCGCGCGAAGCGCCCGGTGCGCATCCCCTCGGTGCTGACGGAGGCGGAAGTGCGCCGGCTGCTCGCGGCGCTCGAGAGCGTGAAGTGGCTGATGGCGGCGCTCATGTACGGCGCCGGCCTGCGGCAGGCCGAGTGCCTGGCGCTGCGGGTGAAGGACATCGACTTCGCGTACCGCCACATCGTTGTGCGCGACGGCAAGGGCGCGCGCGATCGCGTCGTGCCGCTGCCTGAGGCCACCGTGCAGCCGCTGCACGAGCACCTTGGCCGCGTTCGGACGCTCCATCGGCGGGACATTGACGAGGGTTACGGCGAGGTGTGGCTGCCGCATGCGCTCGCGCGCAAGTACCCGCGCGCCGCGCGCCAGTGGGCCTGGCAGTTCCTGTTTCCGTCGAAAAACCGCTCGGTGGATCCGCGCAGCGGCGCCGTGCGCCGCCATCATCTCTATCCGGACACGCTCGGACGTGCGATCAAGCAGGCGTCCACCGCCGCGGACATCGTCAAGCCGGTGAGCTGCCATACGCTGCGCCATTCGTTCGCCACGCACCTCCTCGAGCGCGGGCACGACATCCGCACCGTGCAGGAGCTGCTCGGCCATGCGGACGTGTCGACCACGATGATCTATACGCACGTGGTGAAGGGCGCGCGCGGCGTGAAGAGCCCGCTCGACCGGCTGGAGCAGCGCGTGGCTGCCTACGCCGCGCGCTGAATCGTCGGCAGCCAGTCAGCTACCGCGGCGGCGATTTCCTGCATCACTTTCTCGCCCTTGAGCGAATGGTCGGCGCCTTCGAGCCAGTGCATGCGCCAGGGCGCCGTGACGGTTTGCAGGGCACGCTCCATGAGGTCGCGGCGGCAGAGCGCGTCGCGCGTGCCGTTGAAGCAGAGCACCGGCACGCGGATGCGCGGGAGATGGGCGTCGCGCAGCTTTTCGGGCTGGCCGGCGGGGTGAAGCGGGTAGGCGAATAGCAGCAGCGCATCGCAGGCGAAGCCGTCGGCGGCGAGCATCGTGGCGACACGCCCGCCCATTGAACGGCCGCCGATGATGAGGGGACGCGCGCCGAGGTGCTTGCGCGTCTCGGCCACCACCGCTTCGTAGCGCTCGCGCAGCGCGGGCATCGGGTCCGGGCGGCGCGAGCCACGCTCGCGGTAAGGAAAGTTGAAGCGCACGACTTCGATGCCGAGCGGCTCGAGCGCCGCAGCGGTGGCGAGCATGGCGCGGTCGTTCATGTGGCCGCCCGCGCCGTGTGCACAAACAAAAACGGCGGCGGCCATGCCCGGCACGAGTATTACGTACTTAGTACGGAATTCAGTGGCGCTGGAAGTCCGGGTGCCCGGTCTGCCAGAGGAGGAAGGCGAAGTAGTCCGCGGTCTCGCGTTGGCGCTGCACCTTGGTGCTGCCGACGCCGTGGCCGGCGTCGTAGTCGAGGTTGAGGAGCACGGGCTTCCCCGATGTCGTCGCGGCGAGAAGGCGCGCGGCCATCTTGCTCGAATGCCAGTAGTCGACGCGCGTGTCGTTCACGCCGTGCAGGAGCATCACCGCCGGATAGGCGACACCCTCCTTCACGTGGTGGTAGCTGCTCATGGCGAGGAGCGCGCGGAACTCGTCTTCCTTGGTGACGGTGCCGAACTCGGGGATGTTCGGAATGCCGTTCGCCGTGGTTTCCATGCGCACCATGTCGAGCGCGCCCACCGCAGGTACCACCGCCGCGAAGAGATCCGGGCGCTCGGTCATCGCGCGCCCGACGAGGATGCCGCCGGCGCTGCCGCCGAGGATGCCGAGGCGCTCGCTCGTGGTGTACTTCTGCTCGATGAGGTACTCCGCGCAGGCGATGAAATCCTTCCACGTGTTCGGCTTCGTCGCCTTGTAGCCCGCCTTGTACCAGTCGTAGCCGTAGACGCTGCTGCCGCGCACGTTCGCCACCGCGTACACGCCGCCGCGCTCAAGCCAGGCGAGGCGGGTCGCGTTGTAGCGCGGCTCCTCGGTGATGCCATAGGCGCCGTAGCCGTAAAGCAGCGTCGGACTCGAGCCGTCGAGCTTGACGTCCGCCCGATGGGTGATCGAGAGCGGCACCATGGCGCCGTCGTGGCTCTTCACCTTGACCTCGGTGGTGACGAATCCCTCCGGCGCATCGAACGCGCCGAGCGGCTGGAGGCTGGTGTTCGATACTTTGCCCGCGCGGTTCACGGCGTAGATCTGTCGGGCGCGCGTCCAGCCGGCGAGCGCGACGACCGCGCCGTCGAGCTCATGGCGCGTCGCCATGATGTCGACGCCTCCTTCGACCGGGACCGCCACCGCTTGGGCGGCCGGCGCGCCCCACGGGCGGCGCATGAGACGCTTCACGTTGCCGTCGCGCACCTCGATGTAGAGTGCGTCCTTCGCAGCGGCGAAGTTTGTCAGCACGCGATCGGAGGCCGGCACAACTGTCGTCGCCTGCGCGAGGTCGGGGGCGCCGAGCCGCGTGCGGATGATCGAGAAGCGCGGACTGTCGCGGTACGTGAGGAGATAGATGTCCTCGCCATGAACCGCCCAGCGGACCACCTTGTCGGCGAAATCGCAGATGCGCGTCCAGGGCGCGTCGGGCTTGCCGAGGCTCGCGACCGGCACGGTATAGAGCGCAACCTCGCGCTGCACGCCGTTCTCCACCGCCGCGACGGCGTAGCGCGAGCCCGGGACGATGGCCACGAACGGCAGGTCCGCCCGCCGCACCGCCATGCGCGGCGAGACGTCCATGCCCGCTACCGCCACGTCCGCGCTGGCGGGCCTGCCTACCTCGTGCAGCCAGACGCGGCTATTCTGGTATTTCTCCGTCGCCGGCATGCCGGGCTTGCGCTCCTGTAGCCGCATATAGACGAACGAGCGCCCATCGGGCCGCCAGCTCACCTGCGGAAAGCGGGCGCGATCGATCGGCTCGCCGATGAGCTTGCGCGTGGCGATATCCATAACGTACAGGGAGGCGTCCTCGGAGCCCGCCGCCGAGATGCCGTAGGCCACCAGCGTGCCGTCAGGCGACGGCGCGAAATAGTTGATGGCGTGCGGCTTGCCGGTGTCCTTCTGCCAGTCGTCCGGGTCGACGAGCAGCGTCTCGGCGCCACTCGCGTCGCGCCGGTAGAGCTTGTACGTATTTTCCTGCGCGGTGCGACGCGTGAAGTACAGGTCGCCCTTCGCGTCGAGCCGCACGGTGAAGACGACCGCGGCCGCCGATTCGTCGAGCTCGACGACACGCTTTCTCAGCGCCGCGTAGCCGGGCAGCGAATCGAGCGTGCCGCGCGCGTAGTCGCCCTGGCTCTTCGCCCACGCGACCACGTCGGGATTGCCGATGTCTTCCAGCGCGCGGTACGGATCGCCGACCACCGTGCCGAAGAACGTGTCCTGCGTGTTGCCCGGCGGAAATGGCGCGGGCGCGGTCTGCGCGTGAGCGGCGAGGGCGAGAACTGCTGCGAAAGCGAAGAGGGCGCGCATAAATGATTCTAGTATCCTTGCGCACCCATGCGTATCCCATGCCTATGGGCGGTGCTCTCGCTCGCCGCCGCGGTGGCGCACGCACAGGACGCGACGCCGCAGCCGCCCGCGTTCCGTCTCGGTGACACCGCGACGCCGCTCGAGTACGCGCTCGAGCTCGCCATCGATCCGCGCGCGGCGGAGTTCAGCGGCGAAGCGCGCATCGCCATGCGCATCAACCGCTATGCGAGCGTGCTGTGGCTGAACGCGACCGGCCTGACGATCGAATCGGTGCGCATCGAGCAGGAAAACCGCACCCTCCCCGTCTCGGTAGTGCCGACGAGACGGTAGGGAGCCAGGGCCTCTTTCGCCAGGAGGACCGCGGCGATTCCTATGTGCTGTCGCAGTTCGAGCCGCTCTATGCGCGGCGCGCCTTTCCCTGCTTCGATGAGCCGGGCTGGAAGACGCCCTGGCGGCTCACCATCGACGCGCCGGCCGACGACGTGGTGGTGAGCAACACGCCGCAGTTGAACGCCGCTCCGGCGCCGGGCCGGCGCGGCTGGACGCGCCACGAGTTCGCGCCGACGAAGCCGCTGCCGAGCTACCTCGTGGCGCTCGCCGTCGGTCCGTTCGAGGTGGTCGATGGCGGCACGGCAGGCGCGAACAAGACGCGGCTACGCTACATCGCGCTCAAGGGCCGCGGCGCGGAGACGCGCTGGGCGGCCGAGGTGACGCCGCGGCTCCTCGAGCTGCTGGAAGACTATTTCGGCACGCCCTATCCGTTCGCGAAGCTCGATGCGCTCGCCATCCCCCAGACCGTCTCGTTCGGCGCGATGGAGAACGTGGGCCTCATCACCTACGCTTCGTCGATCCTCCTTGCCACGCCGCGCGAGGAGACCGCGGAATTCCGCCGGCGCTACGCCGCGATCAGCGCGCACGAGATGGCGCACATGTGGTTCGGCGACCTGGTGACGCTCGCGTGGTGGGACGACGTCTGGCTGAACGAGGCGTTCGCCACCTGGATGGCGGACAAGGTGCTCGCGCGGTACCGGCCCGAGTGGGCGAGCGGCTGGTCGGTGCACTACGCGCGGAGCCGCGCCCTCGAGCTCGACCGCCTGGCAAGCGCGCGTCGCATCCGCAACCCCGTGCTCGAGAAGAACGACGTCCCCAACGCGTTCGACAGCATCACCTACCAGAAGGGCGCGGCGGTGCTGGCGATGTTCGAGAACTGGTTCGGGCCCGAGGCGTTCCGCGAGGGCGTGCGCGGCTACCTCAAGCGCCATGCGCTCGGCAACGCCACCGCGGAGGACTTCATTCGCGCGCTGGGCGCCGCATCGGGCCGCGGTGCGGAGGCCATCGCCGTCTTCCGCGGGTTCATCGAGCAGCCGGGCGTGCCGCTCGTCGACGTCGCGCTCGATTGCGCCAAGGAACCCGCGCTCGCCCTCCGCCAGCAGCGCCTGCGCCCGGTCGGCTCAGCCGCGCCGGAGCTCCGCTGGACCACTCCGGCGTGCGTTCGCTATGGCGGCGCGACGCAATGCGCCGACATCCAGAACGGCGCGACGCGCCTCAAGCTCGACGCTCCTGCCTGCCCGGCATGGCTCCTCGCGAACGCGGGCGGCAAGAGCTACTACGTGCCGCGCTACGAGAGCGCGCTCGGCGCGCGGCTGCGCTCGCAGGCCGCCGAGCTCAGCGCGGACGAGATGGTGGCGGCGACCATCGATGCGCGCGTGCTCGCCGAATCGGGCTTGCTGCCGCTCGCCGACGCGTTCGCCTGGGCGGATAGCGCACTGGCGCATGCGTCGTTCGTCGCACGGCTGGAAGCGATCGAGCTGCTGGACGAGCTGCGCGACCCCTGGCTCACGGAAAGCGAAGCGGGGGCGAAGCGCGAGGTCATCGCCCAGCGCGTGCGGCCGCTCGCCGCCATGCTCGGGTGGGAAGAAGCGTCCGCCGACAGCGATGACCTGCGCGAGCTGCGCGCGCGCCTCCTGCCGTACGCGGCGAAGACCGAGGAAGACGGAAAACTGCGCGCGCAGGCGGGCACGCTGGCGCTCGCCTGGCTCGCGAACCGCGAAGCGGTGTCCGCGACCATGACGAGCGCCGTGCTCGACACTGCGGCGCGTTTTGCCGATGCCGAGACGTACGCGAAGCTGGAGGGCGCCGCGCTCGCCGCGGCCGACCTGCGCGAGCGCCATTACCTCCTCGCCGCGCTGGCGAAGACGCGCGACGAGAAGCTGCGCAGCCGCGCCTTCGGCCTCATGCTGCGAAACGACGTGAACGGGCGCGACGCCGACGATCTCCTCTACAACGCGCTCGCCGACGACGCCAACCGCCGCGCCGGGTTCGACTTCCTGCGCGCGAACTACGACGCGCTCGCCGCCAAGCTGCCCCAGTCGTCCCTCGCCTGGCTGCTCGCGCCGCTCGGCGAGCTCTGCACGCGCGAGGAGCGCAAGCTTTTCGCCGACTTCTTCGTGGAGCGCGCCAAAGGCCTCTACGGTGGGCCGCGGCATTACCAGCAATCGCTCGAGCGCATCGACCTGTGCATCGCCGCGCGCAACCATTCCTGATCCTCGCGCTGGTGCTCATCGCCAGCGCAGCGTTGGCGCAGCCGTATCCGAGCCGCCCGCTGCGCTTCGTCGTCGGCTTCACGCCCGGCGGCGGCGTCGACATCAACGCGCGCCTCCTCGCGGCGAAGATGGGCGAGCTCCTCGGCCAGCAGGTGGTGGTGGAGAACAAGCCCGGCGCCGGCACCAATATCGCGAACGAGCTCGTCGCCAAGTCACCGGCGGATGGCTACACGCTGCTCTTCACCAGCCCCGCGGTGGCGATCAACATGTCGCTCTACCGCGCGCCGCCCTATGACGCGCTGCGCGACTTCGCCGGCGTGGCGATCTTCTCCGAGAGCACCAACCTGCTGGTCGTACCAGCGTCGCTGCCGGTGCAGTCGGTGAAGGAGCTCGTCGCGCTCGCGAAGGACCGGCCCGGCTCGCTCAACTACTCCTCCGCCGGCCAGGGCACCACGCAGCACCTCGCGGGCGAGCTCTTCAAGCTGCGCACCGGCACGGACATCGTGCACGTGCCCTACAAGGGCAGCGCGCCTTCGCTCACCGCGCTAATCGCGGGCGAAGTGCAGCTCTCCTTTGTCAATCCCGTCGCCGCCGGGCCGCACGTCAAATCGGGCCGCTTGCGCGCCCTCGCCGTCGCCGGCGCGAAGAGGAGCGCACTCCTTCCCGACGTGCCGACCATGAAGGAAGCGGGCGTCGGGGGCGTAGAAGTGCCGCTGTGGTACGGGCTGCTCGCGCCCAAGGCGACGCCGCGCGACACCGTGCGCACGCTCGCGAAAGCCGTTGCCAGCGCCGCGCACTCCGCCGAGATGCGCCAGAAGCTCGCCCAGGACGGTGCCGAGCCGGTCGGCAACACGCCCGCGGAGTTCGACCGGCAGTTGCGTGAGGAAATCGCGCGCTGGGCGGAGGTCGTCCGGGTCTCCGGCGCCAAAGCCAACTAATCGGGGTCAGAGCCCTATTCTTTTAGGGCTCTGACCCCGATTTCAGCGCTGCGGGAAGCTGCGCTCGAAGATGTGCTCGGCGATGCGGTTTTTCAGAATTTCTATAGAGCCGCCGGCGATCATCCAGCCGCGGCAGCGCCGTAGGCAATACTCGACCAGCGTCTCCTCGCTGTAGCCCATGCCGCCCATTACCTGCAGCGACTCGTTCGCCACGTCGAAGCCCGCCTGGTTGCAGTACGCCTTGGCGATCGCCGTTTCCTCCGGCGACGGAAAGCCGCGATCGGCGTTCGCTGCCGCGCGGTAAAGCAGTAGCTGCGCGGCATCGAGCTTCATTTTCATGTCGGCGAACTTCCACTGCAGTCCCTGGAACTCGCAGAGCAGCCGCCCGAACTGCCGGCGCTCGAGCGCCCAGGCGCGCGCCGCATCAAAGGCGTAGCGGCCGAGGGCGAGCGAGCGCGCCGCGTTGCCGATGCGCTCGACGTTGAAGCCCGCGATCTGCTTCTTGAACCCGCCTTCGCCGAGGAGCACGTTCTCCGGCGGCACGTAGACATCGTCGAGATAGATCTGCGCCCATTCCTCACCCGACATGAACCGGGACGTCTTGCCCAGCCGCACATCCTTCTTCTCCACCAGCACTGAGCCAATGCCGCCGACACCTGGGCTGAAGCGCACGTAGACCAGGAAAACTTCCGCGTATGCCGAATGCGTGGTGAATATCTTCGAGCCGGTGACGCGCCAGCCAGTGCCGTCGCGCGTCGCGCTGGTCTTGAGATCGGTCACCGCGGAGCCCGCCTCGGGCTCGGTCATGCCCACCGAAATCACCGCCTCGCCGGCAAGCAGGCGCTTGAGATAGCGCTCCTTGTGCGCGGCCGAGCCGTACTCGGCGAGCACGCGGAGCGGGCCGAAATTTCCCGCTTGCACCACGTCCGCGCTGCGCGGGCAGACGCTCGCCACGGTTTCGATGGCGAGCGCCGCATCGAGGAGCGTGCCGCCCTGCCCGCCGTCCGCCTCGGGGATGGTGATGCCGAGCAGCGCCTGCTTCGCCATGAGGCGCGCGACGTCCCACGGATAGCCCGGCGCATGGGCGCGCTCGCGCGCCCCGGCGGCGAGATGTTTCTCGGCGAAGCGGCGCACCGCGCCGCGAAACTCCTCCTGCTCGCTCGAGAGCCCAAAGTCCATCTTCACTCCTTGAGCGCGATGAGCGCGTCGACTGCGACCACGCCCTCGCGCTTCACGATCAGCGGATTCGCCTCCGCCTCGCGCACCGGCCGCCCTGGGATCAGCGCCAGGCGCGAGAGCGTCGCCACGGCGCGCGCCAGCGCTTCGATATCGCCGCGCGGGAGATTGCGGTAGCCGCGCACGATGGCAAGGCCTTTCACCCGTTCGATCATGGCCAGCGCCTCGGCCTCGCTCACGGGCGCCAGCGCCACGGCGAAATCCTGGTAGATCTCGGCGAGCGTGCCGCCCGCGCCGACGAGCACCAGCGGCCCAACCACCGGGTCGTCTCGGTAGCCGACGATCGCCTCGGCAAGTCCGGACTCCATCCGCTGGACGAGAAGGCGCTCATCGCCCATCCGCCGCGCTTGCTGCGCCAGCTCGGCGCCATCGCCGATGTTGAGCACGACGCCGCCCTGCTCCGTCTTGTGCGCGACGCCGAGGCGCTTCAGCGCCACCGGATAGCGCAGTGCGTGGGCGTACTGCGGCGCCTGCGCGATCGCCTGCTCGACCACCGGGATGCCGAGCGCTTCCAGCACCGCGAACGAATTCGGGGACGGAGCCCGAATTAAATCGGGGACGCGCGTTTGCGCAATGAGCGAATTAAATAGGGCTCTGACCCCGATTTCTCGTGGTGCGCGCCAGGCGAAGAATGCCGCCAGCGAATCGGCGCACGCTTCGGGCGTGCGAAACGCCGGAACGCCGTGCTCCGCGAGCAGCGCGAGCGAGCGCTCGGCGTGCGGCGTGAGGAAGGCGACGAGCGGCTTCGCGGTGCGCCGGGCGGTCAAGATCGGCTCCACGGCGAATTCCGGATGGAACTGCGCCGATGAGCCGACCGCGGCGAGCACGGCGTCGCAGTCGGCGGACGCGAGCAGGTTTTCCAGTGTTGCACGATAGCCCTGCGCGTTCCCGGCCATGGTCAAGTCGTGCATGCCGCTGAGCTCGATGCCCGCGAGGCCGAGGCGATCGACCACCGCCGCCGCGCCGCCACCCGTAGTAGTAACCACCGCTACGCGCGCTTGGCGCCTCAAGTTCGGTGGTTCTCTATTGCGAAGCAAAGGCGCGATCTCGATGAGCGACTCCAGCATATCGACGCGCACGATGCCGCAATCGCGAAAGAACGCGTCCAGCGCCACGTCCGTGCCGGCGAGCGCGCCCGTATGCGAGCGCGCGAGGGCTTCGCCCAGCGCCGAGCGACCGAGCTTGTAGGCGACGAGCGGCTTTCCCGCCGCATGCGCTTTGCGCGCCGCGTGCGCGAGCCGCTCGGCGTCACGCACCGTCTCGAGAAAGAGCGCGATCACGCGCGTATCGGCATCGTCGACCAGGAGCTCGACGAGCTCGCCCACGCCGAGGTCGGCCTCATTGCCGACGGAGACGAGCTTGGCGTAGCCGAGGCCGCGCGCCGCGCCGCGCGAAAGCAGCGTGCCGAGCATCGTGCCGCTCTGGGAGATGAGGCTCGTGCTGCCGGCGGGCAGCGCGTCCGCTTCGAGCACGGCATTGACGGCGCGTCGCCGGCATCGGCAAGGCCGTTGCTGTAGATGCTCGCGATCGCGACGCCTTTGTGCGCGCAGTCCTCGAGCGCGGCTTCGACGTCCTCGACCATGATGAACGCGTGGTCGACCTCCCCCGGCGCGTCGGCAAGGCGCCGATACGCACGCTCGCCGAGCACCTCGTCGCGCGTGGCATTGACCGGCACGATGCGGCCGGCGTAGCCGTGCTTGCGCAAATAGCGCTGCGGCCGCGCGGTGTTCTTGCCGGCATCGCCGGAAGCGCCGATCAGGGCGACCGCGCGCGGCGCGAACAGCGCCTGCGCTAGGCGCATTCCAGGCGCCACAGCCGCGCGAGCAGCTCCTGCGCCGCGGCGCGGCCGATGACGGGCGCGGCGAGCTCCATATATTTATCCTCGAGCTCCGCGTCCGTCAGCGGCAGATCCGGGTCGCCCTTGCGCGTCGGCTGCAGCAGCTCCTCGCGCCGGCCGCGCGCCGTGATCGCGACGCGCGCCGCGCGCTGGCTAGGGAAGGTGGCGTCGAGCTCCGCGTCCACCGAAGGGGCGACTTTCGCCATGAGCGCGCGCGTCGCCGGATCGTTCAGGCGCGGCGGCTCGAAGGCGGGCGGCGCGGCGTAGTGCGCCACCTCGACGCCGGCGCGATAGGTGCCCACGTCGATGCGGTCGATTTCTGCCGGTTGTACGCCCATGCGCGCCTTGAGCGCGAGCGCCCCATCGATCGCGGCGAAAGTATGACCGCAGCACGCGTGGTTCTTGAACGTCATGCGCGTGATATGGAAATCGCGCCCCAGCCCGGCGAGCGCGCGCTCCCAATCCGGGTTGTCGCCCATCGCGCGTCCAAAGCCCGCCTCGCCCTCGATGATGTCGAGCGAGCCGGTGACGCCCTCGCGCGCCGCGAGCGCCGCCGTGACGCCCGCCTCGGCGGCGCGGCCCGCGTGCAGCGGCTTCGACATCGAGTCCATGCGGAACGCCTGTTGCAGCGCCGCCGCGAACGTCGCCACGGTGGCGAGCGCATGGGCAAATTGCTTTTCACTCAGCTTCAATATTTCGGCCGCCGCTGCCGCAGCTCCGAAGCAGCCGATGGTGCCCGTGTTGTGCCAGTAGCGGTAATGCGCGCGGCCCATGGCGGCGCCGATGCGCGTGGAGATCTCGTAGCCGACGATCACGGCACGCAGGAAGTTGGGACGCTCGAAGCCAAGCGCGTGCGCCGCGGCAATGGTCGGCGCGCCGGGGTGATAGATGCCGTCGCGATAGATGTCGTCCACCTCGACCGTATGCGCAGCGGCGCCGTTGATGAGCGCCACGGTGCGCGCGTCGTTGGCGGCGAGCGCCTTCTTGAGCAGCGTCGCCGGCGCTACCACAGTGCCGGGGTAAAGCGCGGCGTGCCAATCGATGACCGCGCGTCTCGCGTGGTGCGCGACTTCCGGCGGGATCGGCCGCGCGCGCCAGTCCGCGGCCCACGCGGCATAGCGCTCGACGACGTGCATTAGACCTTGTAAGACGGATCGAGCCGGTCGGCGAGGCGGCGCATCGCCGGCCACTCGAGAAGGCCCATCGGCCGGCGCACTTCCGGCCGGTAGAGATGTCCCGTCTTCTCGATCACCGCGGCGGGCGGCAGCAGCAGCCGATCGTTCGCACTTTGCGCCAGCAACTGCGCGCGGCAGGCACGCTCGAGGCGATAGGCGTTGTTGAAAGCTGCGGCGACGGTCTTGCCGAGCGCGAGTGTGCCGTGATTGCGCAGGAACATGATTTCCGCATGGCCAAGATTGGCGAGCAGGCGTCGGCGTTCGTCCATTTCCAGCACCACGCCCTCGTAGTCGTGATACGCCACTTTCTCGAAGCGCATCGCC
>VBCM01000004.1 GCA_005883675.1 Betaproteobacteria bacterium
CGGCGGCGAAGAGCGGGTAGTTGCTGCGCGGATCGAGCTCGAGAATCGCGGCGAGCCAGTCGGTGAGCCGCCCGTAGTCGAGCCGGCGGTACGGGTTGGCATTGGCGCCGCTGTAGTCGAAGGCCTGCAGGTACAGCATGGCTAGGCGCGCCGCCGCCTCGGGCTCGCCGAAGCTAGCGAGGCGCAGCGCCGCGGCCGAAGGCGCGGGCGGCAGGTTGGCCTCGCGCACGCTCGCTGACGGTTCATGCGCGCGCCAGGCGATCTGCGCGGCAAGCGCAAGCGCGAGCGCAAGCCACAGCCCGGCGGGCAGCGCGTTGAGCGGCCGCTCGTCACGCGTCATGCAGCGCGGCGCGCGAAGTCGAATACCCCGGCGGCCGCCAGCAGCACGATGTAAATGAGCATGCCGGCGAGGAGCGGCGCATAGGTGCGCGCATCGGGCGTGCCGTAAAGCAGCCACTCGGTGCGCGTAACGCGGTCGAGCGCCGGCAGGAGAAGCGCGACGCCGTCCACCGCGCGGCGCGCGAGCTCGTGCGCGAGTGAATCTTCGGCCAGGGGGCCCGAAGCGATGGCCTGGATCGCGCCGATGCTCCGTGAGAGCAGATAAAGGCCGGCGGTGGCGGCGAGCGCGCTCACGACCTGCCCAAGCGACATGGCAAAGAAGAGCGCCGCCGCGGCGACGAGCGCGAGCTCGAAAGCGAGCGACAGTCCCCAGGCAAGCACGGCGCCCGCCGGCGCCCAGAGCAGGAGCGGAAGCGCGAACACGATGGCGAGCACGAACCCGAGTGCGATGAAGCCGGCGAGGCGCCCGAGGTATTGCGCGGCGCGCGAAAGCGGCAGTGCCAGCATGAGCTCGAGGCGCCGGTCGTCGATCTCGCGCCGCACGCTCGCCACGACCTGCGCCGCGAGCAGGAACACGGCACAGACCCGCAGCAGGGCCGCAACCACCGCAGCCTGCAGCAGGCGGCTCTCCGTGATGGCGAGCTGCGCGAGGAAGGCGCTCAAGGCAATGCCGGCGAGGAGCGCGAGCGCCGCGAGCCACACCAGGCCGCCGCGGCGCGCCTCGACGAGCACGAGGCGCCCGAGAATTAACGCTGGCATGCTTTCGTTTGTAGACTAGTCCGCGAGCCCATGCAACACGCAAGCCTCGACCACGCAGTGTTCAACCGCTTCGCGAACGCGACCTGGACCTACAGCCAGCGCTATTGGCGGTTCGTCGTCATCGCGATGCTGCTCCTGCTGCACATCGCGGTGTTCCGCGGCGTCGCCGATCCGTGGGCGCGCGCGCTGCTCCTCGCTCACCTCGGCCTCCTTCTCCTGTGGCAGCCGTTCCTGCGTGCCGAGCAGCGCGTGTCGCCGACGCAGGGATTCATCCTCTCGCTCGTCGCCTTCGCGGTGATGCTGCGCCTCGACTGGTGGCTGCTCGCCTTCTGGGTGGTGATCATCGCCGGGCTCGTCGGCGGCAAGGTCTACCAGCATCACGCGAAGTGGGAGCGGCGCTGCTATCTGGTGATGCTCCTCTATTTGCTTGCGCTCCTTGCCATCGCGATCCTGCCCGAGATCGCGCCACGGCGCGAAATCACGCCGGAGATACGGCAAGCGGCCGAGTATGCGTTGCCGTTCCTCTTCGTGCTGATCGCGCTCTTCCCCGCCGAGCCCGAAGCCGCCGAGGGCGCGCAGATCATCGATTTCTTCTACAGCGTGTTCCTGATGCTGCTGCTCGTGGTCGTGATCCTCGGCAGCTTCACGTTCATGACGCTGACGCGCACAAGCTACCTGGAGTCGCTCACCTATACCGTGTTCCTCACCGCGGCGGCGGTGCTGCTCGTGGGCCTCGCCTGGAACCCGCGCGCCGGGGGCGGCCTCGGCGTGTTCTTCATCCGCTACCTCTTCTCGATCGGCCTGCCGGTCGAGCGCTGGCTGCAGGTGCTCGCGCGAGCGCAGCAGGAGGAGTCGCGGCCCGCGCGCTTCCTAGAGCAGGCAATCGCGGCGCTCGCGCGACTGCCCTCCGTGGCGGGCGTTGCCTGGCGCGCCGGCAGCGCCGAGGGCGAGCGGGGCGAGCACACCGTGCACGTCGTGGAGTTCGCGAACGGCGAGCTCGCGCTGCGCATCTTCTCGCGCTATCGCCTGAGCCCGGCGCTGCAATGGCACCTGCATCTCCTCGGCCAGCTCCTCGCCGAGTTCTACGCCGCGAAGCTGCGCGAGGAGAAGCTGCGCGAGACGAGCTACCTGCAGGCGGTGCACGAGACCGGGGCGCGCACCACCCACGACATCAAGAACCTGCTGCAGTCGCTGAACGTACTGTGCTCGGTGGCGGCCGCGGAGAGCGCCGATTCGGCGCGGCTCAACGCGCTCGTGCGCCGGCAGTTGCCGCTGGTGGCCCAGCGGCTCGCACAGACGCTCGAGCGGCTGCAGCGCCCGCAGGCCGATGCGGAGGCCTGGGTGGCCGCTTCGCAATGGTGGGAGACGCTCGCGCGCCAGTATCAAGGCGAAGCGGTGGAATTTGCACCGGCGCTGCTTCCGCCCAGCGCGAGGCTGCCGCGCGCGCTATTCGACAGCGTGGCCGACAACCTCATCAGAAACGCGCTCGCCAAGCGGCGTGACGAGCCGCAGATCAGCGTACGCGTGTCAATGGACGAAGAGGGCCTGCGGGTATGCGACACCGGCAGCGCCGTCCCGCCCCAAGTCGTGGCGGGACTCTTGCGCGGGCCGGTGGCGTCGACGAGCGGCCTGGGAATCGGCCTCTACCAGGCGGCGCGGCAAGCCGAGGCGAGCGGCTATCGCCTGGTGCTGGAGAAAAACGCGGACGGCGCGGTGTGCTTTGCCTTGCTCGGGAGCAAGGGCGATTACGGCAGCGCGCCGGCGGCGATCAGCTTGCCGTAGAGCTCGCCCACCGTGATCCAGGTGAACTGATCGTCGAACTCGCCTTGCGGGAAGTCGGCGGGCGTGGGCGTGTGATAGACGAATACCGGGTCGGCGTTTCCCCCGCCGTCGAGGTTCTTCGATTCATCGGCCCCCGTGCCGCCCGAGATGGTGCCGTTCTTGCCCGTCGAAAAGATAATCGCTACCACCAGGCTTTGGGACATCAGCTGATTCGCGCCGCCGCCGCAAGCCGAACTCGTAATGCCGGTGGACGATTTGCAGATCAGCAAATCGCCCGGCTGACACGCGATGCCGTTCGCCTTCATATTGGCCGCGTTAACCCAATGCGGGTTGGTGAACGTTCCCGAGCACGTTAACGATGCGATGGACTTCGCCACGGCGTAGCGAATGGGATTGCCCCAAGCATCCAATGCATAGCCGCTCGGGTCCACATTCGGGTGCCCGAGCGTGACCGCGGGCAGGAAACCGCCTTTGGCGCCGCCGGCCAGCGCCCCGCCGTAGTAATCCTCCGTCGTGCCGTCCCAGCAGCGGCCGCTTGCGGTGTCGCGCACCTCCGCGCCGGCGCTGTTGCTGCGCGCCGGACAAGGCAGGCGGCCGTTGACGATGGCGAAGGAAAGTACGAGCTCGCGCGCCTGCTCGAGACGGCGGCGTGTGTCCTCGAAATTGCGCTGCTCCGTCTGCGCCGAGAGCGTGTACATCAGGCTGCTAAGCAAAAAGGCCACGATGGTCAGCACCACCGCGAGTTCTACGAGGGTGAAGCCGGTTTGCGGATCGTGGCGCAGGCGCGACATCAGTTCTTGTCGATCACTGCGAAGTGATCGTTGAAGCTGCGATTGATGACAAGGGTCGGCGAACGCAGCTCGTAGGTCGAAGCACCATTCGCATTGAGGTCATCGAGTATGTCCTTCGCGGCCGTCGCCGGACGAACCTGCGTATACGGATTGCCACTGCCGTCCAGGGTGGCGAGCTTCTGGCCGCCGATCACGAGGATGCCACGATGCTTGCCGGCATCCGGGCTGTAGTTCACCTGCAGGCAGCTAGTCGATGTCGTGCAGGAACGCGCGCCGCTCGGCGCGATCCCGGGTGCGATCGCGTAGTACGAGACCTCCTGCCAGCGGTTGCGGTAGAGCCAGCCGTACTGCGAATTCGTCGGGTCGATGAGCGCGTGGTCGGCGAGTATCGCCATCGGCACCGAGATCGTGTATTGAAGGCAAAGAAGGCCGAGGAGCCCGCACGTGAGGCCGCTCAATAGAAGCAGGATGGAGCCGCTGCCGGCCGCGAACTGGGCGTTGACGCGCACGGTGGCCGATCCGTCGCTATTCAATGTCCCGGCTGTGACGGTGTAGCCGAAGGGATTGTTGAACGAGGTATCGACGCCGGTGATCTGCGGCGCCTGCGATGTGCCGGTCGGGCTGCTCGCCTGGCGCAGCGTCATGCCCGCATTGTTCGCAACGGCGTCCAGGCTGATGGACATTCCCGGATCGGACAGCAGCGCGGAGCCATTGATGTTGCATGTGAGCGTGCTTGGAGTTCCGGACACGGTGCAGTTATACGAATGCAGCGCCGCTCCGGCCGTGCGCGTAACCGTCGTGCAGTTGGCCGCACCGCAGGCGCCTGAAATGCGCCATGAGACAAAGCCCGAATCACAGCGCGGGTCGGTCGTGTTGCACAACTCAAGCGATCTCTGCCCTTGGCTGTTCGCCTTGCAGAAGCACGGCGCACTCACACCGGTGTCGCAGCTGCAGGGACCGGCGAACGCGTAGCTGCTGGGCAGCAGCCCGGCCGTGATGCCGCTCGCGCCCTGAAGCTTGTTGCGTGGACTGGTCGTGACGTCGCCGTTGAACGGCACGGCGAATGGCAGCACTGGCGCTGCGGGCCAGATGCCGCCCGAGTAGGCGGTTTTCATCTGCGCGCCGAACTCGCGTGAAAAGCGGTCGGCGACCGCGCCCTCGATGAGCGGTAGCACTTCCGCGGCGGTCACCTTTACCACTTGGTCGTTGAAGGAAGCGCTGGGCGCGGCGGTGACGAACGTGTAGGTCACGGCGTTGAAGCACTCGAGGTAATCGAGCGGATCCATCGTCGGTGCGGGCGCCAGGCGCGACTGGTTGCGCGCGTTGCACCCCGCGCTTGCCTGCACCTTCATCGCGGGCCCAGGCGCGATGATGAGCGCGACCGCGGCATTAGGTTGGCCGTCTACGGTTAGCTGGCCGCTAAAGCACGCCATGCCGGAGGCGGGGTCGGTGCAGTTCGAATTGATGACCGTCGTACCGACCGCGCTTGGCTTCGCCCAGCCGCTCGCCACGACGTACCAGAGCGGCTCGCCGCCCGCGTCCGTGAGTTTTTCGATGCCGATCGTTTTCCAGGGCAGGCGGCCCACGGCGGGCAAGCTGCAATTACCCGATGCAATGCCTTCGTTGCCTGTACCGACGTTTGCCGGGGCTTCCGGGCACAGGAAGGCGCCAGGGTTGTTCTCCCCGCTGACAGCCGCCTGATGGGCCACGTAGCCGACGAGCGCTCGCTTGGCTTCGGCGAGAAGGGCGGCGTTGTGCTGGCGATTGCGGGCAGTGAAATCGGCGCTTCGCTCGTGGATGCGCGAAATGAGGTACCACGTGCCGCCGAGCGCCAGCACGACGAGCAGCAGGATCAGCGCAGCACCGCGTTGGCGATGGCGCATCATTGCGTCGGATGCTGCCGGCGTACTTGGATCTCGCCGTCGCCGATGACATCGCGTACCTCGCCGTTGCCCCGGTCGAGGGTCTCACCGGCCTTGAGCCGAACGCGGCCGGCGTTTTCGCCGACGCTCACCGATACGGTTGGCGGCTCGGCGATGCGCGGCGCTTCCGGCGCGCTCTCCGTGGTCCATTCGCCGTTGATCCAGATGGTCGAAGGGCCGGCCGAGCGCTTGACGAAGCCGTCGACGCGGGTCACGGGCGCGGCGACGACGGAAGCGGGATTGTCCGGCATGCGCGCCTTGCGGCGCGCATCGAGCGCGGCGCGCTGCTCGGGCGTGAAGAAAAGGCGCCCGAGCTCGTCGGCCTGGGCGGCCGCGGCGGCGAGGAAGAGCGCGAGGAGGGCGATGGCGCGGTTCATTTCTTCGCCGGGTCCACGAGGGTGATGAGGTCGATCTCGCAGTCGGCCCGCAGGCGCGGCGTCATGCCGGCGCCGCTCACCGCCTGCCCGGTGCGCATCAGTCCGCACTTCCTGACGGCGTAGTAGGCGTTGCCGGATTCGCGCAGGTCGGCGAGGAAGCGCAGCAGGTCCTCTTCGTGCAGCAGCGCGAGGTCCACTTTCATGGTGCTCGCGTAGAAGTCGATGTTGCCGGGCTTGGCGGCAACGGAGGTGAGCAGGCGCTGGCGCTCGACCGTATAGCGCAGGTCGAGGAGCTCGCGTTCCTTGCGGATGCGCGCCATAGCGTCGGCCCACTCAAGCCGCCGCTCCTCGCCCAGGATGTGCAACTGCTTGAGGCGCTGGTAGAGATCGATCTTTTCCTCGGCCTGCGCGGCGGCGAAATGGCGCTGCCCGCTGCGCAGCGCCTCGCCGGTGCTCCAGACGAGCGCGGCGCCGCCGAGCGTGAGCACGAGCCCCACCACCACCGGGCCGGCGAGCTGCTTGAGCTCCCCTCGCGTAAGCCTCATCGCAGCCGCCGCCCAAGCACGACGGTAAAGCGCGGCGCCTCGCCCGATTCGGCCGAGCCGCCGATGTCGCCGCTCAAGACGCCCTCCGAGGTGACGTCAAAGGGGAGCTGCGTGCGCACAAGCTCGTATCCCGCGCCGACCAAGGCGCTGGCGAAGCTTTGTACCTGCGCGGTAATGCCGCGGTAGTCGTTGCGCTGCGTGGCATTCACGCGCCCGGAGATCTCGACCAACACCATCGTGTCGATTGGCTCGGCGGCGCCTTGCGGCTGGGTGCGCGCAGTGGGCAGGCGCACCTCGCCCGGCTTGCCCACGCTCCAACGCAAGGCATCGAGCTCGACCTGCGGATACTTCTGCAGTACCCGCGATATGTGGATGAAGGCAGGCTCGGGATTGCTACTGCGCTCGGCGATGCGGCGAAATTCGACCACCGCGGCCTTGAGGTTCTCAGTGCTCGTGTCAGTGACGGGGAAGCTCGACGTGATGCGCTGGTATTGCTGCGCGGCGCTGCGCGCGAGCTCGCGCTGCTCGGCCGTCGCGGTCCGCACGTTGATCACGTCCAGCGAGCGGCTGCCGCCGACGAGCGCGCACAGGCAGAAGGCTGCGGCGCCCGCGCCGACGATGGCTCGCTGCAGCTGCCACAGCAGATAGCGGCGGCGCTCGTCGCGGTTCGCGAACTGCTGGCGCGGCGGCTTTTGCGCCGCGAGATGCACGAACAGCGCCTCGGCCGCCGCTCCCTCCGGCAGCCGGCGCAGCTTCAGCGCGCGCTGCGCGTCGGCGTAATCGATGGTGCGAAACGTAAGCCGGCCGTCGGCGTGGAGCGCCTGCTCGAAGGCGGCGCGCCGGCCGGGCGGCGCGATCACCAGCACTTGCATCGGGCCCGCTTCGCGCGCCAGCGCGCGCAGCGTGATCAGGTACTGCACCAGGCGCTGCGTCTCCGAGCGCACGAAGCCGGCGAGCGCCTCGGGCGCGAGTTCTCCGATGCGCTCGAGGCGTGCAAAGCGCAGCCGCCCCTTCTCGATGTAGCACTGGCGCAGGCCCGCACGGTTGGCGCTCACAAGCAGCACCCGGGCATCGCGCGCGCCGAGCGCGGCGGCGAGCGCCGGGGCGACGAGCGCCGTGGAGTACACGCCGGCGAGGCGCGCGCCGGCCTCTTCCAGCGCATCGAGCCACTGCGAGAGCTGCTGGGTGTTGGTGAACGAGGCAAGCAGCACGCGCTCGTTGCGCCGCTCGGGCGTGAGCACCTGGCCGAGCGAGAGCGCAGCCGCAAGGCGCGTGTCGCGATAGCGCTGGGCGAGCCGCCGCGCGAGCAGCGCTTCGCGGTCCGCGCCGCGCAGATAGGGAATCTGCTCTTCGTGAAAGTCCTCGCCGGCAAGGTCGGCGAGCACGGCAAACAGCGCACCTTGCGCGCTGCGCAGGTATTCGCGAAACGCGTTGAGGCCGGCCTCGTCGGCGCTGAACTTTCCCTCGAGCTCGAGCGCCGTGCGCTCGGCACGATAGAGATAGTGCTCGTCGGCGCTGAGATAGAGGATGAGGCGCTTGGTCACGGCTAGAACTTGAGCTTGGTGAAGGAGTCGTACACCGGGCCGAGCATGGCCATCATCACCCACAGCAGCAGCAAGCCGAGCACCAGGGTGAGCAGCGGCTGGATGCCGGCCTGCAGGCGGGCGACGCTGTCCCTGACGTCGCGGTTGTAGAAGTACGTGACGTTGGTCAGCGCCTTGTCCAGGCCGCCCGTGTTTTCGCCAACGCGCAGCATGCGGATGACGAGCGGCGGGAAGAGCTCGAGCTCCTGGAAGGCGACGGTGAGGCTTTTGCCTTCGCCGATCTGCTGGCCCGCCGTGCGCAGCGCCTGCTCGAGCACCTTGTTGCCGACGATCTCCTCGCAGCTGCGGATGGCGTCGAGGACCGTGATGCCCGAGGAGTACATCATGGCGAAGCTGGAGGCGAAGCGCGACAGGATGATCTTGCGCAGGATCGGTCCGATGAGGAGCATTCTCAGCTTGTAGCTGTCCACCGCGTAGGCGATCGCGGGATTGCTCTTCATCGCGAGCTTGAGCGCGAACCAGGCCGCGAAGGGCGCGGCGAGCACCGCCCACCAGTAATCGCGCAGCGCCTCGGAGACGAAGATCAGCGCCTGCGTGTACCAGGGAATGGCCTGTCCCATGCTGCGGATGAAGCTCACCATCTGCGGCACGATGTAGAGCATCAGGAAGAACGTCACGCCGAGCACGATCGTGCCGACGATGATCGGGTACATCAGCAGCTTTCTCGTCTGCGAGGCGATCTCGTCTTCCCACTTGAGCGTTTCGATGAGCCCCGTCAGCACCTCGGAGAGCTTGCCGGTCTGCTCACCCGAGCGCACCAGGCTTACGAACACCTTGCTGAACACCTCGGGGAATTCGGCGAGCGCCTGCGACAGGCTGCGGCCGCCTTGGATCGACTCGACGAGTCCCGCCACCACCTCGCGCAGGCGCGGCGCCTCGACGCTGTCGCGCAGATCGACCAGCCCCTCGAGCACCGGCACGCCGGAGGTGGTGAGCTGCTCGAGGTGGAAGCAGAAGTTGATCAGGTCCTGGCGCGCGACGCGTCCGCCGAAGAGCGCGGTCTTCTGCCACGCCGGCGCGCCGGTAACGAGATCGAGCTCCATGCGCATCAGCCGCTGCTCGAGATCGAAGAGATTCAGCGCCTCGACCCGCCCGAGGATGTGCTTGCCGCGCGCATCGACCGCCTTGTAGGTGTAGAGCGGCATCGAGCGCCTTAGGCCATGCGGTCGGTCAGGTCGACCACCCGCATCACCTCGTCGAGGCTGGTGACGCCAGCGCGCGCCAGGCGCACGCCGTCGTCGGCGAGCGTGCGAAAGCCGTTGGCGCGCGCGGCGGTGAGGATCTCCCGCGCGGTGGCGCGGCGCGCCACGAGCTCGTCGATGGCCGAATCGATCTTGAGCAGTTCCATGATCGATTGGCGGCCGCGATAGCCCTGGTAGTCGCATTGGTCGCAACCCACCGCGCGGAATATCGCCGCGGGCTCGGTGGGCGTGATGCCTACCAGGCGCCGCTCGCGCACGTCGGGGTCGTAGGATTGGCGGCAGGTCCTGCACAGGCGGCGCACCAGCCGCTGGCCGAGGATGCCGATGATGTTGCCGGCGAGGATGTCGGGCACGATGCCGATGTCGAGCAGCCGCGGGAAGGCGCCGACCGCCGAGTTGGTGTGCAGCGTGGAGTACACCTGGTGGCCGGTCATCGCCGCACGGAAGGCCATCTCCGAGGTCTCTTGATCGCGGATTTCGCCCACCAGGATGGCATCGGGATCCTGACGCATGAGCGCGCGGATGCCGTTCGCGAAATCGAGCTTCGCCGCTTCCGAGACCGAGGTCTGGCGAATCAGCGTCATCGGATACTCGACTGGATCCTCGAGCGTCATGATGTTGATGGTGTCGGAGTTGATGTGATTCAAGATCGAGTACAGCGTGGTGGTCTTGCCGCTGCCGGTGGGGCCGGTGACGAGGATGATGCCCTCGGGCCGCGCGATCATGCGCTTGAGCAACTCGAGCTGCGATTCCTCGAGCCCGAGCTTGTCGAGCGGCACGATGCCCTTCTGGCGGTCGAGGATGCGCAGCACCAGGTTCTCGCCGTGCGTCGTCGGCAGGCTCGCGCAGCGAAAGTCCACCACCCGCCCCGACATGCTCGCCGAGATACGCCCGTCCTGCGGCGCGCGCGTCTCGGCAATGTTCATCTTCGCCATTACCTTGACGCGCACCGCCATGGCCGGCCAGTAAGTCTTGTGCAGCGAGCGGATCTGGCGCAGCACGCCGTCGATGCGGTAGCGGATGCGCAGGAAGTTCTGCTCGGGCTCGAAATGGATGTCGGATGCGCCGCGCTCCACGGCGTCCGCCATCAGCGCCGAGATGAGCCGCACCACCGGCTGCGAGTACTCGTCGCCCTCGGCGACGGTGCTGTAGTCGATCTCGCCGGTCTCGATTTCCTTCAGGATGCCGTCGATCGAGAACTCGTGGCCGTAGTAATGCTCGATCGCGCGCTCGATTTCCGAGTCGCCGGCGATGCGCAGCTCGAGCTCGTAATCACCCTTGAGATGCGCGCGCAGCTGATCGAGCGCGACGATGTTGTTCGTGTCGGCGAGCGCGACGATGAACTTCTTCTGGCCGCGGTCGAGCGCCACCGGGAAGACACGATAGCGCCGCGCCATGTCGCGCGGCACGAGCTTGAGCGCGGCCGGGTCGACGATGATGCGCCCGAGGTCCACCGCCTGCAGCCCGAGCTTCTCGGAGAGCGCATCGCGCAGTGTGGCTTCCGAGACGAAGCCGAGCTGCACCAGCAACCGCCCGACCGGCACGTGGCTCTTGGTCTGCTCGAGCAGCGCGATGCGCAGCTGGTCCTCGGTCAGGATGCCCTGGTCGATCAGGATCTGGCCGAGATGGCGCTTCGCTTGGGGATTGCCGGGCGAATTCATCGGCGGGGCTGCTTTAGAGCGCGAGCTGGGCGGCACGGACGCGGGCCGAGGTGAGGTCGAAACCCGCGCCGCGCTTCTCGCCCAGGCTGATCGCGCGCTGGTAATACTCGAGCGCCTGGCGGCGCTGGTGCAGGTGGTCGAGGCTGACGGCGAGGTTGTAGGCAAGATCCGCGTTGTCCGAGTCCGCGACGTAGGCCTTGAAGTATTCCTGCTGCGCCTCGGCCCAGCGGTTCTGGGCGGCGAGCTGGTTGCCAAGGGTGAAGTGCAGCGCATGCGCCGTCGGCTCGCCGGCGATCAGCGATTTCACGCGGCTTTCTGTGACCAGCGGGTCGCTGCGTCCCGAGCGAAGCGCGATCAGCGCGGCTTGCGTGTCGCCGTCCCGCGGATCGATTTGCAGCGCGCGCAGGTACCACGCTTCCGCGCTCTCGTAGCGGCCGCTACGGACCTCCAGCGCGGCGAGCCCGAGAAGCGCATCGCGGTTTGCCGGCTCGTCGCGCAACGCCTCCTCGTACGCGCTGCGCGCGCCGGTCAGGTCGCCGGCGGCATACGCCGCGTAGCCCGCCGCAACCTTCGGATGCACCTGCGGCGGATTGCGCGAGACGGTGGCGGCGGTTTGCGGGAGCGCGGGCAGCGCTTGCGCGATGCGGCGCGGCTCTAGGGGCCGCAGCCGCGGCGTCTCCACCTGCGGTTCGACACTCGCGCGCGGCGCGGGCGCCGCGGGGGCGGGCGTCGGCTCGGGTGCGGCGCTTTTCGGGGACGTGGCCGGAAGGCCGGGGATGCCACTCGATGGAGCGACGCTCGCCGTAGCGAGCGCCGCTGGCTGCGTCGGCTGCGCGATCGGCGCCCTCGCCTCGGCTTGGGGCGGTGGATTGAGATTCACCAGCGAGGACGGCGGCCGCAGCTGGTACCAGAAATAAACGATGGTGCCGAGCGC
>VBCM01000005.1:0-6771 GCA_005883675.1 Betaproteobacteria bacterium
TCCTTCTTCGCCCCTGAGACGCGCACCGCGTCGCCCTGGATCGACGCGGCGACCTTGAGCTTGGAATCCTTGATGAGCTTCTGCATCTGCTTCGCCTTTTCCTGCGCGATGCCGACTTTCAGCGTGACCGGGCGCTTCACCTTGTCGCCGGAGATCTTCTCGATCGCGCCGGGCTCGAGCGAGCGCACATCGACGTTGCGCTTGGCCAGCCGCGCGCGCAGCACGTCGAGGACCTGGCCAAGCTTGAACTCGTCGTCGGCGTAGACCGTGAGCACGAGCTCGTTCTGCTCGACCCGCGCATCCGAGCCCTTGAAGTCGAAGCGGTTGGAAACTTCCTTGTTGGTCTGCTCGACCGCGTTCTTCACTTCCTGGCGGTCGACCTGTGAGACGACGTCAAACGAGGGCATGCGGGCGCAATTTTACTCGTCGGCGAGAAGAGCCCAACGTTCATGGTCGCGCCAGCGACCGCGGATTTTGAGATAGCGCGGCGAAAAACCCTCGCGATGAAACCCGAGCCGGCGTATCAGCCTGAGCGAGGCCCGGTTGCTGGGCTGCACGTTCGCCTCCAGCCGATGCAACCGCAGGGCTCCGAAGGCCTGTTTGATCACCAGCGACAAGCCCTCGGTCATCAACCGATCTCGCTGATGCCCGCAACGCCGACGAGCTCGCCGGAGCTGCGCAGCCGGATCAGGTAGCCGACATGGGTTGGGGTTCGCACTCGCCGCACATAGGCGCGGTACGCCACCGCGGTGCTCGGCGCTCTGACCCAGGGCTTGTGCAGCTTACGGCTGCGGTGCACTGCCGCCAGAAATTCAGCGGCTGCGCGTAATGTCGGGCGCTCAAGACGGACGCGCTCAGCCACCGCGCTTTAGCGTAAGTTGAGCCGCTGCAGCTCGTCGATCCAGCGCAGCGTCGTGCCGCGGATCCACTCGAGGTCGGCCTCGCCGCCGTAGCTCGTGTAGATCGCGAGGTTGAGCGCCTTGCCGCGCGCGAGCATCAGGGCCATCGTCGAGAGCAGGTAGCGCGGCGGCGCGTCGCGCGAGCGCGGCGCATCGGGCAGCCGCGTGCCTTGCAGCACGGCGATCACGTCATGGTCCTTGCGCAGCTCGGCGAGCAGGCCCGGCCGGCCGCGCGGCTGCGCATCGAGATACTGGCGCGCGTCCGTCGACGCGGGCGCCGGCGGCCCGAGCTCGCGCAGCGAGTCAGCGGCGAGCGCGTGGAACGCGGCGAGCGTCACGCGCGCGCTCTCCAGGTTTTTGGGCGTCACGACGATCACGTAGCGTCGCAGCTCAAGCGAGTCGCCCAGGCTGAAGCGGCGCACGTCGGCGTCTTCGAGCGCGAAGAGCAGGATGCGGTTGGATGCCGAGGTGAGCGACTCCGCGAGCTCGAGCAGCCGCGGCGAGCCGGTGTCCTGCACGTCGGCGAACCCCGGCGGCGCGTCGAGCGCAAGGCGCGCGTCGCCGACCTGCACCGCGAACGGCGCGGCGAGCGCGCTGCTTGCGCAGAGGAGAAGGCCGGCCAGGATGCGCACGCGGCGCATTCTAGCGGCTCGCGCCGGATCACTTATGATTGGCTTTTGCCGGAGACGAGCGTTTGGCGAAGATCCTGAGCAAGCTGCCCAAGGGCGAAAAAGTCGGCATCGCCTTCTCCGGCGGCCTCGACACCAGCGCCGCCCTGCACTGGATGCGCGGCAAGGGCGCCGTCCCGTACGCCTACACCGCCGACCTCGGCCAGCCCGACGAGCCCGACTACGAGGACATCCCGCGCAAGGCGCTCACCTACGGCGCGGAGAAGGCGCGGCTCATCGATTGCCGGGCGCAGCTCATCGCCGAGGGCATCGCCGCGATCCAGTGCGGCGCCTTCCACATTTCGACCGCCGGCGCGACGTACTTCAATACCACGCCGCTCGGCCGCGCGGTGACCGGCACGATGCTGGTCGTCGCCATGCGCGAGGACGGCGTCGACATCTGGAGCGACGGCAGCACCTACAAGGGCAACGACATCGAGCGCTTCTACCGCTACGGGCTGCTCGCGAACCCGGCATTGCGCATCTACAAGCCGTGGCTCGACCAGCGCTTCATCGACGAGCTGGGCGGCAGGAAAGAGATGTCCGCATATCTCGCCGGTGCGGGCCTCGAGTACAAGATGAGCGCCGAAAGCGCCTATTCGACCGACTCCAACATCCTCGGCGCCACGCACGAGGCGAAGGACCTCGAACTCCTCGACAAGGGCCTTGCGATCGTCAAGCCGATCATGGGCGTCGCTTTCTGGCGTGAGGATGTGGCGATCAAGCCGGAGCGGGTCAGCGTGCGCTTCGAGGAGGGCAGGCCGATGGCGCTGAATGGTCAGCGCTTCACCGATGCGGTAGCGCTTTTCGCGGAGGCGAACGCCATCGGCGGGCGACACGGCCTAGGCATGTCCGACCAGATCGAGAACCGCATCATCGAGGCGAAGAGCCGCGGCATCTACGAGGCGCCGGGCATGGCGCTCCTGCACATCGCCTACGAGCGCCTGGTCACCGGCATCCACAACGAGGACACGATCGAGCAATACCGCATGAATGGCCGGCGCCTTGGGCGGCTGCTCTACCAGGGGCGCTGGTTCGACCCGCAGGCGCTGATGCTGCGCGAAGCCGCGAGCCGCTGGGTGGCAAGCGCGATCAGCGGCGAAGTGACGCTCGAACTACGGCGCGGCAACGACTATTCGATCCTCGACACGCGCAGCCCCAACCTCACCTACAAGCCCGAGCGCCTGACGATGGAGAAGGGCGAAGAGCAGTTCTTCGCCCCCGGCGACCGCATCGGCCAGCTCACCCTGCGCAATCTCGACATCACCGATACGCGCGACAAGCTGCGCCTGTACGGCGAGGCCGGCCTGCTGGGTGAATCGGCTACCGGCGGCGTGCCGCTGCTCGGGCCGGAAAAGGAAAAGAAAAAGACGTCCTAAAGCCGCTGCGCGAGGAAGCGCAGGAGCCGCGGGGCGAGAAAGCCGTTGTGGCTGGACTCGTCCACCGGGTCCCAAACCCAGAAGTGCGGCGCGCCCTCGACCGGCACGGGGCGCACGAAGTAGCCCGCATGCTTGAGCGCAGCCATGAAGGCCTCCGACTGCGTCACGCGATCGACGATGTCGTCGCGCGTTCCCCAGACCACCAGAAACGAGGTGGCGTTGTTCTTCGCGGAGACATACGAAATCGGCGAGGCGTCGAAGTACGGACGCTTGTCGTCGCTCGCGCTTACGCCGAGGAATTTCTCGACGATCGAATCGCGCGGTCGCGCCTCGAGGTCGTGGAGCCACTGCTGGTACATGTCGAACACGCCGTAGATTGGGATGGCGACCTTCACCTTCGTGCTGTGCCCGCTGTACGCGTCGCTTTTGTATGCGCCGGCGAACGCCGGGTTGTCGCCAGCCAGTGCGACCAGCGCGGCGAGATGCCCGCCGGCCGAGTCGCCCATGACGCCGATGCGTTCGGGATTGACACGCAGCTCGCTCGCCCGGCCCTTGAGGAACTGGATCGCGGCGCGTACGTCATGCAGCGCTTCGGGAAACGTCTTCTGCCCGGGCTTGGAGAGGCGGTAGCTGATGGTGAACACGCCGTAGCCGCGGCTCGCGAGATAAGGCCCCCAGTATTGGTAGCCGAACGGACCGCCCGCCTGCCAGCCGCCGCCGTGGATGGCGACGATCGCGGGATGCGGGCCGGCCGCCTTGGGCAGGTAAAGGTCCCCGGCGAGTCGCACACCGTCGTGCGTCGCGTATTCGACGCCCTTGCGCGTCTCGAAATCGCCGACGTGCTGCGCTGGCGCCGGCCGGGCGGCAACCATGGCCGCGGCGAAAAGCAGGCAAGCGAATGCTCTCATGCTGATCTCCCCAATCATGACCCGCTTACTTTGCCGAGCAGCAGGAATTCAAGCAAAGCCTTCTGCGTGTGCAGGCGGTTCTCAGCCTCCTCCCAGACGACGCTCTGCGGGCCGTCGATCACCTCGGCGGCCACTTCCTCGCCGCGGTGCGCGGGCAGGCAATGCATGAAGAGCGCATCCTTCGCCGCGGCCTTCATCATCTCCGCGTCGACCTGCCAGTCGTGGAAGGCCTTGCGGCGCTCCTCGTTCTCCGCCTCGAAGCCCATCGACGTCCACACGTCGGTCGTCACCAGGTGCGCGCCGCGCGCCGCGGCCATCGGATCGGCGAAGGTCTCGGCGTTGCGATTCATGCGCTCAGGCTCGACTTCATAGCCGGGCGGCGTGGAGATATGCAGCTTGAAGTCGAAGATCGCGGCCGCCTGCAGCCAGGTGTTGCACACGTTGTTCGAGTCGCCGATCCACGCCACCGTGCGGCCGCGGATCGCGCCGCGCTGCTCGATGTACGTATAGACGTCGGCGAGGATCTGGCAGGGATGGTATTCGTCCGTCAGGCCATTGATCACGGGCACGCGCGACTTGCGCGCGAACCGCTCGATGATGTCCTGCTCGAAAGTGCGCACCATGATGATGTCGCACATGCGCGAGATCACCTGCGCCGCGTCCTCCACCGGCTCGCCGCGCCCGAGCTGCGAGTCGCGCGTATAGAGATAGATCGCCGCGCCGCCGAGCTGGTGCATGCCCGATTCGAACGACATGCGCGTGCGGGTCGACGGCTTCTCGAAAATCATGGCGAGGGTGCGGTCTTCCAGCGGCCAATAGCGCTCGTAGCGCTTGAACTTGTCCTTGATCGCCCGGGTGCGCGCGAAGACGTGCTCGTGCTCCGCGCGCGAGAAGTCCTTGAACTGCAGGAAATGCCGCAGCGGCGCCTTCGGCTGCGACACTAGGCGGCGACGCGCTTTTCCAGGAAGCGCTTCACGAGCGGCGCGAGCCGCTCGACCACCATGCGGCCTTCGGCCTCGTTCATCACGAGCGGCGGCAGCATGCGCACCACGTTGTCCGCCGTGACGTTGATGACGAGGCCCGCCGCGAGCGCCTCGCGCACGAGATCGCCGCACGCTCGATCGAGCTCCACGCCGATCATGAGTCCCATGCCGCGCACTTCGGTGACGCCCGGCCCGCCGCAGGCCTCCGCAAGGCCGTTGCGGATGACGGCGCCGACGCGCTCGGCGTTCTGCATCAGCCCATCCTCCTTGATCACGTCGATCGTGGTGCGCACGGCCGTCATCGCCAGCGGATTGCCGCCGAAAGTCGAACCGTGGTTGCCGGGCTTGAAGACGCCCTTGGCGCGGCCGCCGACGACGCAGGCGCCGACCGGGATTCCGGAGCCGAGGCCCTTGGCGAGCGGCACCACATCCGGGAGGAATCCCGCGTGCTGGTACACGAACCATTTGCCGGTGCGACCGAGGCCGCATTGGACCTCGTCGGACATGAAGAGCCACTGCTTGCGCTGGCAGAGCTCGTAAAGGCCGCGCAGGTATTCGAGCCGCGAGACGTTGATGCCGCCTTCGCCCTGTATCGGCTCGATGAACACGGCGACCACGTTCTTGTTGTGCTCGGCGACCTGGCACACCGCTTCCAGGTCGTTGAGCGGCACGCGCACGAAGCCCGAGACGAGCGGTTCGAAGCCCGCTTGCACCTTGCGGCTGCCAGTGGCGGAAAGCGTGGCGAGCGAGCGGCCGTGGAACGCTTTCTCCATCACCACGATGGCCGGCTCCGCGATGCCGCGCTCGTGGCCGTACTTGCGCGCGAGCTTGATGGCGCACTCGTTCGCTTCGAGGCCCGAGTTGCAGAAGAACACCTCCTCGAGTCCCGTGATCTCCGCCACGCGGTCGGCCGCCGCCTCCTGGTCCGGGATGCGCCACAGGTTGGAGGTGTGGATGACGCCGGAGGCGATGCGCGCCGAGAGCGCGCGGGTGAACTTCGGATGCCCGTAGCCGAGCGTGTTGACGGCGATGCCGGCGAGCGCATCGAGGTACTTCCGGCCTTCCTCGTCCCAGAGCCACACGCCTTCGCCGCGCACGAAGGCGACGCTCTGGCGCGCGTAGGTGTTCATGACATGGGACATGACGGGCTCCCTAAAGCAAAACGGCGGCACCAGCCGCCGTTCGGAAAATCCTAGCAGATTTCTTCAAGACAGGCGTTTCAGGCCCCGTTCCTCGGCGCTCTTCAACACCCGGATGCACGGCAGGTACGCCTCGTGCACGACGCCGTGCATCTCCAGGCTCTTGTGCGAGTGGAGCAGCCGCCCGAGGTAGTCGAGAATCTTGGGAGTGACGAGCTGGCCGGGCACGAGCACCGGGATGCCGGGCGGGTAGGGCACGATCTGGTCGGCGCAGATCCGGCCGGCGAGCTGGTGGTTGATGCGCTCGCGCTCGTCGAACACGGGCAGCAGCTCGCCGCCGCAGTAATAGGCGTCGCGCGGCAGGCAGCGCAGCCGCGTGAACCCGGGGATCTCGGGCGTCTGCACCAGCCGCCGCGGCGGGCGGCCCTGGCGCGCGATGCGCATCAGCGCGTCGTAGAGCCGGGAAACCTTTGAGCGCGTGGTGCCGACGGTGAGCAGCAGCGTGAGCGTGTTGAAGGTCGATTTCTCGACCTGGATGTTGTAGCGCTCGAAGAGCTCCTTCTGCAGGTCCTCCACCGTGTAGCCGCAGCCCGAGATGTCGATCGTCACCTTGGTCGGGTCGAGCTGGATGCCGTCCGCGCGCACTTCGGGCGGCAGGAGGTCGTCGAGCTCGAGCACTCGAAAAACACGCGTGGAGTTGATGAGCTTGCGTACCTCTGCTGCGAGCTCGAGCGTGCGCGAGAGCAGCTTGTAGCCTTCCATCACCGCTTGCTTCCTCGCGATGTCGAGGCTCGC
>VBCM01000005.1:6882-8443 GCA_005883675.1 Betaproteobacteria bacterium
TGAAAGCGCGCGAAGCCGTACCAGGCCTCGTCGACGATCACCTTGATGCCGCGCTTGTGCGCCGCCTCGACGATCGGCGGCAGGTCGTAGCGCAGCCCATCGTAGGTGCACGAGGTGATGATGAGCGCCTGCGCGTCCGGATGGCGCTGGATGGCGCCGAGCAGCACCTTCTTCGGCACCGGGCCGTAGAGTCCGTACTTGCGGTTCAGCGCGGAGTCGAGATACACCGGGTGCGCGCCGGAGAGGACGACCCCGTGGTGCACGCTCTTGTGGCAGTTGCGGTCGAGGATCAGCTTCTCGCCCGGCGCGAGCAGCGTCTGGAAAATGACTTTGTTCGCCGTCGACGTCCCATTGGTCGCAAAGAACGTGCGCTTGGCGCCGAATGCTTTTGCGGCTTTCGCCTGCGCTTCCGAGATCACGCCCTTCGGCTCCATCAGCGAGTCGAGCATCGGCACCGATACCGACAGGTCGGCGTCGAACACGTGCTCGCCCATGAAATCGTAGAAGTCGTTGACCCACGGACTGCCGCGCAGCGACTCGCCCGATGAATGGCCCGGCGTGTGCCACTGGTCCTTCGCCATCCAGACGTAGTTCTTCAGCTGGTCGTAGAAGGGCGTGCGCGCGCGCTCCTGGATCTGCGCGTTGAGGATGCGGTAGATGCCGCGGTAGTCGCGCTCCTCGCGGTAGAAGTAGCCGTCGACCGCTTCCGCAAACAAGGCGTCGACGATGTCATCTTCCTCCTCGCGCGCGATCAGGATGTAGACGTCGAGCTCGGGCCGAAAGCGCGTGATGCGCTGGACGAGCTCGAGCGCCGACATCTGCGCCTTGGATTGGCGGCCGTTCTTCAGCGTGTAGAGCGTGTCGTCGACGAGCACCGCCTGCAGGTCGCCGTCGCGCGCGATCACCGCGAGCGCCTCTCTTGCGGTGGTGACGCCGGTAAAGCCGATGCCGAGCGGATTGTCGAGCGAGCGCGCGGCGGCGTTCAGGCCCTTGACGAACTCGCGCAGCACCAGCGGCTCGTCGTTGACCACCAGGATGCGGCTCGCGGGTTTCGCCACGACCTAGCCCCTATAATCGGGCGCATGCCCGAATCGGCAGCGGCCGAATTCGTGATCCAGGCAATCACTCTCGATGGCAAACCCTTCCGGCCGAGCGACTGGGCCGAGCGGCTCTGCGGCGTGATGGCCGCGTTCGGCGGCGATCATCGTATGCAGTATTCGCCGTTCGTGCATCCGATCACGGTGGACGGCGTGCGCTGCGTGGTGGTGGACCGGCGGCTTGGAGAGATAGAGCCGATGGCCTATCGCTTCCTCGTCAACTTCGCGAAAGACAACGAGCTGCGGGTGCGCGAGGGCCGCATCGAAGAGCGCACCCGGCTCGCCGAAGTGCAGCGTGTGGGCGATACGGCGTAGGCTACTTCAGCGTCTTGATGACCTGCGCGAGGCGGCTCTTGTGACGGTCCCCTGCATTGCGGTGCAGGATGCCCTTCGCCACTACGCGGTCGATGACGCGCTGCGACTCGTGCAACGAGGCGAGCGCGGCGTCCTTGTTGCCGGCCGCC
>VBCM01000005.1:8461-14000 GCA_005883675.1 Betaproteobacteria bacterium
CCCCGAAAGAAAGGGCGCAATTGTAATCGGTGTCGAAGGCCCGCGCAAGGTTTTCCGCGGATGAAAGCTATAATTCCCGCATGAATCTGCTGAGGGCGCTCGCGACCGTGAGCAGCATGACGCTCGTGTCGCGCGTGCTCGGGCTGGTACGCGATGTGCTGATCGCGACGCTATTCCGTACCGGTGCCGCGACCGACGCGTTCTTCGTCGCTTTCCGGATTCCCAATCTGCTGCGGCGCCTGTTCGCCGAGGGCGCCTTCTCGCAGGCCTTCGTGCCGGTGCTCGCCGAGCACAAGAACCGCCAGCCGGCGCAGGAAACGCGCACGCTGATCGATGGCGCGGCGACCGCGCTGTTCCTTGCCCTGGTGGCGGCGGCATTGCTCGGCATCGCGCTCGCACCGCTGATCGTCTACATCTCGGCGCCGGGCTTCGCCAGCGACCCGGGAAAGTTCGGTCTCACGGTGACGATGCTGCGCATCACCTTCCCCTATATCGCGTTCATCTCGCTTGTCGCCTTCTCGGCGGGCGTGCTCAACACGTGGAACCGTTTCTCGGTGCCGGCAATCACGCCGGCGCTGCTTAACGTCTCGTTCATCGTCGGCGCCGCGTTCTTTGCCGATCACTTCGATCCGCCGATCGTGGTGCTCGCCTGGGCGGTGTTCGTCGGCGGCGTGCTGCAGCTCGCGCTGCAGGTGCCATACCGCTACCGGATGGGCCTTCTTCCGCGCTGGCGGCTCGACTTCTCCCATCCGGGCGTGCGCCGCATCCTCAAGCTCATGGCACCCGCGGCCTTCGGCGTGTCGATCAGCCAGCTCTCGCTGCTGATAAATACGATCTTCGCCTCATTCCTCGTCTCCGGCAGCGTGTCGTGGCTCTATTACGCCGACCGGCTGATGGAATTTCCGGCCGGCATGCTCGGTGTCGCGCTCGGCACGATCCTGCTGCCGAGCCTCTCGAAGTACCACGCGGATGCCGACCATGCGGAATACGCGCGGCTGCTCGACTGGGGGCTGCGGCTCACCGTGCTCCTCGCCGTGCCCGCCGCGGTGGCGCTGGCAGTGCTCGCGATGCCGCTGATCGCGGCGCTCTTCCACTATGGGCGCTTCACGCCCGAGGATGCCTGGATGACGCAGCGCGCGGTGGTGGCCTACAGCATCGGCCTCGTGGGCATGATTCTGGTGAAGATCCTGGCGCCCGGGTTCTACGCGCGCCAGAACATCACTACGCCGGTGAAGATCGGCATCCTGACGCTCATACTTACGCAGCTCATGAACCTGGCGTTCATCGTGCCGCTCAAGCATGCGGGGCTTGCGCTCGCGATCGGGCTCGGGGCGTGCGTGAACGCGGCGCTCCTCTATCGCGCGCTGCGCGCGAGCGGCGCCTATACGCCGCAGCCGGGTTGGGCGATGTTCTTGCTGAAAGTGCTCTGCGCCGTCGCCATCATGGCGGCCCTGCTCTTTGCGGCCATGGGACACGCGAGCTGGTGGCTCGCGGCGGGCTGGCAGAGGAAGCTCCCCGCGCTCGCCGGCCTCGTCGTGCTCGGTACGCTCGCCTATGGCGCGTGCCTTGCGCTCTTCGGCTTCCGGCCGCGCGACTTCTCGCGGCGCGCGGCGACCTGATGAGCGCTCGCCTCGATGCATTCGCCCAGGTGCTCGCGCAGGACGACGCGCGCATCGATCTCGCGCAGGCCTGCCTGATGATCGCCGAGGACGCCTATCCCGCGCTCTCGATCGAGCGCTACCTCGGTGATATCGAGCGCATGGCGCTCAAGCTGCGCGCGCGCTTGCCGCAAGCAGATGGCGCCGAGGAGCGTGTCGCGGCGTTGAACGAGTTCCTCTATGAGGATCTCGGCTTCCACGGCAACGCCGATGACTACTACGACCCGCGCAACAGCTATCTCAACGAAGTGCTCGACCGGCGCACCGGCATTCCGATCACCCTTGCGGTGCTCTACATAGTGCTTGGGCGGCGCGTGGGCCTGCCGCTCGAAGGCGTGTCCTTCCCGGGGCATTTTCTCGTGCGGCTGCGGCTACGCACGGGCATGCTGGTGCTCGATCCTTTCGAGGGCGGCGTGCCCCAGTCCGAGGCGGATCTGCGCAGCCGGCTAGCGCGCGTGATCCCGCCCGGCGTCGCCGGCAATGTGCCGGTGGCGGAGCTGCCGCTCGATCAATTTCTCGAGCCGGCGACGAACCGCCAGATCCTGGCGCGCGTGCTGCGCAACCTCAAGGCGATCTACCGCGACACCGACCAGCCCGAGCAACTGCTCGCCGTGCTGAACCGCATGCTGCTCGTCGCGCCCGATGCCCCGGCGGAGCTGCGCGACCGCGGCATCGTGTATCAGCGCCTGGAGTGCTACCGCGCGGCGCTTAAGGACCTCAGCGACTACCTGGAGCGAGAGCCGCAGGCCTCCGATCTCGATGAAGTGCGCGCGCGCCTGATGGAGGTCTCGGCGCGCTGCGCGCGGCTCAATTGACCTACAATCCCGCGCTCATTTCCAACCAACCCCGAGGGAAAAGCATGCAACGGAGATCCTTCCTTAAGAAGGCGGCGGCAGGCGTCGCCGCCGGAGCGGTCGCCGCGCCGGCGATCGCGCAGTCGCAACCGACGATCCAGTGGCGCCTTGCCGCAAGCTGGCCCAAGAGCCTGGACACGCTCTTCGGCGGCGCGGACCTCGTTGCGCGCCGCGTGGGCGAGCTCACCGACGGCAAATTCCAGATCCGCCCCTTCGCCGCCGGCGAAATCGTGCCGGCGCTGCAGGTACTCGATGCAGTGCAGGCAGGCACCGTCGAGCTCGGCCACACGGCGCTCTACTACTACTTCGGCAAGGATGCGGCGTTCTCGCTTGCCTGCGCCGTATGCTTCGGCCCGAACACGCGGCAGTCGAATGCCTGGTGGTATCACGGCGGCGGTGAGCAGGCGCTGGAGCCGCTCATGAAGGAGTACGGGATGAAGGCGATTCTCGCGGGCAACACCGGCTGCCAGATGGGCGGCTGGTTCCGCAAAGAGATCAAGACCGTCGCCGACCTGAAGGGCGTGAAGATGCGCATCGGCGGCATGGCCGGGCTGGTGCTTGCAAAGCTCGGCGTTGTGCCGCAGCTCATCGGCGGCCCCGACATCTATCCCGCGCTCGAGAAAGGCACGATTGATGCGGCCGAGTGGGTCGGCCCGTACGACGACGAGAAGCTTGGCTTCAACAAGGTCGCGAAGTTCTACTACTACCCGGGCTTCTGGGAAGGAGGCCCCATGCTGCACACGCTCGTCAATTTGAAGAAATGGGAGGAGCTGCCCAAGCACTATCAGGCGGCCCTTATGACGGCGTGCGCCGAAGCGAACGTCTGGATGCCGGCGAAGTACGACGAGCTGAACCCGATCTCGCTGCGGCGGCTGGTGGGCTCGGGCACGCAGTTGCGTCCGTTCCCGCCGGCGGTGCTGGAAGCGGCGGAGAAGGCGGCCTATGAGCTCTACGACGAGCTGAAGCCGAAGAGCAAGCACTGGGCGCGCATCTATCCCGAGTGGCTCAAGTTCAGGAACGAGCAATTCCTGTGGTTCCGCGTCGCCGAGCAGCGCTATGACAGCTACGCGTTCAACTCCAAGATCGGACAGGCCGCAAAGTAACCCGCGCCTGCTCGGAAGAAACCCCGCTGCGGCGGGGTTTTTTATTTCCCGCCGAACTGTTTCTGCAAATCGTCGCCGGGAGCCTGCTCGGATTTCGGCGCGCCGCCGGGCGGCGCGCCGAAATCGGGCGGCGTCGCCTCGTCGCGCTGCTCCTCGGGCGTTTCCTGCGGGATCTCGATCTTCACTTTCGATGGATCGAATGTCGTGCGCTCGATGTTGCCGGTGACGAGCCAGGGGAAGATGATCACGATCCCCACCATGATCACCTGGATCACCACGAAGGGCACCGCGCCCCAGTAGATCTGGCCGGTGCTGACCGGAGCGGTTGGTTTGCGCGTCAACTTGTCGATGTACTCCCTGTCCGGCGCGACGCTGCGCAGATAGAAAAGCGCATACCCGAAGGGCGGATGCATGAACGAGGTTTGCATGTTGACGCCGAGCAGCACGCCGAACCAGATGAGGTCGATGCCGAGCTTCTCCGCCACCGGGCCGAGCAGCGGCACGATGATGAACGCGAGCTCGAAGAAGTCGAGGAAGAAGGCGAGCAGGAAGGTGAGCACGTTCACCACGATCAGGAAGCCGAGCTGGCCGCCCGGCAGGCTGGTGAGCAGGTGCTCGATCCACAGGTCGCCGTTCACGCCGCGGAACGTCAGGCTGAACACCGTCGAGCCGACGAGAATGAACACCACGAAGGTGGTGAGCTTCGCCGTGGAGTTCATCGCCTGGCGCAGGAGCGACCAGGTAAGGCGCCGATTGATGAGCGCGAGCACCAGGGCGCCGGTCGCCCCCATCGCGCCACCCTCGGTCGGCGTCGCGACGCCGATGAAGATCGTGCCGAGCACGAGGAAGATGAGGGCGAGCGGCGGGATCAGCACGAACACCACGCGGGCAATGAGCTTCCAGCCGCGCAGCGGGCGAGCCTCCGGCGGCAACGCCGGGGCAAAGCTCGGATAGAGGATCGTCATGCCGAGCACGAACAGGGCGTAAAGCGCCGTCAGCACCAGGCCGGGAAAGATCGCGCCGGCGTACATGTCGCCGACCGAGCGGCCGAGCTGGTCGGCGAGCACGATCAGCACCAGGCTCGGCGGAATGATCTGCGCGAGCGTGCCCGAGGCGGCGATCACGCCGCTCGCGAGGCGCCGGTCGTAGCCGTAGCGCAGCATGATCGGCAGCGAGATGAGGCCCATCGAGATGACCGAGGCCGCGACCACGCCGGTGGTCGCCGCGAGCAGCGCGCCGACGAAGACCACCGCGTAAGCGAGGCCGCCACGAATCGGGCCGAAGAGCTGCCCGATGGTGTCGAGCAGATCCTCGGCCATGCCGCTCCTCTCGAGGATCAATCCCATGAAGGTGAAGAATGGCACCGCGAGCAGCGTGTCGTTCGACATGATGCCGAAAATGCGTTCGGGCAGCGCCTGGAACAGCGCCTCGTTCAGCAGTCCGAGGTGAATGCCGACTAGGCCGAAGGACAAGCCGAGCGCGGCAAGCGCGAACGATACCGGGAAGCCGAGCAGCAGGAAGACGACGAGCCCGGCGAACATGATGGGCGCGATGTTGGCGACGATCCAGGCGCTCATCGCTTGCCCTCCTGCTGGACGTCCAGCACTACATCAAGGCCGGGATCCTTGTGCTTCTCCACCGGGTCGGGAATCAGTCCGCGCAGGTACGCGATGCGCTTGATGAGCTCGGAGATGCCCTGCGCGCTGAGCACGAAGAACCCGAGCGGGACCAGCAGCCGTACCGGCCAGCGGATCAGGCCTCCGGCGCTGCCGGAGATCTCGCCGCTCGTCCACGCGTTCATGAACACGGGCCAGGAGAGCCACATGATGAAAAGCGACATCGGCAGCAGAAAAAAGACCAGCCCGAAGATGTCGATCCAGACCTGCGTGCGCCGCGAGAGGTGCGACGAAAGGACGTCGATGCG
>VBCM01000295.1 GCA_005883675.1 Betaproteobacteria bacterium
CCGGACATCATCGACCAGACGCTCGGCAATGCCTTCGGCCAGTCGGTCGTCTCCACCATCTACACCCAGCGCAACCAGTACCGCGTGGTGATGGAGGTCGATCCGCGCTACGCGCAAGGCCCCGAGGCGCTGAAGGACGTCTATATCGCTACGCCCAACGGCGGCGTGCCGCTCGCGGCGATCGCGCGCTACGACTATTCCAACGCGCCGCTCTCCGTGAACCACCAGGGCCAGTTCGCCGCCTCCACCATCTCCTTCAACCTGCCGGAGGGCGTGTCACTCTCCCAGGCGTCCGCGGCGATCGACGACACCATGGCGCGCATCGGCGTGCCGGCCACCGTCTACGGCTCCTTCCAAGGCACCGCGCGCTCTTTCCAGACGACGCTCGCGCGCCAGCCGTGGCTGATCCTCGCCGCCATCCTCACGATGTACATCGTGCTCGGCATGCTCTACGAGAGCACGGTGCATCCGCTCACCATCCTCTCCACGCTACCTTCCGCTGGTTTGGGCGCGCTGCTCGCATTGCTGGCGTTCAAGGCGGAGTTCACGGTGATCGCGCTGATCGCCGTGTTCCTCCTCATCGGCCTGGTGAAGAAGAACGCCATCCTGATGGTCGATTTTGCGCTCGAGCGCGAGCGCGGCGGCATGGCGCCGCAGCAGGCGATCTACGAGGCATGTCTGCTGCGCTTCCGGCCCATCATGATGACCACGATGGCGGCGCTGCTCGGCGCGCTGCCGCTGGTGCTGCGCCGGGGAGACGGCGCGGAGCTGCGCCAGCCGCTCGGCATCGCCATCGTCGGCGGCCTGATCCTCTCCCAGCTCCTCACGCTCTATACGACGCCGGTGGTCTACCTCTACGTCGATCGCTTCAACAACTGGTGGATGCGCACCGTGCGGCGCAAGCGGGCGCAGGCCGCCGCATGAAGCGCGTCCTGGTCACGGTGCTGGCGCTCGCCGGATGCGCGGTCGGGCCGGATTACCGCAGGCCCGACGCACCGGTGCCGGCGACCTATAAGGAGCTGGAAGGCTGGCACGCGGCGCAGCCGCGCGACGAGCTGCCGCGCGGCTCGTGGTGGGAGGTGTTCGGCGATCCCGAGCTCGACGCGCGCGGTCGCCGACCAGGCGCGCGCCAGCCTCTTCCCCACGGTGACGGCGAATGCTTCGGTGACGCGCAGCAAGGCACCGTCACTCGCGAACCAGCCCAATTTCGCCACCGGCGCGGTGAACAACTACAACGTCGGCTTGAGCGTCCCGAGCTGGGAGGTGGATCTGTGGGGCCGCATCCGCCGCACGGTCGAATCCGACGTAGCGAGCTGGCAGGCGAGCGCCGCCGACCTCGAGGCGGCACGGCTCGCGGCGCGCGCCACGCTCGCGCAGGACTACTTCGCGCTGCGCGTCGCCGACACCACGAAGCGCCTCCTCGAGGAGACGGTGCGCGCCTACCAGCGCTCGCTCGAGCTCACCCAGAACCGCTACGCCGCCGGCGTCGTCGCGCGCGTCGACGTGGTGCAGGCCGAGGTGCAGCTCAAGAGCGCGCAGGCGCAGCTCATCGACGTGGGCGTCAACCGCGCGCAGCTCGAGCACGCGATCGCGATGCTGGTCGGCGAGCCGCCGGCGAATTTCGCGCTCGCGCCGGCCGACCTTGTCCTCAAGGTGCCGCCGGTGCCCGTGGCGCTCGCCTCCGAGCTGCTCGAGCGGCGGCCCGACATCGCAGCCGCCGAGCGCGCCGCGGCGGCGGCCAACGCCCAGATCGGCGTGGCCAAGGCCGCGTACTTCCCGACGCTCAACCTCTCGGCCTCAACCGGCTTCCGCGCCCAGACGCTCGCGAATCTCCTCTCGGCCCCGAGCCGCTTCTGGTCGCTCGGCGCCGCGGCGGCCGAGGGCCTGTTCGACGCCGGCGCGCGGCGCGCCGCGAGCGAGCAGGCGCTCGCCGCCTACGACGCGCAGGTCGCGACCTACCGCCAGACGGTGCTCGCCGCCTTCCAGGACGTCGAGGACAATCTCGCCGCGCTGCGCATCCTCGAGCAGGAAGCCGTGCTGCAGGACGAGGTCGCGCAATCCGCGCTGCACGCGCTCGAGCTGACCATCAACCAGTACAAGGCCGGCGTGGTGAGCTACCTCAACGTCATCACCGCGCAGACCACCGCCTACAACAGCCAGAGCGCCGCGATGAATGTCCTCGGCCGGCGGCTCACCGCCTCGGTCGGCCTCGTCCGGGCGCTCGGCGGCGGCTGGAACGCGGAGGAACTGCCAAAGCGCTAGCGTTCGGCTGTTTCACTGTTCGATGCAGTTGTGTCGGCGAGCATCGGTCTTGTGAATTGCTCATTGCAAGTCGCGGCTGAACGCCGAGCGCTAGGTGATTTCTACGTCAGCCAAACGCGCATCTGATGGTTCGCGGCACAGATGCCTCCGACACCGAACGTTGCGCCGCTCATGCTC
>VBCM01000006.1 GCA_005883675.1 Betaproteobacteria bacterium
TGCGGTCGGTGTTGGTCACCGTGCCGTCCTTTTCCGGCCACGCGGTGGCGGGCAGCACCACATCGGCGAGATACGCCGTCTCGGTGAGGAAGATGTCCTGCACCACCAGGTGCCCGAGCTTCGCCATTGCCGCGCGCGCGTGCTCGAGATCCGGATCCGACATCGCCGGGTTCTCGCCCATGATGTACATGCCGCGGATGCTTCCGTCATAGGCGGCGTTCATGATCTCGACCACGGTGAGGCCGGGCTTTCGATCGAGCTTCGTCCCCCACAGCTTTTCGAACCGGCTGCCCGCCTCGTCGTTGTCCACGCGCTGGTAGTCCGGGAACACCATCGGAATAAGGCCGGAGTCCGACGCGCCTTGCACGTTGTTCTGCCCGCGTAGCGGATGCAGTCCCGTGCCCGGGCGGCCGATCTGGCCGGTCATCATCGCGAGCGCGATGAGGCAGCGCGCGTTGTCGGTGCCGTGCACGTGCTGGCTGATGCCCATGCCCCACAAGATCATCGAGCCTTTGGAGGTGGCGTAGGCACGCGCCACCTCGCGGATCGTTTCCGCCGGGATGCCGCAGATCGGCGCCATCTTTTCGGGCGAAAAGTTCTTCGCATTCTCCTTCAGCGCCTCGTAGCCGCTGGTCCTGTCGCGCACGAACTCCTGGTTCACCAACCCCTCGTCGATGATCGTGTGGATCATCGCGTTGAGCAGCGCCACGTCGGTGTCCGGCTTGAACTGCAGCATGCGCCACGCATGGCGCGAGAGCTCGCTCTTCCGCGGGTCGGCGTAGAGGAGCTTCACGCCCGCCTTGGCCGCGTTCTTCATCCAGGTCGCGGCCACCGGGTGGTTCGAGGCCGGGTTCGCGCCGATCAGGAACACGAGCTCCGCCTTCATCACGTCGCTCACCTGGTTCGACACCGCGCCGGAGTTGATGCCCTCCATCAGCGCCGCCACCGATGAGGCATGGCAAAGGCGCGTGCAGTGATCGACGTTGTTGGTGCCGAAGCCCGTGCGCACGAGCTTCTGGAAGAGATAGGCCTCCTCGTTCGAGCCTTTCGCGGAGCCGTAGCCCGCGAGCGCATAGCGGTCCTGATCGCGGATCGTTTTCAGCCCATTGGCCGCCAAGTCGAGCGCTTCATCCCAAGTCGCTTCGCGGAACACCTCGGACCAGTTGCCCGGATCGACCGTGAAATCCGCGGTCTTCTTCACCCCCGCCTTGCGGATGAGCGGCTTCGTCAGCCGGTGCGGATGGTGCGCGTAATCGAACCCGTAACGTCCCTTCACGCACAGCCGATAGTGATTCGACGGGCCGTCCTTGCCGGTGACGAACTGAATCTTGTTTTCGGCGACGTGATAGGTGAGCAGACACCCGACGCCGCAGAATGGGCAGACGCTGTCCACCTTTTGCTCGATCGGCTTCAGTCCGACGCCGCGTGCCGGCATCAGCGCGCCGGTGGGGCACGCCTGCACGCATTCGCCGCAGGCGACGCAGGTCGACTCGCCCATCGGGTCGTCGAAATCGAACACCGGCACCGACCGGTCGCCGCGGTACGCATAGCCGATGACGTCGTTGACCTGCACCTCGCGGCAGGCGCGCACGCAGCGCGTGCACTGGATGCAGGCGTCGAGGTTCACCGCGATCGCCGGGTGCGAAACATCGCTCTTTGGCTGCTCGCGTCTTGCGAACCGGGGATTGCCGACGCCGAGGCGCTTCGCCCACTGCCGCACTTGGTTGTCGAGCGTGTACTCCTGCTCCGGCATATCCGAGAGCAGCAGCTCGAGCACCATCTTCTGCGAGGTGAGCGCGCGCGGCGAATTGGTGGTGACTTCCATGCCCGCGGCCGGGAAGCGGCAGCAGGAGGGGGCGAGCGCGCGCTCGCCCTTGATCTCGACCACGCAGGCGCGGCAGTTGCCGTCGGAGCGCTGATTGCCGCCATGGCACAGGTGCGGAATGTCGACGCCGTGCTTGCCTGCCGTCTCGATGATCTTCTCGTCGGGCCGCCCGACCACGGTCTGGCCGTTCAGCTTGAACTCGATCGGCATCATCGCGAGCTGGTCGGTCCTCACCCGTTCCATCACTGCACCTCCTGCGGGAAATATTTCAGCACGCTCAACGCGGGATTGGGCGCGGCCTGGCCGAGCCCGCAGATCGAGGCGTCCATCATTGCCTGTGAGAGTTCGGCGAGCAGCGGCTGGTTCCAGCGGCGCTCCTTCATGAGCTCGACCGCCTTCGCCGTGCCGACACGGCACGGCGTGCACTTGCCGCAGGACTCGTCGTGGAAGAACTTCATCAGGTTGAGCGCCGCGGCGGCGGCGCGGTCGCGCTGCGACAGCACGACGACCGCCGCCGAGCCGATGAAGCAGCCGTGCGGCTGCAGCGTATCGAAGTCGAGCGGGATGTCCGCCTTCGCCGCCGGCAGGATGCCGCCGGAGGCGCCGCCCGGCAGATAGGCGTAGAGCTCGTGGCCCTCGAGCATGCCGCCGCAGTATTCATCCACCAGCTCGCGCAGCGTGATTCCGGCAGGCGCGAGATGCACGCCCGGCTTCTTCACCCGTCCGGAAACGGAGAACGAGCGCGAGCCTTTGCGCCCATGGCGGCCCTGGGCGGCGAACCACGGCGCGCCTTTCTCCACGATCTCGCGCACCCAGTACACCGTCTCCATGTTGTGCTCGAGCGTGGGACGGCCGAAGAGCCCGACCTGCGCCACGTACGGCGGGCGCAGGCGCGGCATGCCGCGCTTGCCCTCGAGCGACTCGATCATCGCCGACTCTTCGCCGCAGATATAAGCGCCCGCGCCGCGCCGCAGATGGATCGGCGGCAGCGCGCAGGGCGCATCCGCCTGCAGTAGCGCGAGCTCCTTCTCGAGGATCGCACGGCATCCGGCGTATTCGTCGCGCAGGTAGATCCAGATCTCGCCCACGCCCGCGCACCAGGCGGCAACCAGCATGCCTTCCAGAAAGCGGTGCGGATCGCGCTCGAGGTACCAGCGGTCCTTGAAGGTGCCCGGCTCGCCTTCGTCGATGTTGAGGGCCATTAGCCGAGGCGCGGGCTCCGCGGCGACGATGCGCCACTTGCGCCCCGCCGGGAAGCCGGCGCCGCCGAGACCGCGCAGGCCCGAGTCCTCCATCACCTTGGTGATGGAGTCGCGCGTGTGCTTGCCGGCCAGGCAATCGGCCATCAATCGATAGCCACCGTCCTTGCGGTATTCGGCGTAGCCGATATACGGCTCCACCGGGCAGGCATGCTTTTTCGACTTCACCGCCGAGCGCACGCTTTCAGCGCTGGCGTTGCCGATCGGGTTCTGACCTACGACAACGCATGGCGCGACTTCGCAGCGACCGACACACGGCGCCGGGATAACGCGCACGCCGGGTCCCAGATCGAGCTTGAGCAAATCATGCGCGCCAGCGAGCTCGCAGGCGATCGAGTCGCACACGCGCACCGTCACCGGCGGCGGTGGCGTCTCGCCTTCCTTAACGACTTCGAAATGGTGGTAGAACGTCGCCACCTCGTACACCTCGGCGAGCGCAAGGCGCATCTCCTGCGCGAGCGCCGCGAGATGCGCCGCCGGCAGGTGGCCGTAGTGATCGTTAAGCTTGTGCAGGTGCTCGATCAGGAGATCGCGCTGCCGCGGCGCGTCGCCGAGAAGCTGCTGTACGTCGGCGAGCGCCTTTGCATCGACCGCCCGGCCTTTCGGGATCGGGCGCGTTTTGCGTTTCATGCGGCCCTATTATCGGGCAGCGGCGCACGGGGGCTTCTTGACGGCCGTCAAGCGCCTAGTTCTCCTCGGCGAGCCGCTCGAGGATGAGACCATAGAAGCCGTCGGCGCCGCGCTCGTAGCGCCAACCGAGGTGCCCGAGGCAGCTCGCGCAGTTCGCGATGCGCCAGGCATAGCCCGCAAACCAGGTGTGCTCGTGGCTCGGCGCGCCTTGCGTCGTGCAACCCGGCGCGGCGCGAAAGCAGCCGAAGTGGAAGCGATAGCCCGCCGGGTTGGTGCGCCGGTGCTCGTGGACGCCGTCGATGTCGATGCGCTCGCGCTCCCGCGTCACCGGGTGGCCGCAGCGCGCGCAAAGGAGCCGCCTGCCTTTTCCCGCGTCGTCGGCAGCGCGCGACGCTAGCTTCTTTTCGCGCCGCGCCGCCGTACGGCTGTCAAAGAGGAACAGCACCCGCCCGCGCCAATGCCCTATCCCTGCGATACCGCCATGGTGCGAGGCATGATACCAATGGGGTAAAGTCGCGCCCGCTCCTCCCCATGACCGCGAGCATCGAACCGGACCGCCTGCTGGGCGTCGTCGCGCAAGTGGCGCGCGAAGCGCGCCCCAACGTCGAGGCGCACGTCACGCTCGACAGCTCGCTCGAGCGCGATCTCGGGCTGGACAGCCTGGCGCGCGTGGAGCTCGTGCTGCGCATCGAGCGCGAGTTCGCGGCGAGCCTGCCCGAGCAGGCGCTCGCCTCGAGCGAGACGCCGCGCGATCTCCTGCGCTTCGTGCTGGCGAGCGCCGGCCAGGCGGCGGCGAGCGCCGATCGCAGCGTGGCGAGCCTGGTGCAGTCCGCAGGCGTGCGGCCGCCCGAGCAGGCAAGCACGCTCACCGAGGCGCTCGAGTATCACGTCGAGCGGCAGCCGGATCGCATCACGGTTCAATTCTTCGAGGAGCAGTCGCTCAGCTATCGCGCGCTGTGGGAGGGCTCGCTCGCCTATGCCGCGCGGCTCGCCGAGCAGGGTCTCGCGCCGGGGCAGACGGTCGCGATCATGCTGCCGACGTCGAAGGAGTATCTGTTCTCCTTCTACGGCACGCTGCTGGCCGGCGGCATTCCCGTGCCGCTCTATCCGCCGGCGCGCCTCACCACCATCGAGGATCACCTGACGCGCCACGTCGGCATACTCAAGAGCGCCGGCGCCGCGCTGATGATCACCATTCCGGAGGCGAAGCCGATTGCGTGGCTGCTGCGCGCCCAGGTCGAGACGCTGCGCGCGGTGCTCGTGCCGGCGGACTTTCCCGCTGACGGCAAGGGCTTCGCGCCGGTGCGCGGCGCCAGCGGCAAGATCGGCTTCCTGCAGTACACCTCGGGCAGCACCGGGCAGCCCAAGGGTGTGGTGCTCACGCACGCGAACCTGCTTGCCAACGTGCGCGCCATGGGCAAGGGCGCGCGCACTACCAGCGCCGATGTGTTCGTGAGCTGGCTGCCGCTCTATCACGACATGGGCCTGATCGGCGGCTGCTTCGCCACGATGTATCTCGGCTTCCCGGTCGTGCTCATGTCGCCGCTCGCCTTTCTCGCGCGACCGAGTCAGTGGCTGCGGGCGATCCATCGGCATCGCGGCACGATCTCCGGCGGGCCGAACTTCGCCTACGAGCTCTGCCTGCGCCGCATCCCGGAGCAAGAGCTCGAAGGGCTCGAGCTCTCCTCCTGGCGCTTCGCCTTCAACGGCGCCGAGCCGGTGAGCCCCGAGACGATGGCGCAGTTCGAGGAGCGCTTCGCCAAGTATGGCCTGCGCAAGAACGTGATCGCGCCGGTGTATGGGCTCGCCGAGGCGTCGGTCGGCCTCGCGTTCACGCCGCCGGGCGAGGAGTGGAGCGTGGACCTCCTCGACCGCGAGCACTTCTCGCTCACGGGCGAAGCGCTGCCGGCGAAGGACGCTGACCCGGCGCCGCTCAAGGTCGTCTCCTGCGGCACGGTGCTCCCGGATCACGACCTGCGCGTGGTCGATGCGGGGGGCTTCGAGCTCCCCGATCGCAACGAAGGCCAGCTCCAGTTCCGCGGGCCCTCCGCCACCAGCGGCTACTACCGCAATCCGCAGGCCACTAAGACTTTGTTCGACGGCGACTGGGTGAACACCGGCGATCTCGCCTACCTCTCCGAAGGACGCGTTTACATCACCGGGCGCGAGAAAGACATCATCATCCGCGGCGGCCGCAACATCAGTCCCTACGAGCTCGAGGAAGCCGTGGGCGATCTGCCTGGCGTGCGCCGCGGTTGCGTGGCGGTGTTCGGCGCGGCGAATCCGGCGGGCGGCACCGAGCGTGTCGTGGTGCTCGCGGAGACGCGCGAGCGCGACGCGGCGAAGCACGGGGAACTCAAGGGCCGCATCAATGAGCTCGCGCTCGGCCTGATCGGCGCGCCGGTGGACGACATCGTGCTCGCGCCGCCGCACACCGTGCCGAAGACTTCCAGCGGCAAGATTCGGCGCGTCGCCGCGCGCGAATACTACGAGCGCGGCCCGGCAGCGGTGAAGCCGCAGGCGATCTGGCTGCAGATCCTGCGGCTCTTCGCCGCGGGCGTGCTGCCGCAGCTGCGCCGCGGGCTGCGCGTGGCGCGCGGCCTCATCTTCGCCGGCTACGCCTGGGCGCTCTTCACGTGGCGCTTCGGCAGCCGCTGCGCGCGGCTCTTCCTGCGCCTCTGCGCGATTCCGCTCGTCGTGCGCGGACTGGAAAACCTGCCGGCGCATGCCCCCTACGTCGTCGCCTCCAACCACACGAGCTATCTGGACGGGCTCGTGCTGCTCGCGCTGCTGCCCTGGCAACGCAGCGCGTTCGTCGCCAAGCGCGAGCTGCGCGACCAGTTCATCACGCGCATATTCCTCGGCGGCCTCGGCGCGCAGTTCGTCGAGCGCTTCGATGTGCAGAAGAGCGCCGAGCACGCCGATGAGCTTGCGAATGCGGCGCGCGCCGGCACGACGCTCATCGTCTTTCCGGAGGGCACGCTCCTGCGCCACACGGGCCTGCTGCCATTTCGTACCGGCGCCTTCCAAACCGCCGTGCAGGCGCAAGTGCCGGTGGTGCCGGTGTCGCTGCGCGGCGTGCGCTCGGTGCTACGCGACGGTACCTGGTACCTGCGCCGCTCACCGATCGGCGTGGCCATCGCTTTGCCGATAGCGCCGGAAGGCACGGACTGGAATGCGGCAGTGAAGCTGCGCGACCGCGTGCGCGCCGCGATCCTCAAGCACTGCGGCGAGCCCGACCTCGCCGGCGGCGCGGGCTAGGCGGCGAGCGTTCCCTCGACGCAGGCGACGGCTTCGCCGCCGAGCCAGATGTCTTCACCCTCGACGCGCATGTAGACGCGCCCGTCGCGGCCGAGCTGCATGCCCTGGCGCGCGACATAGGCGCGGCTTGCGCGCTCGAAATGCCGCAGGTAGGCCGCGACGCTGATGTTGCCGCTGCCGCACACCGGGTCTTCCGGCACCCCGCCCGCTGGCGCGAACGAGCGCACATGCAGCGCGCAATCTGGTTCGCCGGAAGGCGCAAACACCGTGACGCCGGTCGCGCCGAGCGAAGTGGTCCATTCGGCGAGCGCGCTCATGTCGGGCTTCAACGCCGCTAGCGCCGCCGCATCCGTCATTTCGCCGACGAGCCATACGGGCCCGACGTCGATCTTGAGCAGCCGCGCCGGCGGCGCAAGCGGCACGCCGAAGGCACCGGCGACGTTTTTCATCTCGGTGATCCGGGGCCGCGGCGAGCGCACATAGATCTTGCTGCCCTCGGCGCGCAGCGTGAGGAGGCCGGCGCCGCACTCCTGCTTGAGCTCGCCATCGCGCGGCTTGGCAATGCCGGCGCGGATCGCGGCGTAGGCGCTGCCGATGGTGGGATGCCCGGCGAAGGGCAGCTCGTGGCGCGGCGTGAAAATGCGCAGGCGATAGTCACCCGATTTGCTCGGCGCGAGGAACGTGGTCTCCGAGAGATTGGTCCAGCGCGCAATGCGCTGCATGTCGGCGCTCTCCAGTCCTTCGCCGTCGAGCACGACCGCGACCGGATTGCCGAGGAACGGCCGGCGGGTAAAGACGTCGATCTGCTGGAAGCGGCGCATGCGCTCCTACTTCAGGATGCGCAGCAGATTATGGTGCGAATCGGTGAAGGTGGGGAGGCTGGGGCGTTCGTCGATCTCCTCCGAGACGTCGTCGATGTGCGGCCAGGCGAGGAGCTTCGTGTTGCGCGTGACGATCACCTGGTCGGTGGACGTGTACCAGTAATCGGGTCCCTCGGTAGCGTCCGGATTGTCGGCGATGTTCACCGCCTCCATGCCGAACTCCGCGGCGAGGCGCTTCACCACCGGCAGCAGGTCGACATAGCGGTTGGTCGCCTGGAAGATGATCACGCCATCGGGCTTGATGTGCTTCACGTAGAGCGCCATCGCCTCGCGTGTGATGAGGTGCATGGGGATCGAGTCGCCGGAGAAGGCATCGACGCCCAGCACATCGTAGCCGCGCGCTGGCTCGCGCTCGAGCGACAGTCGCCCATCTCCCAGCACCACCTCGGTGCGCGCGGCGGTGTCCGTCAGGAACGTGAACTCGCGCTTTGCGATATCGACGACGCGCGGGCTGATCTCGTAGAACACCAGCCGGTCGCCTGGCTTCATCCATGCCGCGAGCACGCCCGCGCCAAGGCCGATCACGCCGACGGCGAGGCTGCGGCGCGGCTCGATCTCGCGCAGCGACCTGAACACGCGCCCATAGCCCGAGGTCGGCCCGAAGTAGTCCGCCGGCGTGTTGCGGAACGAGGCGCCGAGGAGCTGGCCGCCGTGCATGATGGCGCCGTGATACATCGAGCGGTACGGCACCGGGTCGGGATGATCGGCGGTGCGCACGACGCCATAGAAGTCGCGCTCCATGACGCGCATGCCGCTCGAATAGTGGTACGCGCCGCGCACCACGAAGAACGTCGTCACCGCGACCACGGCCACGCCGCCCCACAGCGCGACGTGCCGTAGCCGCACCGCCAGCACCGCCGCGAGCACGACGAGCGCGATGCCGAGCTCGAAGTAGCCCGGCAGCGTGAGCGGCGCCACGATCGCGACCAGCACCGCGCCCAGCGCGCCACCGAGCGAGATCATCAGGTAATAGCGCGTGAGGTGCGTCGGGTCGGGTTTCGCGCGCGAGAGCTCGCCATGGCAGAACATGCAGGCGAAGAAAAGCCCGACCAGGTAAATCGGCGCCGCCACGCGCAACTGCAGCGACGGCACGTAATACGCCATCAGCGGCAGCAGCACGACGAGCGCGACGGCGAAAGGCGGCCGCACATACCAGCGCG
>VBCM01000007.1 GCA_005883675.1 Betaproteobacteria bacterium
GCCCATGGTGCCGGCGCCGATCACTGCCGCTTTCCTCACCGTGCGCGTGGGCGTGTCCTCGGGCACGTCCGGAATCTTGGTCGTTTGCCGCTCGGCGAAGAACGCGTGACGCAGCGCCGCCGATTCCGAGGTCTGTACAAGATGCGCAAAGCGCTCGCGCTCGAACTTGCGCCCTTCGTCGAAAGGCTTGGTGACGGCCGCTTCGACGCAGCCGACGATCTCCAGCGGTGCGGGATAGCCGCGCGAGGCCTTGGCCACTTCGTCGCGCACTTTCTTGAAATCGATGTCGCCCTCCGCCCGCATGTCGCGAATGCGGCGCAAGGGCTTGCGCTCGGCGACCAGTTTGTTGGCATAGACGACCGCGGCCTGCAGCAGATCGCCGTTCTGCACGATCTCGTCGACGAGGCCGAGCTGCAGCGCCTCTTCCGAGGTGATCGGATTGCCGGTCGTCATCATTTGCACGGCCTTCGCCACCGGGATGATGCGCGGCAGGCGCTGCGTGCCGCCCGAGCCCGGCAGGATGCCGAGCTTCACTTCCGGCAGGCCGAGCTGCGCCTTCGGCGTCGCGATGCGGTAGTGGCAGGCTAGCGCGAGCTCGAGGCCGCCGCCGAGCGCGAAGCCGGTGATGGCGGCGACCAGCGGCTTCTTCATCGCATCTTGGAAATCGTTGACGTCGGGCAAATCCGGCTTCTCGCGCGGTCTTCCGAACTCGCGGATGTCGGCGCCGCCCGAGAACGCCTTGCCCGCGCCGATCAGCACCACCGCCTTGACGTTCGCGTCGCCCTCTGCGCGCTGCAAGCCTTGCAGGATGCCCGCGCGCAGGGCGTTGCCGAGGCCGTTGACCGGCGGGTTGTTCAGCGTGATGACGGCAACGCCGTCGCGGACGGCGTAGGGAGCGACTTCGCTCATGGGGGTGGCCGATTCTAACTCGGTAGAATTAAAAGGAAGGAGGAGGACAACGTTTGGCTGCAGGAGCGGAGCAGGCGCTGCTGCGCGTGCAGGACGTTGCCGTGCGCTTCGGCGGCATCGTGGCCCTCGACGGCGTGTCCTTCGACGTCCCGGCTGGGCGCATCGTCGGCCTGATCGGCCCGAACGGCGCCGGCAAGACCACGCTCTTCAACTGCATCTCGCGGCTCTACCCGTGCGAGCGGGGCGACATCGCCTTCGCCGGCCGCTCGCTCCTCGGCGTGCCGCGCCATCGCATCGCCGCCCTCGGTATCGGCCGCACGTTCCAGAACCTCGCCCTCTTTCGCACGATGAGCGTGCTCGAGAACGTGATGGTCGGGCGCCACAGCCGCTCGCGTGGCGGCTTCTTCTCCGCGGCGGTGCGCCTGCCTTACGCGGTTCGGGCCGACGCCGAGGCGCGCGGCAAGGCGCGCGAGCTGCTCGCGTTGCTCGATCTCGAGCGCTTTGCCGATTCGTCGGTCGCGGCGCTGCCCTTCGGCACGCAGAAGCGCGTGGAGCTCGCGCGCGCGCTCGCCGCGGAGCCGAAGCTCCTCTTGCTCGATGAGCCGGCGAGCGGCTTGAACCATGAAGAGGTGGGAGCGATCGGCGCGCTGATCCGCTCGCTGCGCGAGCGCCTCGAGCTCACGGTGCTGCTCGTCGAGCATCACATGCAGCTCCTCATGAGCCTTTCCGACTGGGTGGTCGCGCTCAACTTCGGAAGACGGATTGCCGAAGGCACGCCGGCGGAAGTGCGCAACCATCCCGAGCTCGTGCGCGCGTACCTCGGGACCGCCGCCTCATTTTCCACATGACCGCGCTCCTTGAAGTCGCGGACCTGCGCGCGAGCTATGGCGCGACGCGCGTGCTCCACGGCATCGAGTTCAGCCTCGGCGAACGATCGATCACCGCGGTTCTCGGCGCGAACGGCGCCGGCAAGACCACCACGCTGCGCGCGCTCTGCGGCATGGTGCGCACCGAGGGCGAGATCCGCTTCGCCGGCCAGCGCATCGCCGGCCGGCGCACCGAGGACATTGCGCGGCTCGGCATCGCGCACGTGCCCGATGGGCGCGGCACCTTTCTGTATTTGACGACCGAGGAGAACCTGCGCTTGGGCGCCTACGCGCGCAAAGACAAGCGAGCCGTCGCGCGCGATGTCGAGCGCATGTATGCGTACTTCCCGCGGCTGAAGGAGCGCCGCCGCCAGCAGGCGGGCACGCTCTCGGGCGGCGAGCAGCAGATGCTCGCCGTGTCGCGCGCGCTGATGCTCGCGCCGAAGCTATTGCTCCTGGACGAACCGTCCTTCGGGCTCGCGCCGCTCGTGGTGCGCGAGCTCTTCGGCATCCTGCGCGCGATCAATGCCGAGTCGGGGGTGAGCATGCTCCTTGTCGAGCAGAACGCCGCGATGGCCCTCGAGCTCGCCGACCACGCCTGCGTCATCGAGACGGGACGCGTGGTGATCGCCGGCACCGCGGCCGAGCTGAAGCGCGACGACGGCGTGCGGCGCGCGTACCTAGGCTATTGATGGAAGCGGTCCTCCTGCAGGTGCTCGCGGGCCTCGCCACCGGCGGCATTTACGCGAGCCTCGCGCTCGCGCTCGTCATGATCTACCAGGCGACCCACCTCGTGAACTTCGCGCAAGGCGAAATGGCGATGTTCGCCACCTACATCGCCTGGAGCCTGGTCAACGCCGGCGTGGGCTACTGGCCGGCGTTCCTCCTCACCGTGCTGATTGCGTTCGTGCTCGGCGTGCTGATCGAGCGCGTCGTCATCCGGCCGGTGGAGAACGCGCCGGTGCTGGCGGTGGTCGTGGTCTTCATCGGGCTGCTCGTCATCCTCAACAGCGTCGCCGGCTGGATCTTCACCTACACCATCAAGAGCTTTCCGAGCCCGTTTCCACCGGCGCTCGGCATCCGCTACATGTCGCCGCACCAGGTGGGCGCATTGCTCGTCACGCTGATCGTGCTCGCCCTGCTGTACCTGTTCTTCCGCTTCACGCCACTCGGGCTCGCGATGCGTGCCGCGGCGCAGAACCCGGTCTCGAGTCGCCTCGTCGGCATCCGCGTCGGCTGGATGCTGGCGCTCGGCTGGGGCCTCGCCGCGGCGGTCGGCGCGGTCGCGGGAATGATGGTGGCGCCGATCGTGTATCTCGATCCGAACATGATGAGCGGCATCCTCCTCTACGCGTTCGCCGCGGCGCTCTTGGGCGGCATCGACAGCCCGGGCGGCGCGGTGGTCGGCGGCCTGGTGGTCGGCGTGCTCGAGAACCTGCTCGGCGCGTTCGTCATCGGCAACGAGCTGAAGCTCGTCGTCGCGCTCGTCCTCATCGTCGGCGTGCTGCTCGTGCGGCCTTCCGGCTTCTTCGGCAGCGTACAGGTCTCCCGCGTATGAGCAAGAAATTGGTGACCGTCACCATTTTGTTGATCGTGCTCGCCTGCGTGCTGCCGTTGGTGCTCACGAACTACCGGACGTTTCAAGCCACGCTGGTCCTGGTCTATGCGATTGCGCTCCTCGGCCTGAATATCCTCACCGGCTACAACGGCCAGATCTCGCTCGGCCACGGCGCGTTCTACGCGATCGGCGCGTATGCGGCGGCGATGCTGATGGATCAGGCGGGGATGCCCTATTGGGCGACGATTCCCATCGCGGGGGCCGTGTGCCTTGTGATCGGCTTCCTTTTCGGCTTGCCGGCGTTGCGGCTGGAGGGACTCTACCTCGCGCTCGCGACGTTCGCGCTGGCGGTATCGATGCCGCCGATCCTGAAGGCGCACTTCCTCGAGAAATGGACCGGCGGCGTGCAGGGGATCGTGATCGTGAAGCCCGATCCGCCGGCGTGGCTCGCCGCTGCCGGCGTCAAGCTCAGCGCCGACCAATGGCTCTACTACTTCGTGCTGGCGATCGCGATCGTGCTTTTCATCGCCGGCTGGAATCTCATCTCGGGCCGCGTGGGCCGCGCGCTCGTCGCCATCCGCGACCACCATACCGCGGCGGAGGCGATGGGCATCAACAGCGCGATCTACAAGTCGCTCGCCTTCGGCGTCTCGGCCATGTATACCGGAATCGCCGGGGCGCTGGGCGCGATCGCCGTGCAGTTCGTCGCCCCGGACAGCTTCACGGTGTTCCTGTCGATCACCTTCCTCGTTGGCATCGTCGTCGGGGGTCTCGCCTCGCTGTCCGGGGCGCTCCACGGGGCGCTTTTCATCCAGTTCGTGCCGAATATTGCCGACGAGCTCTCCAAGGCCGCGCCCTGGGCGGTGTTCGGCGTGTTCCTGATCGGTTTCGTGTATCTGATGCCGACCGGCGTCGCGGGCGCGCTGCGCGCGCTCACTCGCCGCCGCAGCAGCGGTAAGCTATTGCACCCCAAGGAGGCTCTCCCATGAAAGGCAGGCTTTTTACCATTGCGGCATTGCTCACCGTGGCGCTCGCGTTTCCGGCGCTCGCGCAGAAGAAGTACGACCCTGGTGCGTCCGACAAGGAGATTAAGGTCGGCAATACCAACCCCTACAGCGGCCCGGCGTCGGCCTACGGCGCGATCGGCAAGTCGATCGCCGCCTACTTCCGCATGGTCAACGACCGCGGTGGCATCAACGGCCGCAAGCTGAACTTCATCAGCTATGACGACGGCTACAGCCCGCCGAAGACCGTCGAGATGGCGCGCAAGCTCGTCGAGCAGGACCAGGTGGGCACGCCGTCGAACACCGCGATCCACAAGTACATGAACGCGAAGAAGGTGCCGCAGCTTTTCGTCGCCACCGGCGCCACCAAGTGGAATGATGCGAAGAGCTTTCCGTGGACCATGGGCTGGCAGCCGAACTACCAGACGGAAGCCCGCATCTACGCAAGACACATCCTGCAGACCAAGCCCAACGCCAAGATCGCCGTGCTCTACCAGAACGACGACTACGGCAAGGACTACCTCAAGGGCTTCGAGGATGGTCTCGGCCCGCAGGCGCAGAAGATGATCGTCGCCAAGGCCTCCTACGAGGTGAGCGAGCCGACCGTCGACTCGCAGATCCTGCAGCTGAAGAGCTCAGGCGCCGACGTCTTCTTCAACATCACCACGCCGAAGTTTGCCGCGCAGGCGATCCGCGCCGCCTACGACAGCGGCTGGAAGCCGACGCACTATCTGAACAACGTGTCGAACTCGGTGGGCTCGGTGCTCAAGCCCGCCGGCATCGAGAAGGCCGTGGGCATTATCACCAGCGCCTACGTCAAGGATCCGACCGACAAGCGCTGGGCGAACGACCCGGGAATGAAGGCATGGCGTGACTTCATGGCCAAGTACAACCCAGACGGCGACACGAGCGATCCGTTCAACGTCTACGGCTACACGGTAGCGGCGACGCTCGAGCAGGTGCTCAAGCAGTGCGGCGACACGCTCACGCGCGAGAACGTCATGAAGCAGGCGGCGAGCCTCAAGCGCTTCCGCATCGACACCCTGCTCCCGGGCATCACCATCAGCACCGGTCCGAGCGACTACGCGCCGATCGAGGCGATGCAGCTCGAGCGCTTCAACGGCCACGAGTTCGAGCTCTTCGGCGAGGTGATCTCGAACGAGCAGTAAACTCGGCCGCGAGGAGGACGTGACTATGCTGGGTCAGATGATGGACCGGCCGCTGCTGGTCAGCGAGCTGCTCCGCCACGCCGAGCGCCACCACGGCGCCGTCGAGATCGTCACGAAGACGGTGGAGACCGGCTCGATCCACCGCTACACCTACCGCGATGCCCATGCGCGCGCGCAGCGGCTCGCCAACGCGCTGCAGCGGCTCGGCGTGCAGCCCGCCGACCGGGTGGCAACGCTCGGCTGGAACAGCCACCGCCACTTCGAGATCTATTACGCGGTGGCCGGGAGCGGCGCAGTGATCCACACCATCAACCCGCGGCTCTTCCCGGACCAGATCGTCTACATCGCGAACCACGCCGAGGACAAGGTGGTGTTCTACGACATCACCTTCGCACCGCTCGTCGAGAAGCTCGCGCCGCAGCTGAAAACGGTAAAGCACTGGGTGGCGATGACCGATCGCGCGCACATGCCGAAGATGGGCCTCTGCTACGAAGAGCTGCTCGCGGCGGAGAGCGAGCGCTACGACTGGCCCTCGTTCGACGAGAAGAGCGCCGTGTGCCTTTGCTACACCTCCGGCACCACCGGCAATCCGAAAGGCGCGCTGTACTCGCACCGCTCGACCATCATCCATGCGTACGCCTCGGCGCTGCCCGATGCGATCAGCGTCTCGGCGCGCGACGTGATCCTGCCGGTCGTGCCGATGTTCCACGTCAACGCGTGGGGCCTGCCGTACGCGTGCGCGATGCAGGGCGTGAAGCTGGTCTTCCCTGCGCAGCATCTCGACGGCAAGAGCCTGCACCAGTTGTTCGAAAGCGAAGAAGTGACGATGAGCGCCGGCGTGCCGACGGTGTGGCTGGGGCTCCTCAACTACATGAAGGAGCAGCAGCTCCGCTTCAGCACCCTGAAGCGCGTGATCATCGGTGGCTCGGCGTGTCCGCCGGCGATGATCCGCGCCTTCCAGGACGAGTACGGCGTGGATGTGCTGCACGCCTGGGGCATGACGGAGATGAGCCCTCTCGGCACCGCCACGACGTTTAAATCCAAGCACCTCAAGTGGAGCAGGGAAGAGCGCATCAAGCTCCAGTACAAGCAGGGCCGCGTGCTCTTCGGCGTCGACATGCGCATCGTCGACGAGAACGGGCGCGAGCTGCCGTGGGACGGCAAAGCGTTCGGCGACCTGCAGGTGCGCGGCCCGTGGGTCATCAAGAGCTATTTCAAGGGCGAGGGCGGCGATCCGCTCAAGGACGGGTGGTTCCCCACCGGCGACGTCTGCACCATCGATCCCGACGGCTATATCCAGATCACCGATCGCTCGAAGGACGTCATCAAGTCCGGCGGCGAATGGATCAGCTCGATCGACCTCGAGAACATCGCGGTGGCGCACCCGGCGATCGCCGAGGCGGCGGTGATCGGCGTCAAGCACCCGAAATGGGACGAGCGGCCAATCGTCGTGGCGGTGAAGAAGCCGGGGCAGGAGGTAACGAAGGACGAGCTCCTGCGCTTCTACGAGGGCAAGATCGCCAAGTGGTGGATGCCCGACGACGTCGTGTTCGTCTCCGAGCTGCCGCACACGGCGACGGGCAAGCTCTCCAAGCTCACGCTTCGCCAGCAGATGAAAGACTACAAGCTTGGTACGGGCTGAGACTGCGGGCGGCATCGCGCGGATCGCGCTCGATCGGCCGGAAAAGAAGAACGCTTTTACCGCGGAGATGTATCGCCAGCTTGGCGAGGCGCTCGCCGCCGCCGATGCCGCCGCCGACGTGCGCGCCGTGCTCCTGCACGGCACGAGCGAGTGCTTCAGCGCCGGCAACGACCTCGCTGACTTCCTGAAGCCGCGCCGCCCGGACGAGGAGTCGCCGGCGACGGCGCTCTTTCGCACGCTGCCCGTCATGCGCAAGCCGGTGGTCGCCGCCGTAGCCGGCCCGGCGATCGGCATCGGCTGCACGCTGCTCCTGCACTGCGATCTCGTGTACGCCGGCGAGAACGCGCGCTTCCAGTTGCCGTTCGTGCCGCTCGGCATCGTGCCGGAATTCGGCTCGACGCTGCTCCTGCCGCTCCTCGCCGGCTACCAGCGCGCGGCCGAGCTCTTGCTCTTGGGCGAGCCTTTCACCGCCGAGCAGGCGCGCGAAGCGGGCATCGTCAACGCCGTCGTGGCTTCCGCCGAAGTGCTGCAGATCGCCGAGCGCAAGGCGCGCGCGCTCGCCGCGCTGCCGCCGGAATCGGTCCGCCTCACCAAGGCGCTGCTCAAGGCGACGCAGCGCGGCGCGCTCGAGGCGCGCATCGCCGAGGAGAGCCGCATCTTCGCCGAGCGGCTCGCCTCGCCGGAAGCCAAAGCGGCGATGCGCGCCTTTCTCGAGATGCGCAAAGCTTGAGGACGCTCGCGCTGCTCCTCGTGCTCGCCGCGCCCGCGTACGCCGATCTCTACCGGTGGGTGGACGCGGATAGCGGCTCGGTGAAGTTCTCGAACCTGCCGCCGGCGGATCCGCAGCTCGGTGCAGAGCTCTTGCCTTATCGCGGCGCGCCGAAGCCAGCGGCCGCATCGTCGAGCTCGCTCGTCGCGCTCGAGATGCGCTGGAGAGCGCTTGTGGTGCAGCGTGCGGCGAGATCGCCGCAAGACATGGCCCGTGATCGCGGCGTCCTGCGCCAGGAGCTCGAGACCGGCGCCCTGGTCGAGCACCTGCGAGCGCGATGACGACCATCCGCGAGCTCGAGTCGCGCGTCGGCGAGGAAGTGGGCGTCTCGCCGTGGGTCGAGATCAGCCAGGAGCGCATCGACACCTTCGCGCGCGCGATCGAGGACTTCCAGTGGATCCACGTCGATCGAGCGCGCGCCAGGCACTCACCGTTCGGCGGCACCATCGCCCACGGCTTCCTGACGCTCTCGCTGCTCTCGCACCTCTCGGAATCCACGTTCTCTTTCAGCGACCGCAAGATGGGCGTCAACTACGGCCTGAATCGCGTGCGCTTCACTTCGCCCGTGCCCGCCGGCTCGCGCGTGCGCGCGCGTTTCACGCTTTTGCGATTCGAAAAAATCGAAGAGAACGGTGTGCAGGTCACCTGGAACGTCACCATCGAGCGTGACGGCGCGGCGAAGCCCGCGCTCGTCGCCGAATGGGTCGGCCGCCACTACTACTAAAAGGGGTCAGAGCAATGACTCAGCGATGGAAGCAGCGCCCGCCGGGATCGAATTGGGGCGAGTTCGGCCTCGACGATCAGCGCGGCCGCATGAACTGGGTGACGCGCGAGAAGGTGCTGCAGGGCATCGCAGAGGCGAAGGAGGGCATCAGCTTCTGCTTGTCGCTGCCGCTCGACTACCCGGGTGGCACAGCGCTCAATCCGCGCCGCAATCCGCCGCGCCTTGCCGCGACGATGCGCGACGCGGGCAAGAACAAGGGCCGCCAGAACTACTGCTATGCGCTCGCCGCGGATAACCCGGACCTGACCGACGTCATCTGCGACGACGTCGTCCTGATGACGCTGCAGTACTCGACGCAATGGGACTCCTTTGCGCACATCGGCAGCCGTTACGACGCCAACGGCGACGGCGAGCCGGAGATCGTCTTCTATCACGGTTTCCGCGCCGGTGAAGACATCGTGCCCGCGCCGGAGCAGCCCAGTGCTGAGCCGTGGGCGCGCTACGAGGGAACGCAAGCGAAGGCGCTCGGCATCCAGCACCTCGCGGAGCATGGCGCGCAGGGCCGCGGCGTGCTGGTCGATCTCCACCATCACTACGGCCGCGAGCGCCACGCGGTCACCTACGACGAGCTGATGCGCGTGCTCGACGCCGACAAGGTGCAGGTCGAGCGCGGCGACATGCTGTGCTTCTACACCGGCTTCGCCGACGTGATTCTTGAGCTGCGCAAGAACCCCGATCCGAAGCTGCTGCACGGCACCTGCAGCGGCCTCGAAGGCCGCGACGACCGCCTGCTGAAGTGGGTGAGCGATTCCGGCGTGGCCTGCCTCATCGCCGACAACTTCGCCGTCGAGCTGATTCCGACCAGCATCACCAAGCCGCGCCCGCACGCCGCGATGCCGCTGCACGAGCACTGCATCTTCAAGAACGGCATCCATCTGGGCGAGCTCTTCTATCTCACCGAGCTCGCGCGCTGGCTGCGCGCGCATGGCCGCAATCGGTTTTTGCTCACCGCCCCGCCGCTGCGCCTGCCCGGCGCGGTCGGCTCGCCCGCGACACCGATCGCCACGGTCTGAGCACGTACGACTACATCATCGTCGGCGCGGGCTCGGCCGGGTGCGTGCTCGCCAACCGCCTCACCGAGGATCCGCGCGCGAGCGTGCTGCTTGTCGAGGCCGGGCCGCGCGACACGCATTTCTGGATCCATGTGCCGCTCGGCTACGGCAAGCTCTTCGCGCGCACCGACATCAACTGGGCCTACCAGTCGGAGCCCGAGCCGGCGCTGAACGGCCGGCGCATCTTCACGCCGCGCGGCAAGGTGCTCGGCGGCTCCTCGTCGATCAACGGGCTCCTCTACATCCGCGGTCAGGCGGAGGATTTCGATCACTGGCGCCAGCTCGGCAATACGGGCTGGTCGTTCGATGATGTGCTGCCCTATTTCAGACGCTCGGAGCACCAGACGCGCGGCGCCAATCGGTTCCACGGCAGCGGCGGACCGCTCTGCGTGTCGGATGTCGCGCAACATCCCATCTGCGAGGCTTTTATCGCAGCGACGACCGGGCTCGGCTTTCCCCGCAATGACGATTTCAACGGCGCCAGCCAGGACGGCGTCGGTTATCACCAGACGACGACACGCAACGGAAAGCGCTGCTCCACCGCCGTCGGCTATCTCCGCCCGGCAATGCAACGCGCCAACCTCAATGTCGTCACCGGGGCGTTGACCGAGAAGATTCTGTTCGAAGGCCGCCGTGCCGTCGGCGTGACATTTCGCCGAGATGGCCGGCTCTGCACCGCTCGCGCCGCGCGCGAGGTGATCCTATGCGGCGGAGCCGTCAACTCGCCGCAACTGCTGATGCTTTCCGGCATTGGGCCGCAGGAGCACCTGGCCGGGTTCGGCATTCCGGTCGTGCATCACCTGCCCGGTGTCGGGCAAAGCCTACAGGACCACTACTCGGCCGCGATAAAGCTGCGCTGCAAATTGCCGGTCACCGTCAACGACGTAATGCTGAGCAATGCGCGAAAACTGAAGGCCGGTCTCGAATATTACATATTCCACCGTGGCCCGCTGTCGATGATCAGCTCGCCGGCGGCGTTGTTCGCGCGCACCCGCCCCGAACTCGCCTCG
>VBCM01000197.1 GCA_005883675.1 Betaproteobacteria bacterium
AGCCCTGCTCGGCAAAGAGCGACGGCAGCCGCTTGAACTCCTTCTCGAACTCGGCGACGAACTTGCGGTTCGCGTCGTTATCCAGGTCGTATGCCCAGTGCGAAGTGTCGAAGAGCCCGAGCATCGGTTCGCCGACCGCGCGCACCACGTCCTGGTCCGAGACGAAGCCCGGCAAGATGAGCTGCACTTCCTTCGCTAGCCCCGCGGCATTGAACTGCTTGATGAAGTTGATGCCCATCCCGACCGGCAGGAACGCGTACACGGCCTGCGGCTTCGCCGCGCGGAGCTGCGCGAGCTCGCTCGAGAAGTCGAGCTGGTTCAGCTTGGGATAGACCTCGGCGACGATGTCGCCCTTGTACATCCGCTTGAAGCCGGTGAGCGCGTCCTTGCCCGCCGGATAATTGGGCGCGATGAGGTAAGCATTCTTGAAGCCCTTCGACTGCGCGAAGGCGCCGGCCGCCTCGTGATGCGCCTCGTTCGGCCATGAGCTGGAGAAGAAATACGGGCTGCAGCCTTTGCCGGTGATCGCGGTGGGCGTCGCGTTCGGCGCGACGTAGAAAACCTTGGCTTCGTGGATCGTCGGCCACACGGCGAGCATCACGTTCGAGAACACGACGCCCGTCATCAGGTTCACGCGATCGCGCTTCAGTAGCCGTTCGGCGAGCTGCCGCCCGGTGTCGGGATTCAATGTGTCATCGGCATAGACGACTTCCGTCGGCAGGCCGCCGAGCTTGTTGCCGGCGAGCTTGAGCGCAAGATTGAAGCCGTCGCGGATCTCGATGCCGATCGCGCCTGCCGGGCCCGAGAGCGTCGAGAGAAAACCGATTTTCAGCTCATTCGCCGCGTTTGCGCCGAACGAGACGAGCGCCGCGACCCCGAGCGTAGCGATTCTGCTTTTCATGCGTCTCTCCTCCTGCCTCTGTGCTTTACATCGTATCGCGCGGGGATTCTAACCATTTTGTGGTTCAATGCCTTATGCCTTTCCGGGCGCGAATTGCCAATGGAAAGCCGCTCGGCAAAGAGGCGGACGCCGCGGCGGTGAAGCGCCGCGCGCTCGAGCTTGGCGCCGATCTCGCCGGCATCGCGTCCGCCGCGACGCTGAACGCGTTCCCGCCCGATCCGCGCTGGCCGCAGACACCGGAGCGCATCCTGCCCTCGATCAAGAGCGTGATCGTGCTCGTGCAGCGCATTCCCGCCGGCGCCTTCCGCGCCGTGTCCAACGTGCCCGTGCAGTACATGGACATGCTGGTGCTGCGCAAAATGGACAAGGTCGCGTATCGCCTCGCCGATGAGCTCGAGCGTGCCGGCCATCCGACCTTCGTCACCGCGGCGCAGGAGACCGACTGGAGCCTGAAGCGCGCCTCCTATGGGCGCCTCTCCACTCGGCACCTCGGCGTGGAAGCCGGGCTCGGCACGCTCGGGCTCGAGGTGAACATCCTGACCCCGGAATTTGGACCACGGGTTTACCTCACCGGCATATTGTCGGAGCTCGAGCTCGAACCAGATCAGCGCATCACCGAGCAGGTGTGCATCGGCGAATCGTGCAGCCGCTGCCTGCACTCGTGTCCGCCGAACGCGGTGCTGCACTGGGGAATCGACAAGCGCGGCTGCGCCACCGAGGCGCAGGAATTCGGCTTCATGACGATGCTGCAGTTCATGGAGCGCGTCATCGATGCCCCGCCCGAGAAACGCTCTGCCATGCTAAAAACCCGTGACCTATTCGGCTTTTGGCAGGGATTGCTGCGCGTCGTCGGCTCATTCGGCGATTGCCCGCGCTGCCTCGCCGTGTGCCCTGTCGGCAATGACTATCACGCGCACCTGGCGGAGGTGCACAAGCACATCCCGGAGCGCACGCCGGAAAAGGAGCAAATTCAGCAGCGCTGGCGCGAGGCGCGCAAGCAGGGCGAGCCGATTGCCGGCTTATCCGAGTGGAACGCGCGCTGGGTCGGACCGGAGGGCTACAAGGGCATCGTCGCGCGCCAGCTCCAGGAGTTCAAACGCCAGCAGAAGGAACGCAGTGGAGATCTACCGGAAGCCGCTCACAGCGGCGGAGATTAAAGCCAAGGCGCGCGAGCTCGGCGCAGACCTCGTCGGCGTCGCCGACGGCACGCGGCTCGACACCTCGCACATCACCGAGCTCGACGGCGCTCGCGTGATCGTGCTCGCCAAGCACTTGAACGACGGCGTCGCGCGCATCCGGCGCTGGGACGACCGGCACAAGTACTACAACGACGAGCTCGCGCTGACCCATCTGGAAGAGACATCGCTCGAATTGGTCTACTGGCTCGAGGACTGCGGCTATCCCGCGCTCATCGTGCCGCCGACGCACGTCGATCCGTCGCGCTATGCGAACGACCCGAACGCTCACATCGAGCCGATGCTGCCGCTTGCGCACGCTGCGGTCGAAGCGGGGCTCGGCACGCTCGGCCTGAACCTGCAATTGCTGACGCCCGAATACGGGCCGCGCGTGATTCTCACCGCGGTGCTCTGCTCGGTCGACGTGCAGTGCGACCAGCCGATGCAGGAAGCGCTCTGCCGCGGCCCGAGCTGCGGCCGATGCCTGAAGACCTGCCCGGCGGACGCCGTGCGCGAATGGGAGCGAGACTGGCCGGCGTGCGATCGCTACCGCTCGCCGCACGGCTTCGCGCAACTCACCGAGCATCTGGAAAAGATCACGCAGGCAACCGACGCGGCCACGAGAAAGCAACTGCTGCGCTCAGAAGCGAGCTTCAACCTCTGGCAGAGCATCCTGCGCGGCGCGGGCGTCATCACCGGCTGCCGGCGCTGCGCCGACGTCTGTCCAGTCGGCGCCGACTACGAAGCGATGCTCGCCGACGCCCATACCGAGATCCCGGAGAACACGCCGCAGAAGGAACAGCGCCTCGCGGCCATGACCGGGCACTCGCCTGCGTACGAGGAGCAGAAGCGCTACATCGGCATCCTGAAAATCTAAATGGGGACGGACCCTATTTTTCTCATTTGCGACAAATGGGGTCTGTCCCCAATTAGACAGTGCCGCTGAGCCTGCCCAAGTCGCGCGCGGAGATCCGCCGCATCCAAGCCGAGCGGAAGCGCCACGCGGTGGAGCAGGCGCTGCGCTCGCCTTTCTGGCGGCCGCGGCTGGAGAAGGCGAGTTCTGCATCAAGCCCGACGATGGCATTTGCGAGTACTGGCGCTCGGGCGGCGTGACCGGCCAGCCGCTCTTCTACCCGCGCAGCTTCCGCGACATGGAATACGGCCTGGAAGCCTTCGCGCGCACGTTCGATTGCGCCGGCGCCGAGCCGGGCGATAGAGCGCACGTTTCGTTTCCGCTCGGCATCCATCCTGTGGGGCAGGTGTTTGCGCGCTGCGCCGCCTCGCGCGGCATCACGGTGAACTGGGCCGGCGCGGGCACCTCGACACCGTCGGTGCTGCAGCTCGAGCTGATCCAGCGGCTAAAGCCGACGATCTGGCTCGGCATGTCGAGCTACGCGCTGCATCTTGCGAACCTCGCCGAGGCGCGCGGCATGGAGCTCAACGTGAGGCGGCTCATGACCTCCGCGGAGCCGGTGTCGCAGGCGAAGCGTGAGGCGATCGAGCGCCGGTGGGGAGCGCGGCTCACCGATACCTTCGGCATGACCGAAGTCGGGATGATGGGCGCAGAAGACAAGCCTGGCGCGGGCTTCCGTATCTGGACGGACATGTACTACGTCGAGGTGCTCGACTCGAAGAGCCTGGAGCCGGTGAAGGAAGGCGAGACCGGCACGCTGATCGTCACGGCGCTCTGGAGCAACAACGTCACTCCTTTCCTGCGCTGGAGCTCGGGCGACCTCGTCATCTATAGCGAGGCGGACGACGGCGTGGGCCCATACGCCGTCTTCCCGCGTTTGAAGCACGCGCATCGCACTACGGGGTTCTTCAAGGTGCGCGGCATCAACCTCGGCCATCAGGATCTCGAGGACTTCATGTTCCGGCACGCGGAGATCGGCGACTTCAGGGCCGAGGCGCTCAACGATGGCGGCAACGATGTACTGCGCCTTTCCATCGAGTGCCGGCGTGGCGCCGATGGCGCAGCCGTGTGTCGCGTGATAGCCGAAGAGGTGAAAGGCAGATTCGAGCTCGCGCCGCAGGTCGTGCTGCTGGAGGCGGGCACGCTCGCCAAGGAGTTCGAGGCCAACATCAAGGCCTCGCGCTTCGTCGACCGGCGCTAGAGCGAGTCGAAGTACTCCGCCATCCGCTGCCGATCGGCAGCGTCCGGAAACGGACCGCGTCCTGCGGCAAGGTTGTCGCGCATGTGCTCGGGCCGGCCGGTGCCCGGAATGGCGCAGGTGACGGCGGGATGCGACACGATCCACTTGAGGAAGTACTGCGCCCAGCTCGCGATGCCGAGCTCGGCGGCCCAAGGTGGCAGGGGTTTTCCCTTCGTCTGGCGAAAGAGCGCGCTGCCGGCGAATGGGCGGTTGATGATGACGTTGACCTTGCGCTCGGCGGCGAGCGGCAGCAGGCGCTGCTCCGCGTCGCGCTCGGCGAGGGAGTAATTGATCTGCACGAAGTCGTAGGCGCCGGTCTTGAGCCAGCGCTCGACTTCGCCGTACGCCGATGCGGTGTAGTGCGTGATGCCGAGATGGCGGATCCGTCCCTGCTCGCGCCACGCTTGCATGGTTTTGGTGTGCGTGGCGACGTCGAGCAGGTTGTGCACCTGCATGAGGTCCATCACTTTCACGCGCAGGCGCTCGAAGGATTGTTCCATCTGCGCGATGCCGTCCTCGCGGCCGCTCGTCCAGACCTTGGTGGCGATGAAGAGCCGCTCGCGCATCCCGAGCTCGGCGATCAGGTCGCCGGCGACGGACTCCGAGCTGCCGTACATGGGCGAGGAGTCGACGACGTTGCGATCGAGCAGCTTAAGCACCTCGCGCAGCGGCGCCCGCGCGGCGGAATCATTTCCGGCGTCGAACGTTTGCCACGTACCGAGTCCGATCTTGGGGAGCTTCATTGTTCCTTGCGGAAGAACGCGGCTCGCATATGCGCCCAGGCCGGCGGCGAGGATCGCTCTCCTGCGCGAGTCCATGAATCGATTCTAGCTGTGATAGCCTGAGCCGAAGGAGACGCCATGAAGCGACGCACCTTCCTCTTCGCACTGACCGCGACCGCGATTGCACCGATTGCGCGCGCGCAGTCGAAGCCGTTGAAGATCGGCATCATCGGCTCGGGCCGCATCGGCTCGACCTTCGGCGGCCTGTGGGCCAAGGCCGGGCACGAGATCATGTTCTCCGATCGCGATCCGGAGAACGCGAAACGGGCGGCAGAGTCGATCGGCGCGCGTGCGCGCGCAGGCACGGTGGAAGAAGCGGTGGCGTTCGGCGATGCAGTGCTGATCGCCGTTCCATACGGCGCGCTGCCGGCGATTGCGCAGCAGGTCGGCGAGAAGCTCAAGGGCAAGGTGGTGATCGATCCGAACAACCCGGTGCCTTCGCGCGACGGCGAGATGGCGGCGGCGGCGAAGGAGAAGGGCGCCGCGGTGTCGACGGCGGCGCTGCTGCCAGGCGTGAAGCTCGTGCGTGCGTTCAACTCGTGGGGCTACCAGACGATGGCGCGCGAGGCGAACCGGCCGACGCCGCGCATGGCGATCCCGGTCGCCGCGGATGATCCGCAGGCGCTGAAGGTCGGCGTGCAGCTCGTGCGCGACGCGGGCTTCGATCCGGTGCCCGCGGGCTCGCTCGCCGCCTCCAAAGCGTTCGATCTCGGCTCGTCCGTCTCCGGCAAAGTCATGACGGCCGACGAAATGCGCAAGGCGCTGTCGCTTCCTTGACGTTAGCCCGGCGGTGGCTCGCGCGGGTCGTCGTCGTGCGGCCCGAGGAGGTGCGCGCGCTCCTCTGGTCGTTCGCCTACTTCTTCTGCCTGCTCGCCTCGTATTACATCCTGCGGCCGCTGCGCGACGAGATGGGCGTGGCGGGCGGCGTCAAGAACCTGCAGTGGCTCTTCACCGCCACCTTCGTCACCATGCTCGCGGCCGTGCCCTGCTACGGCGCGCTCGTCGCGCGGCTGCCGCGGCGGCGCTTCATCCCGCTCGTCTACCACTTCTTCGTCGCCAATCTGGCCATCTTCTGGCTGCTCCTCGAACTCGGCGTCGACCGCCAGCTCGTCGCACGGGTGTTCTTCGTCTGGATCAGCGTCTTCAATCTGTTCGCCGTGTCGGTGTTCTGGTCGTTCATGGCGGACCTCTACACCTCGGAGCAGGGCAAGCGCCTTTACGGCTTCATCGCCGCCGGCGGCAGCGCCGGCGCGCTCGCCGGCCCGGCGATAACCATCGGCCTTGCGAAACTCATCGGCGTGGTGCATCTCATCATCGTGGCGGCGGCGCTGCTCGAGCTCGCGGTGCTCTGCGCAGCACGGCTGGAGCCGAAACAGGAGGTGGTGCAAAGAAGCCTGCAGTCGCTCGGCGGCGGCGCGCTCGACGGGCTGAAGATGGTCTTCCGCTCGCCTTACATCGCCGGCATCACGCTGTGGGTGGCGCTGCTCTCGGTGGTGGCGACCTTTCTCTATTTCGAGCAGGCGACGATCGTTGCCGCGACTTCCGACGACCCCGCGGTGCGCACGCGCATTTTCGCCACGGTCGACCTCGCGGTCGGGGTGCTCACGCTTATCGTGCAGTTCCTCGCGACCGGCAAGCTCATCCAGCGTTTCGGCATCGGTCCGGCGCTCGCGCTCGTGCCGGTGGTTTTCGTTGGCGGCTTCGCGGTGCTCGCCGCGACGCCGGTGCTGGCGGTGGTGATCGCGTTTCAGGCGCTGCAGCGCACGGCCAACTTCGCCATCTCGAATCCGGCGCGCGAGGTACTTTTCACGGTGCTCGCGCGCGACGAGAAGTACAAGGCGAAGAACGTGATCGACATCGTCGCGGTGCGCGGCGCCGACGCCGTGGGTGGCTGGCTCGTCACCGGCCTGCGCGCGCTGGGGATGCAGGCGCGGGAGCTCGCGGTATGCGCCATCGCGATATCCGCGGTGGGCCTGGTGCTCTCCACGGCGCTTGGGCGCGCGCAAGGCCGGCGCGCTATAGTAGCCGCGGGGACAAGAATACAAGGGGGGTAGGCCATGGGACTGTGGATTTTCCTCGCGGTGATCGTCGCGCTCGCGGTCTGGGCGGTCAGCATCTTCAACCGCTTGGTGGCGTTGCGTAACCGTTTCAAGAACGCGTTCTCGCAGATCGATGTGCAGTTGAAGCGCCGCTACGACCTGATTCCGAATCTCGTCGAGTCGGTCAAGGGCTACATGCAGCACGAGCGCGGCACGCTCGAGGCGGTGGTCAAGGCGCGCGGCAACGCGGTGAGCGCCGCGCAGGCGGCGGCGGCGCAGCCAGGCGATCCGGCGGCGATGCAGGGCCTCTCGCAGGCCGAAGGCGCGCTCGGCGGCGCGCTCGGGCGGCTCTTGGCGGTCTTCGAGCAATACCCCGATCTGAAAGCCAATCAGAACGTGCTCGGCTTGCAGGAAGAGCTCTCCAGCACCGAAAACAAGGTGGCGTTCGCGCGCCAGGCCTATAACGACTCGGTGATGGAATACAACACGCGCCGCGAGTCCTTCCCGGACAGCATCTTCGCCGGCATGTTCGGCTTTGCGACAGCGGAGCTCTTGCAGGCGACCGAATCGGTGGAGGAGCGCAAGGCGCCGCAGGTCCGCTTCTAAGGCACGCGCCTGGCAGCGGCCACGTTCTTCGAGCAGCAGCACCTCGCGCGGCGCAACACGCGGGTGATGGTCATCCTTTTCTTGCTGGCGACCATCGCGGTGGTCCTCGCCGTGGATCTCGTGGCGGCCACGGCCTACGTGTGGACCCACGTGCGCCATGGGTTACCGCTCGCCCAGCGCTATGCGGCCGTGCCGCGCGCGCTCTACGTCTGGGCCTCGCTCGGCACGGCGCTCCTCATCTTCGCGGTAAGCGCGTTCAACGTGACGAAGCTCGGCGGCAGCGGGGCGGCGGTGGCCGAGATGGTCGGCGCGCGCCGCGTGGAGCCGGCGACGCGCGAGCCGCTCGAGCGCCGGCTGCTCAACATCGTCGAGGAGATGGCGATCGCCGCCGGCGTGCGCGTACCGGCGGTCTACGTCATGGACGCCGAGCGGGGGATCAACGCCTTTGCGGCGGGATGGGATACGACGAATTGCGTGGTGGCGGTGACGCGAGGCGCGCTGGAAACCTTGAGCCGCGACGAGCTGCAGGGCGTCATCGGGCATGAATTCAGCCACATCGTGAACGGCGACATCCGGCTCAACATCCGCATGATCGGCGTGCTCGCCGGCATCATCTTCATCGGCGCCATCGGCCAGTTCCTGATGCGCAGCGTGCGCCGCAGCGAAGGCAAGAGCGCCGGCCAGATCCTCGCCGTGGGGCTCGCGCTCTTCATCATCGGCTACGTCGGGCTTTTCTTCGCCCGGCTCATCAAGGCGGCGGTGTCGCGCCAGCGGGAGTTCCTCGCCGACGCGTCCAGCGTGCAGTTCACGCGCAATCCGGACGGCATCTGCGGCGCGCTCGACCAGATCCGCGCGGCAGCCGCCGGCGCCGCGATCTCCGGCCGCTACGCCGAGGAGATCTCGCACATGTTTTTCGGGCAGGCGATCCGCGTGTACTTCGGCGGGCTCTTCGACACGCATCCACCGCTGGAAGAGCGCATCCGGCGCGTGAATCCGCGCTTCGCACCGGCGCCGTATCGCAGCAAGCGCTCGGCCGCGCCGCTTGCCGGCGAGCTGCCGGAAGAGACCGGCGCCATGGGGCTCGTCGAGCCGGCCGGCCGGCGGCTCGCGGACACGGGCGTCGCGTGGGGACGCTCGGCGGCGGACAGCGCGAAGCTCGTGGGCGCGCTCGATGGCGCGAAGGTGGATTACGCCGCGCGGCTCATCGCGCGCGTGCCGGCGGCGCTGCGCGAAATGGCGCGCGACGCGGAAGGCGCACGCGCGGCGCTGGTGGCGCTGCTCCTCGGGCCGAAGGACGAGGTGATGCGCGCGCAGCTCGAGGCGATGAAGCAAGCGGGCGCCGGCGCGCTCGCCGAGCGCGCGGCGCGTGCGGCGGCGCTCACCGCTGTGCTGAGCCCCGCGTTCCATCTCACCGTCGTCGATCTCGCGCTGCCGGCGATCAAGGCGGCGCCGCAGGCGGCGAAGGACGAGCTGATCACGGCGCTCGAAGCGGTGATCAACGCCGATCGGCGCGTCACCGTGCATGAGTTCGTGATGCTCACGCTGCTGCGCCACCAGCTCGCGCCGCAGGCGAAGCCGCCGGCGGCAGATCGCAATCTCGCGGACCTGCGCGCCGAGGTGCTCATCGTGCTTTCGCTCATCGCGCATGCTGGTGTGCGGACGGACGCAACCGTGCAGCGCGAAGAGGCGCTGCGCGCGGCGATGGTGGCAGGCGCGAAGGAGATGGGCCTGCCCGTCGAAGCGCCGCCGGGCGCCCTCAGCCTGGACGCCGTGAGCGCGGCGCTCGCGAATCTCAAGCGGCTGCGGCCGCTCGAGAAGGCGCGGCTCGTCAAAGGCCTCTTTGCCGCGGTAAGCGCGGACGGCACGATCCGCGTGATCGAGGCCGAGCTCATGCGCCTCGTGGGCGCGGTGCTCGACTGCCCGCTGCCGCCGCTCATCGACGCCATCGACCCGACGGCGCTCGCGCTATAGATTTCTACGCCCAGCAGGAGCTTGCCCGGCGCCACTCGCGATGGCTGATCGCGTGGTATGCGCTCGCCGCCGGCGCGGTGGCAGCGAGCTACGTGCTGGCGGCCGCGCTCGGCTACGCGCTCGCGGCGCTCTATTGGGGCATGCCGGCGCTCGCGCCGTGGCCGTTCTATGCCTGGGTGGCGGCGCTCTTCGGCGGTTGCATCGTGGCGGTGTCCGTGTACCGGCTATGGCAATGGCGCGATGCCGGCCCGGCGATCGCCGAGCTGCTCGGCGCGCGCTACGTCGAGCCGGGGACTTGCACGCCGTCGGAGCGCAAGCTCCTGAACGTCGTCGAGGAGATGGCGATCGCGTCGCGCATCGCCATGCCGCCCGTGTACGTGCTCGACCGCGAGCACGGCGTCAATGCGCTCGTCGCCGGCGATTCGCCCGGCGAGGCGGTGATCATCGCGACCGCGGGGCTCGCCGAGCAGCTCTCGCGCGACGAGCTCCAGGGCGTGATGGGCCACGAGTACAGCCACATCCTGAACGGCGACATGGCGCTCAACGTGCGGCTCGCGGCAATCCTCGGCGGCCTCACCTGGCTGCGCGAGCGCGGCGAGGCGCTGGTGCTCGACGTGGGCGAAGAGATGCGGCACAAGCCGCCCGAGGAACGCGGCGCCGGCGCCCTGGCGGCGCTGGGCGGCGCGGCGCTCGCCTTCATCGGCTTCCCGGGCACGCTCGCCGCCGAGGCGATCAAGGCGGCGATCGCGCGCGAGCGCGAATTCCTCGCCGACGCCGCCTCGGTGCAGTTCACCCGCAACCCCGAGGGCATCGCCGGCGCGCTCGACACGCTCCTCGCGCGTCGCGTGCACACGACGATCGGCGCCGCCTATGCCGGCACGCTCTCGCACATGTTCTTCGCACCCGCGGTCGCGAGCTGGTGGTTCGCCACCCATCCGCCGCTCGAGGAGCGCATCCGGCGCGTGTGTCCGCGGTTCGCGCGTGCGGACTATCGCGCCAGGCGCCACGGCGCAGAGCACGAGATCGCGGTGCTGGACGACGCGGGGAACGTGGTGCGGACTATTTCCTGAGCCGGGCGCGGATCGCCTTGCGGGTGTCCTCCACCGCGCCGGCGAACGGCCCGCCGAGCGCCGCGGCGCGCTCGATGAAGCGCAGCGCTTCGGCGTCCTTCCCCTGGTCGGCGAGCGTCTGCGCCAGGTTGTTGAGGACGATCACCGAGCTCGGATCAACCTCGGCCGCGCGGCGCAGAACGGTTTCCGCCTCGCGGAGCTCGCCGAGCGCATGGTGCGTGTTGGCGAGCCCGATGGCCGCATTGACGTTGTCGGGCCAGCGCTTGAGGAACGTCTGGTACGCCGTGCGCGCGGCGGGCGGGTCGGGACGCTCGAGCGCCGCCACCGCGGAGAGCCAGCGCGATTCGTCCGCCGTGGTGGGAATCCGGTCTGGTGGCAGCGCCACCATCGCCCAGTAGCCGCTCCGCATCCACACGAGCTCGTGGATGGCGAAGGGCATCACCTGCCGGCGGCTCTCGCCCGAGCGCAGGTAGAGCTTCCCCCAGTCGTAGTCGTAGCCGACCGCCACGGCGTAATGCCAGCCTTCCTTCAGGCCCAGGTTCTGCAGCACGATGACCGGGTTGCCCGCCGCGATCTCCGACAAAAGGTCGGAAAAGCGCGGCGCGAGCTGATACGACACGAGGCCGTGGCGGCGAGCGGCGGCGAGCATCTCGATCTGGAGGCTGCCTTTGCGCTCCGGGAGGTAGACCTCGGGCACGAGCGTGTCGGGCGTGACCTTGACGCCCTCGGCCGCGAGCACGGTGGCGAGCGCCGCAGGGCCGCATTGATATTCGCGCTGCGGGAAGAACGGCACGTCCGCGAGCTCGACCTTGCGGTGCAGCTCCGCCGGCAGTGCCTCGCGCAGCGACGCCGACTGCGGCAGCAGACTCGAGCAGCCGCAAAGCGCGATCAAAATGAAAACGCCCGCTAGCGAGCGGGCGTTTTCATTGAAGCGGCGAAGCGCGCTTAACGCTGCCAGAACCACCACACTGCCGCGGCGATGATGAGGATCAGCAGGATGGCCGCGCCGGTGGACGTGGCGCCGGCGGGCATGGCGTTGATGCGGCCGGCGAGCGATTGCACTTCCTGGTCGGTCATCGCGGCGACGCGGTCGTTCGCCGTCGACGGCTCGATGCCGAGCGACTGGAGTTGGTTCGCGACGTCAGAGCGACTCAGGAAGTTCAGCACCGTGGTGCGGTCTGCCTGCGAGGTCGAGGCGACGACCTGGTCGGTGCCGATCATCCCGGCGGTCGCGATCTGGTACGGCATCCAGATCATCAGCGCGATCAACAAACGGGAGATTGTTTTTGCCCAAGCGTTCATGAGGTCTCCTAACTGAGTGAAGGGGGAGTGGGACTCAAGATGAAAGCATCCCGGCGGCGAGACTAGTCCCGGGCCCATGGGGAAGTCAAGAAACCCGAATCGAAACTGTTACTACAAGTGGTAGGGAAACAACGACTTGAGCATGATTCGCGCAGTCAGTCTAGCGACAGGCGCCGATCAAGAGCTCATATGAGCGGCTGCGTGTCGCGTAGCTGCCGGTGATCGTCAGCACCATGACTTCGTCGGCCTCATAGCGGCTCGCCATCTCCTCGAGCGCCGCGCGACAGGTGGCGGGACTGCCGATGACGGCACGCGCGCGCTGGCTCATCACGTAGCGATCCTCGTCCACGCTGTAGCGGTGCTGGGCGGCCTCGGCGTCGGTGGGAATCGGCGTGTCGATGTTGAGCGCCATGTGCAGCCGGCGCAGGTCGATCGGCGCGGCGAGGCGCTCGGCCTCCGCGTCGCTTTCTGCGCAGATGAGGAAGGTGCAGACCATCGCGCGCGGCGCGCTTTCGCGTCCCGCCTGGAAGTGACGGCGATAGGCGCGCGTCACCTCCTCGCCGCCGCGCGGATTGATGAAATGCGCGAACGAGAACGGCAGCCCGAGCTGGGCGGCGAGCGCGCCGCTGTAGTCGGATGAGCCGAGGAGCCATAGCTCCGGTGCGCTCGTTACTTCCGGCTGCACGCGCACCGGCTTGTACGGATGGTCGGCGGGCAGCGTGCCGTCGAGATGGCCGGCGAGCTGCCAGATCTGCTGCGGGAACTGCGAGGCGTCGGGAAAGCCGCCGCCGGCGACCGCCTGCGCGGTGCGCGCATCGCCGCCCGGCGCGCGGCCGATGCCGAGATCGATGCGCCCCGGATAGAGCGCCTCCAGCATGCGGAAAGTTTCCGCCACCCGGAAGGCGCTGTAGTAGGGCAGCAGCACGCCGCCGGTGCCGATGCGCAGCTTTTTCGTCTCCGCGCTCAGCCGGGCGACCAGCACCTCCGGGCAGGGATCGGCGAGCGCCGCGATCGCGTGATGCTCGGCGAGCCAGTAGCGGTAGTAACCGAGCTCGTCCGCGCGCCGCGCGAGCGCAATGGTCTCCTCGAGCGCGCGCCGCGCGTCGTGGCCGCTGATGATCGGAGATTGGTCGAGGATCGAGAGGCGCATGCCGAAATCGGGGTCAGAGCCCTAATTTAATAGGGCTCTGACCCCGATTTCCTCACCGCTCCTTGGTTTGCAGGATGCGTTTCGCATCGGCGTTGCCCTGCGCCGCCGACTTGCGCAGCCAGCCGACGCCTTGTTCGTCGTCGCGCGTCACGCCGGCACCTTCGAGATAGGCCATGCCGACCTTGAGCTGCGCCCAGGCGTCGCCGAGCTTGGCGGCGCTGATGTAGTCCTGGAAGGCGGCGTCGCGCTGGCCGAGCTGCTCGAAGGCCCAGCCGCGGTGCGTAAGCGCGTTGGCTGCGCCGGCGTCTACCTCGACGACCAGCGTGGCGACGGCGATCATCTCCTGGTGATCGGGCAGGTGCGATGCGGCCCCGATGACGCGCTCCATGCAATACGAGTCCTCACGCGCGTCGAGCAGGCCGCGTTTGGCGTCGGCGTACGCCTCCGGGTATCGAGCGAGCTGCGAGAGCAGCCACGAGCGCTCGCAGCGCACCGCACCCGCCGCCGGATCGAGGCGCAGTGCTTCGTCGTAGAGGCGCAGCGCTTCGCCATAGTTCTTGTCCCGCTGCACTTCGTGCGCGCGATAGGAGGGCAGGCGTGCCGCGACCTTCGCCGCGGCGGCCGGGTCTTTCAGCTCGCTGGTGGCTTCCTGCGCGAGGGCTTCCATTTCCTTGTAGCTCCCGCCCCAGCGCGGCTCGATGTTGCTCATCTTCGCCATGCGCAAGCCGACGCTCTGCGGCGCGATCGCCAGCCCCTGCGCGTAGTGGCGGTGGCCGAGCTCGCGGTCGCCGGCATAGCGGGAAAGGGTGATGAGCGACAGGTGGCTGATGTAAGGCTTGGGAGTGAGGACGAGCGAGCGCTCGAACTCCGGCCGCGCGCGGCCGACGAGCGCCTGCATGTTGCGAAGCTGCTCGGCGCTCGTGTCGCTCGCATACGCCGTGCCGCGAGCGTCGATGCCGCGCCACAGGTAGTAGACGCCGAGCGCCGTATGCGCCGCGTACGAGCCCGGCAATTTCTCCGACCATTCCTTCAGCGCCGGCTCGGCGCGGGGGCCGAGGCGGCGAAATGCGCGAAACGCGATCTCGAGCTCGAGCTCGCTCAGCGCCGCCTGCTCATAGCGCGCCTGCTGGAGGATGAGCAGGCGCTCGAGCTCCGCGTAGTCGCGCTTCTCGATGAGGCCGATGATCTGCCGCTGCAGCGGATCGAGCACCGCAAGGGGCCGCGGCTCGGGGATGGCGACTTCCTGGCTCTGCGGCTCGTCGCGCTCGCCCGCGTGGCCCGATGCGGCGAGCGCGCTCGCCTTGCGCTCCTCGGTTGCCGGATGGCTGGCGAGAAAGTCCGGCAGCCCGGCGCGAAAGCGCCGCGTGCCTTCCAGCCGTCCCAGCATCGTGGCGAGGTAGCGCGGATCGATCTCGCTCCTGCGCATCAGCTCCACCGCGTAGGCGTCCGCTTCGCGCTCGTTGTCGCGCGAGTACTTCGTCTGCACGAGAAGCGTAGGCGCCGCCGCGGCGAGCGAGGTGGTGGAGGCGATGTCGCCAGTGAGCCCGGCGATGACGAGCGCGGTGGCGGAGCCCTCGAGCAGCCGCCGCATGGTGTGGCGGTGATACACATGCCCCACTTCGTGCGCCAGCACGCCGAGGACCTCTTCGTCGTGGCGCGCCAGCCTGACGAGGTCGTCGAGCACCACAATCACACCCGCGGGCAGCGCGAAGGCGTTGGCGCCGAGTGGCTTGCTCGCCCGGAACTCGAGCCGGTAGGGCGTGGGGCTGCCGGCGCGCTCCATGAGCGCCGCGAACTTCGCGCGCAGCGCCTGCTGGCGCGCGGCCGGCAACGTGGACGGCTGGAGCAGGAAGCGATCCATGCCCTGCAGCGTGCTCTCGCCCAGCAGCGTCTCGGCTTCCCGCGGGATGCGGCGCGCGATCTCGTCGGCGGCGAGCGGCAAGCCGCGATCGATGAAGAGCCACGTGCCGAGCGCGACCAGTGCCACGGCGAGCGCAGCGAGCAGCGGCCGCGACTCCCACGTGTGCAGTACGCGATCGTAGCCGCGCGTGCGCGTGATGCGGTCCACCGCGTCGTTGTCCTGCGTCACGCAGGCGCCGCCGCCCGGCAGGTAGAGCCAGCGCGGCGTATTGGCGATGCGCAGGCTCCGCCGCACGCGCCGCAGGTCGAAGATCTCGCTGACGTCGGCGCCGATCAGCTTCAACCTGGCGCCGCCGGCGAGCAGCGACACGCGATGGCGCACGGACGTCTTGCCGTCGTAATAGTCGGCCTCGAACGGCTTCATATGCCCAGATCCACGTTGAAGAGGTCGCCCATCTCCTGGCCCGTGGCGCCGACGCGCGGCAGCCGCCCGCTCGCCTGGTGCACGATCTCCTCGCCGACGATGATCGCCAGGCATGCCAGCCGATAGCGGCGCGTGCGTATCACCGCCCACGGGATGAGCAGGCCCGCGGTGAAGAGAACCGCCAGCACGTTGCCGAGGTAGAGCTTCGTCAGCTTGATCGCCGAGAGCGAGCTCGCGAAGCGCACGCCGGCTGCGCGGGTGCTGTTCCAGACCAGGTTGGCGCTGCGCGCCTCGGCGTAGGCATAGCCCACGATGTAGCTCCCGTACACAGGCACGGCGGGCAGGAGGAAGAGCGCCGCCCCGTACTCTTGCGGAAGCTTGATGAAGGCGAGCAGCATGCCGGCGGCCAGCCCAGTCGGGATCGCGACCGCGGTGACAATCAGGCCGGCGAGGAAGTAGATCTTGAAGAAATCACGACCGCGCAGCTCGCAGGCGAAGGGCGTGCGACCGAAGGCGTGATTCGCCACGATGAACGACTTCATGCGCGCCATGAACCAGGGCATGGCGAGACCCAGCGTGACGACGAGGAGCGCCACCATCGCCGCGTAGCTGCGCGCAGCCTTCGCCGTGCCGGCGACGAAATCGAAGCGCAGCCCGCGCCAGCCGGAATTGCGCGCGTTGAATTCGAGCGCCCGCACCGCGAGCCATGGCAGCAGCACCACGGCGAGCCCCCAGAAGACGTAGCGCGAATTCGGATAGAGCTCGCCCGCGAGCGCGTATGCGACGAGCACGGCCACCGCGGCGATGCGGCCCTTCAGCACCGCCTTCGGGCTCGCGAAATAGTCGAACGTCGCGCCGTCGAGGCGCGTGCTGCCGTAGAAGTAGCGCCGCTTCCTCACCTTCGCCCAGGCCGAATAGATGCCGAGCGTGATCAGGGTGAAGAAGAGATTGACGATCCAGATGCGGAAGTACTCGCCGGCCGAGGCCGTGAACTCGGGATGAACTACGCGACCACCCGCGGCGACCGCCGTCGTTGTTGTTGTTGTAATTTCGCGCCCCCCTTACAGCCGCGATCATGCCATGCATCGGCGCAGGAAGCGGACAGGAATCGCCTCGGCCTCGCTTTATCTTTGAACTATGTCTCTATTTCGCTTCCAGGGCATTACCGCAGCGCTGGCCGCCCGCCCATTCAAGCGGTTGTTAGGCGTCGTCGGTCCCTTCGCGCAATTGCTCGTAAAGGCGCTTCACCGCCTCGGGCTCGCCACGGATGCGCAGGAACGCGCCCGCGGCGTCGGCGCGTTCCTCGAGCACCTTGCAGGTCGCGAAGACCTCCCCGCGCATCTTCTGCGCGGCCCAGGGGAGGAAGAGTTCCGCCTCGACGAGGTCGCGCTGGAAAAAGGCGGCGATGGCCTCGTGCAGCTTCATGATATCGGCCTCGCGGCGCGCGCTCATCACGATACAGCCGGGAAACTGTGCGCGCAGCGCCGCTTCGCGCTCGCGCTGTCCGGATTCGTCGCCGGCCCGGTCGATCTTGTTGAAGACGAGGAGGCGCGGCACGCCCTTCGCGCCGATCTCGTCGAGCACTTCCTCGGTCACGGTGAGCTGGCGCTCGAACCCGGGATCGCTCGCGTCCACGACATGGACGAGCAGGGAAGCCTCGAGCGCCTCGTCGAGCGTCGACTTGAACGAGGCGACGAGTCCGTGCGGCAGATTCTTGATGAAGCCAACCGTGTCGCTGACGAGCACGCGCGGCACGGTCTCGGGGTGCAGAGCGCGCACCGTGGTGTCGAGCGTGGCGAAGAGCTTGTCCGCCACCAGCGCCTCGCTTCCCGTCAGCGCGCGCATCAGGGTGGACTTGCCCGCATTCGTATATCCGACGAGCGCCACGCGCGCGAGCCCCTGGCGCTCCTGGCGCCGGGCGCGCTGCGTCTTGCGCCCGAGGTCCATCGTGTCGAGCTCCTGCTGCAGCTCGGTGATGCGGTCGCGGATCTTGCGCCGGTCGAGCTCGCCGTGCGACTCGCCGCCGCTGCGGCCGCCGGTGCCGCTGCGCGCCCGGTCCTTCGGCCCTGCCTGCTTGGCGGCTTCGCGCAGGCGCGGTGCCATGTAGCCAAGACGCGCGATCTCGACCTGCGCGCGCGCGGTGCGGGAGCGCGCGTGCCGGTGAAAGATTTCGAGGATCACCATCGTGCGATCCATCACCTCGCAGCCGACCTCCTTCTCCAGGTTGAACGCCTGCGAGGGGGAGATCTCGTGGTCGATGAGAATCGCGTCGGCGGCGTGTTCTTCGCGCAGCAGGCGCAGCTCCTCCCGCTTGCCCGTGCCGAAGTACGCCGCCTTGTCGAACCCGGCGCGCTTCTGCGTGAACGTGCCGACGACCGCGAACCCGAGGGTCTTCGCGAGCTGGCGCAGCTCGGCTAGCGAGGCATCGAATTCGAGGTCGTTCACGGTCGCCAACTGCACGGCCGCCACGATGGCGCGCTTCGATTTCTGGGCGACTTGTTGCGTCATGGTCCGTTCATAGCCAGGCGGGCGTGGCCTCACCAGCCGCTGGATGCCGGGCAGGGTAAGGAGCGAAGTCCTACTTGCGGCGGCGACGCTCGTGCATGACCATCTGCAGAAAGAGACCCACGATGGCGATGAGCGGAAGCGACATCGCAAGGATCGGGGCCCAAGTCATGACAAGGTCTCCAATTGGCGAATCTTACGGTACGCCGTGTAGTTCATCCATAGCAGGAAGGCAGTCGCAGCAATCGCGCCAACGGCGGTGAGGACAAGCACGACACGGTTCGCTTGGATGTAGTTCCGCGCTATCCAAGCGATGAGGGATGCATCGACCGCCGCGAAAACGGCAAAGAGAACTTTCAGCCAACCCAGTTCCTCCTTGGCGCTATCGACATTGCCGGCCGCGTTTCCCATGCTGAAATGAAACGCCGCCGCTGCGCGCGCGTTGACAAGCCACTCGAGCCTATACGGCGATCGGCGCCTTGATCGCGGGATGGGGCTCGTAGCCCTCGAGGGTGAAGTCCTCGTACTCGAACTCCAGCAGCTCGCGGCGCGCGGGGTTGAGGCGCATGCGCGGGAAAGGGCGCGGGGTGCGGGCGAGCTGCTCGCGCGCCTGCTCGAGATGGTTGAGATAGAGGTGCGCGTCGCCGAGCGTGAGGATGAACTCGCCGGGCTCGAGGTCGGTGACCTGCGCCACCATCAGCGTGAGGAGCGAGTAGGAGGCGATGTTGAACGGCACGCCGAGGAAGAGGTCGGCGCTTCGCTGGTAGAGCTGGCAGGAAAGGCGGCCTTGGGCGACGTAGAACTGGAAGAGTGCGTGGCAGGGCGGGAGCGCCATCTTGTCGACGTCCGCCGGATTCCAGGCGCTGACGAGATGGCGGCGCGAGTCGGGGCGGTTGCGGATGTTACTTACCACCTGCGCGATCTGGTCGATCTCGCCACCTTCCGGCGTGCGCCAGTGCCGCCACTGGTAGCCGTACACCGGTCCCAGCTCGCCGCGCTCGTCCGCCCATTCGTCCCAGATGCTGACGCCGCGCTCCTGCAGCCACTTCACGTTGGTCTCGCCACGCAGGAACCACAGCAGCTCGTAGACGATCGATTTCAGGTGCAGCTTCTTCGTCGTCAGCAGCGGGAAGCTCGTGTCGAGCGCGAAGCGCAGCTGCCGGCCGAAGACCGAGAGCGTGCCGGTGCCGGTGCGATCGGACTTGCGCGCGCCGCGCTCGAGTACCTCGGCGAGGAGATCGAGGTACTGGCGTTCGCTCATAGGATGAGAGTCAGAGGGTGATGGTGGCGGCGAGGTCGGCCGCGCTCTGGAAGCGCTCGCTCGGTTCCTTGGCGAGCATGCGCTCGAGCAGCGGCTGGTGCATGGCGAGCGCCTCGGGCAGGCGCGGCACGGGCGCCATGACGTGCATGCGCATGAGATCCGCCGGGCCAGCCGAGTCGTAGATGCGCGTGCGCGTGAGCATCTCCCAGAGGATCGCCCCGAGGCTGTAGATGTCGGAGCGCGCATCCACCGTGCGGCCGGTGCACTGCTCCGGGCTCATGTAGCGCGGCGTCGCGAGCAGGCGCTGCTGGCCGGTGAGGATGGAATTGATCGCCAGGTCCTTGGCGAGACCGAAGTCGACGATCACGGGCCGGCCGTCGGCACGAAACAGGATGTTCGCGGGCTTGAGATCGCGGTGGATGATGCCGCGCGAGTGGATCGTGTCGAGCGCGCGCGCCACGTGCGCCGTGATGCGCAGCGCCGCGCGCGGCGTGAGGCCCTCGTGGATGCGCGCGGCGAGCGTGCCGGAAGGCAGGTATTCCATCGCGATGTACGGGTGGTCGCCGGCGAAGCCCTGGTCGTAGATGCGCGCCACGTGCTCGATGTCGAGCTTGGCGAGGAGCTTGTACTCGCGCACGAAGCGCTCGAGGAACACCTTATCCTGGCGCACGCGCGAGTCGAGCACCTTGAGCGCGACGCGCAGCCCGTCGTAGTCGCGCTCGGCGAGATAGACCTGCGCCTGGCCGCCTTCGCCGATGCGCTGCACCAGCGTGAAGCCGGGTACGAGCGGTTCTTTCATCGGGCCATATACTGCCACGGCGCGCTCAGCGCTTCACCCAGAGGAATATCTCGCGGATTCGGGCGCCCTCGGAGACGTAGCGCGTGCGATCGGGCGGCCAGTCGCCCATGCGATGCCAGTGCGAGACGATGCGCGCGCCGCTCGCGAGCTCGCGCTCGAGGCGCGGCCGCAGCCGCAGATTCATGTCGGGCGAGAGAAACAGCGTCACCACGCTCGCCCCGGCGAGCTCGGTGGCGAGCAGGTCCTCCTGCCGGAAGCTGATGCGCTCGGCGACGCCGGCGGCCGCGGCGTTGGCGCTCGCCTCGGCGATGCGCTCCGGATCGATATCCACGCACACGCCCCGGGCGCCGTAGCGGCGCGCCGCCTCGATGACGATGCGCCCGTCGCCGCAGCCGAGGTCGTACACCACATCGCCCGGATGCACGGCGGCGAGCTCGAGCATCGCCGTCACCACCTCGCTCGGCGAGGGCTCGTAGCGCACTTCCGGCGACGGTGCCTGCGCCGCCTGGCTGCAGGCGGCGACGAGGCAGACCGCGAGGGTCAGAGCACGCGTGCGAGGAATGACGAAATGTCGGCGATTTCCGGCGCGCACACCGAGTGCGGCATCGGATAGTCGTGCCATTCGACCGCGTAGCCGAGCTTCTGCAGGTACTCGCGCGAGGCTTGCGCGCGCTGCATGGGAATCAGGTCGTCGTAGCGGCCGTGGGCCATGAAGATCGGCGTCTCGCGGTTCGCCTCGGCGCGCTCGGCGGCGAGCGTGCCGGCAAGCGGCAGATAGGTGGAGAGCGCCATCACGCCCGCGAGGCGCTCGGCATGGCGCAGCGCGGTGAGAAGCACGATCGCACCGCCCTGCGAGAAGCCGGCGAGCACGACGCGACTGGCCGGCAGCCCCTGGGCGGCGATCAGTTGCTCGGTGAGCTTCTGCGAGGCGCGCAGGCCCGGCTCGTCCTCGGGGCCGCCGCCGAACTGGAAGATGTCGTACCAGGCGCGCATGCGCATGCCCTGGTTGATGGTCACCGGGCGGATCGGCGCGTGCGGAAAGACGAAGCGCACCGGTCTTGCCAGCTCGAGCTCCGGCACGATCGGCTCGAAGTCGTGGCCATCCGCCCCCAGGCCGTGCAGCCAGATGACCGCCGCGTCCGGGTTCGGGCCGGTCTCGATCTGGATCGCATCCATGCGCCCGAGTTTAGCGGTAGCGCGGTCACCGGGTTTGGTGTTAGATGGCGCCGGGGAGGGAAATCGGGCCGTGGTTCGCGCGTTGGCGCGCACGCTCGCGTATGGACAAAAAGGTGCTGGTCGCCGACGTGCCGGAGGTCAAGGCACGCATGGCGGCCGTCCTCACGCACGAGCGTCCCGTGTTCGTGCATACGCTCGCCGCGGCGCTGAAGGCGCTCGCCGCCGAGGATTTCGCTCTCCTGCTGATCGGCATGCACTTCGACGATTCGCGCATGTTCGATCTCTTGCGCGAGGTGCGCGCCGGCAGCCGCAATCGCGCCGTGCCGGTCGTGTGCTATCGCATGCGCCCGTTAGCATTCACCGCGTTGAGCACGAATGTGATCGAGGTGACGGTCAAGGCGCTGGGCGCGGGCGCCTTCGCCGACCTCACGAGCTACGCCGAGGACGAGGGCAACCAGGCGCTCGCGCGCCTGGTGGCGGTCGCTACAGGATCCGGCTGAACCACGCCGCCGACAGGCCGGCGCCAAGGACGAGCAGCGCCGCAGCGGCGGCGGCGAAGAATGCGGTGAGCTCGGTCTCCTCGCGCTGCAGGGCGAACTTGGTGGTCAGGCTGTCGTAGATTTTCTTCAGCTCGGTGCCGCTCGTCGCGTTGAAGTACTCGGCATTGGTGAGCTGGGCGATCGACTTCAGCGTTTCCTCGTCGAACATCATGTAGATCGAGTAGCCCTCGAAGGCGACCGGCCCGCCCTGCGCGTTGCCGAAGCCGACCGTATAGACGCGCACGCCATGGTCGGCGGCGAGCCGCGCCGCCTCCAGCGGATCCGGGCCGATCGTGCGCCGGCCGTCGGTGAGGAGGATGATCGCCGCGTTGGCGTTCGACCCCGGCGGCGCCGGCCTCGCCTCGCTGCGCCGCGGCCGCGTGCCCGGGCCGAACGACTCGACGTCGATGCCTTCCTTCGGGTAGAGCGCGGCGAGCGCCACGATGATGCCGCTGCCGATCGCCGTATGGCGGTCGAGCTGCAGCCGGTCGATGGCGGCGATCAGCTCGTCGCGCTCGCGCGTCGGTTGCTGCACGAGCGCCGCAGTGCCGGCGAAGGAGACGATGCCGATCTTGACGTCGCCCGGCGGGTCGCGCACGAACTCGCGCGCCGCCGCCTGCGCCGCGGCGATGCGCGAGGGCTGCACGTCGGAAGCGCGCATGCTGAGCGAGACATCGATGGCGAGGATGATGGTGCGGCTCGCCGAGGGCAGCGTGATGAGCGCGGTGGGGCGTGCGGTGGCGAGCACCGCCAAGATGAGCGCCGCCGCATAGAGAGCGGCGGGCAGGTGGCGCCGCCAATGGCTCGGCCTCGCCGCCACGATGCCGGGCATGCGCACGACGGGACGGCGCAAGTAGAGCGCGGCGAGGATCGGCAGCGCCGCGAGCGCGATGAGGGCCTGCGGCCAGAGGAGCTTCACGCCGGGCGCTTGCGGATGGCGGACTTCGGCCGGAAGGCCTTCACCACCGCCTCGTGCGTCTCGATGTACGGGCCGCCGATGAGATCGATGCAATAGGGCACGGCGGCGAAGATGCCGGGCACCTCCGGCAACCCCTGCAGCGTCTCGCGGATCGACTTCGGCTGGCCCGGCAGGTTGATGATCAGCGCGCCGGTTGGAGCGCCGACTCCGCGGCGCTGGCGGATCACGGCCACCTGCCGGGAAAGGATTGCGGTAGGCACGAAGCGCAGGCTGATGGCGCGCATCTGCTCACCAAAGCCCGGCATCAGCTTGTCGGCCACGGCGAGCGTCGCCTCCGGCGTCACGTCGCGCGGCGCGGGGCCGGTGCCGCCGGTCGTGAGCACGAGGTGGCAGCCGCGCTCATCCACGAGCTCTTTCAGCGTGCGCTCGATCGCCGGCTGCTCGTCCGCAATCAGCCGGGTCTCATCGCGCCAAGCGGGGGATGCAATCGCGCTCGTGAGCCACTCCTTGAGCGAGGGGATGCCCTCGTCCTTGTAGACGCCGGCGGATGCGCGGTCGCTGATCGAGACAAGGCCGATGAGCAGTTCTTCGGTCATTGGACGGCGAACACTTCAAGCTCGACCGCCGCGGCGCGCCGCGCGCCGGTAGCGACGCAGATGAGGCCGTTCAGCCAGCGGTAGCGCTCGGCGCCGGTCTCGAAACGCGGCGTGGTTCGCATGTAGTAGAGGGCGGGATCGACCGGCTCGCCGGCGGCAAGCCGGCGGATCACCTCGGCGGGGCCGTGACGGTAGCCGAAGTTGCGCACGTAGATGAGCGCGCGGTCGTCGGTCTCGAGCGTATAGCGCGCATCGAACTCCGCGAGCCGCTCGCCGCGGAAGCTCCCGCCGGTGATCGGGATCACGCGCCGGCGGCCATGCGGCGTATCGCCGACCTCCTGCGGCGCGGCGAGGGTGATCTCAGCCTTGAGCAGCGGTTCGAGTCTCAAGCGCTTTCAGCAACCTGAAGAGCTCGCGATAGGCGCGCGGGGGGCGGCCCGCCTCCTGCTCGCGCCGCGCGTTGCGGATGAGCGTGCGCAATTCCTGCAGGTCGGCGCCGGCATGGCTTGCAACGTAGTCAGTGAGCGCGCCGTCGTCGCCGATCAGCCGCTCGCGCAACGCTTCGAGGCGCCGGTGGCGCGCCGCCGCCTCGGCAGACTGGCCCGTAAGCGCGTCGAGCTGCGCGCGGATCGGCACGGCATCGATCTCGCGCATCAGACGGCCGATGTATTGCATTTGCCGGCGCCTGCCTTCGTGGCTCCTGATGCGCTTCGCCTCGCGCACGGCCTGCGCGAGCTTTTCGGGCAGCTCGAGCGCATCGAGCTGCGCCTCGCCGAGTTCGACGAGCTCGATACCGAGCGCCTGCAGCGCGTGCATTTCCTTTTTGCGCTGGGTCTTGCTGACCCGCGAGATGGCCGAGCAGGTGCTCGCGCGCGCAAAGCACGCCGGCGCGAGCGGCTGCGACTGCGAAGTGTCCGAGGCTTACGGCCTCACCGTCACCGTGCGCAAGGGCAAGCCCGATACCATCGAGCACAACCGGGACCGCTCGCTCGGCGTCACGGTGTACTTCGGCGAGCGGCCGAAGGTGCGCCGCGGGCACGCGAGCACGTCGGATCTGTCACGCGCGGCGCTCGAGCAGACGGTCGACGCCGCGGCGGCGATCGCGCGGCACACGGCCGAGGACGAGTGCGCCGGCCTGCCGGAGCCGGAGCTCCTGGCGCGCGAGCCGCGAGACCTGGATCTCTTTCACCCCTGGGAGCTCGGCACCGAGGAGGCGATCGCGCTCGCCAAGCGCTGCGAGGACGCGGCCTTCGCCACTGCGCCCGTGATCCGTAATTCCGAGGGCGCGACGGTCTCCACGCAGCAGTCGCAGTTCGTGCTCGCCAACAGCCACGGCTTCGTCGCCGGCTATCCCGGCTCGCGGCATTACCTTTCCTGCGCGGTGATCGCCGAGCACAAAGGGCTCATGCAGCGCGACGACTGGTACTCGAGCTCGCGCGTGCCGGCGAGCCTCGCCGAGCCGCGTGCGCTTGGCCGCTATGCCGCGAGCCGCGCCGCCTCGCGCCTTGGCGCGCGCAAGATCGCCACCCGCCAGGCGCCGGTGCTCTTCGAAGCGCCGGTGGCGATCGGTCTGGTCGGCCATTTCGTCTCCGCGGTGAACGGCGGCAACCTCTATCGCAAGACGAGCTTTCTCCTCGACAGCCTGGGCGAGCAGGTATTCGCGAGCGGCGTCGATATCGAGGAGCGGCCCTTCGAGCCGCAGGGCGCCGCCAGCACGAGCTTCGACGACGAAGGCGTTGCCACGCGCGAGCGCTTCGTGGTGCGCGGTGGCGTGCTCGAGGGCTACTTTCTCGGCAGCTACTCCGCGCGCAAGCTCGGCATGCAGACCACGGGCAATGCCGGTGGGCATCACAACCTGGTGCTGAAATCGAACGGCCCCGATTTCGCCGGCATGCTGCGCAAGATGGGGCGGGGGCTGCTCGTCACCGAGCTCCTTGGCCACGGCATCAATCTCGTCACCGGCGACTATTCGCGCGGCGCGGCCGGCTACTGGGTCGACGGCGGCGAGATCCAGTTTCCGGTCGAGGAGATCACCATCGCCGGCAACCTGCGCAGCATGTTCAAGGGCATCGTTGCGGTAGGCAGCGACGTCCTCGTGCGCTCGGGCCGCGCGAGCGGCTCCATCCTCATCGACAACATGACCATCGCGGGTGAATAGCCATGCGTCTCGTCCTTGCCTTTCTCCTTGCCGGCGCCGCCGCTACCGCCTCGCCGCAGGCGGTTACCCAGCAGCAGCCCGATGTCATCTTCGTCCCGACGCCGCAGGAGGTGGTCGACGCGATGCTCAAGCTCGCCAACGTGCACGAGGGCGACGTGCTCTACGACCTCGGCTCGGGCGATGGCCGCATTCCGGTCACCGCCGCCAAGCGCTACGGCATCCGTGCCTACGGCATCGACATCGATCCGCAGCGCATCCAGGAGGCGAACGAGAACGCGAAAAAGGCGGACGTCACGCGTCTCGTGCAGTTCCGCCGCGAGGACCTCTTCAAGACCGATTTCCACGACGCGACGGTGGTGACGCTGTACCTGCTGCCGGAGCTGAACGTGAAGCTGCGGCCCCGGCTACTCGCCGAGCTCAAGCCCGGCACGCGCGTCGTGTCGCATCAGTTCGACATGGGGACGTGGAAGCCCGACAAGAAGGTCGAGCTCAGCTCCGGCCGCACTATCTACTTGTGGACGATCCCGCGGCGGAAGACGCCGTAGCGAAATCCCCGTCGTCGAGCGCCGCGAGGTAGGTGCCGACCGCGCCCCAGAACTCCTCGCGACCCTCGAGGCCGGTGTGCCCGACGCCCGGCAGCATCACGGTCTTCGCCTTGCCGCCCCAGCGCCGCGCCAGCGCGAGGCCATTCTTCACCGGCGTCACGTCGTCCTTCTCCGCCAGCAGAAAGAGCGCCGGCGCGGAAACAAGCGGTGCGATCAGCGCGGGGTTATAGCGGCTCTTCACCAGCCAGCCGAGCGGCAGGCCATGCGTGAAGTGCTCTTCGCCGAGCGCCGCCGCGCTGTCGAAGGGTGTGGCGAGGACCGCGGCGCGCACCTTGCGCACCGAGGCGACGGCGATCGCGACGTAGGAGCCGAGGCTGCGGCCGAGCACCACGATGTTCGCGCTATCGATGTCGGGGCGCCCCGCCGCCCAGTCGTAGATGCGCTTCGCGTCGGCGAGCACCTTGCGCTCGGAAGGCGAGCCGCCGGAAAGACCGAAGCCGCGGTAGTTGATCATCAGCCAGCCCCACTGGCCGCCGGCATGCGCGCGGCGCACGAACCCGGAGACCTCCTGCCCGACGCCGCCGTACATGATCACCAGCGGGTGCGGCGTGCCGGGCAGCCATTGCTCGGGACGCTTGAGCCAGCCGTGGAGCGTCACGCCATCGGAGGTCGGGACGCGCACTTCCTCGATGCGGTTGGCGTGCGAGAGCGCCCGCGCTTGCGTCGGGTCGAGCGGGCGCGGGCGGAAGATGAGCGGCTCTTCCAGCGGCTCGAAGAGTGGCGCCACGCAGCCGCCAGCGCACACGGCGGCGGCGAAGGCCGTCGTGCACACGAGTATGGCGCGCGAGCGCATCGCAAGTGAGACTGCGTGCGCCGAACGAGCGTTTCCGCACTAGGCCGGGCGGCCTATGGACAAGCTCAACCTGTGAAACAGATCAGGTGAAGTCGAGGCGCGATCAGGTGAAATCGAGGCGCGTGTTGAGCACGATGCCGTACACCGGGATCGGCGCTCGCTTGGCGATCTCGAGCGGCGGCAGCTCCTCCACGCCGAGCGCCTGCGCGGCGGCGCCGAGCGCCTTCATGAAGTCGAGCGACAGGATCACCTCGCCCGAGCGCGCGCGATGCACCAGCCGCTCGGCGATGCTCACGCAATCGCCGAAGGCGACGAACTGCCGTGCGCCGATCGGACCAGCCATGCCGAACACCGCCTCCCCCAGGTGTGCCGCGCACGACACCGCCGCCGCCAGGCCGTATTGCGTCTTCCATTGCTCGCCCAGCAGCCCGAACTCGCGCTGCAGGTCGCGCGCCGCCCTGAGCGCGCGCGCGGCGAAGTCCTTGGGCGTTCCCGTGCCGAAGGCGGCGAGGAGCGCGTCGTTGTGCACCGAAAGCACCTTGCCCTTGTTCGCCGTCACCGCCATGGCGCAGAACGAGAAGAAGTCGTTCGCGAGCTCGAGCACCTTCTCCGGCGGCAGCACCTCCGAGAGCCGCGTGAAGTTGCGCAGCTCCGCGTAGAGAATCGCGGCCGTGCGCCGTTCAGCGTCCGCCGCTGCCATCGCCCACCGCTGCTATGCCGTTCAAGTAATGCTCCCAGACATGGAGATTGCGCTCGCATGCTGCCACGACTGCGTCCTCCATGTGCAGCTCGCGTGCGAACTTTTCCACGGCGCGCCATCCGGTGTCCGAGTGCTCGATGTCCGCCTCGGTGTGCAGCTCGAAAAATTCGAGGTGCTCCTCCGCCAGCCGAAAGAGCTCCGCCCAGCGCCGGCGCTCGAGGCCGAACCAGCCGTGCTTGCGAAAGGCGCCGCTGCCGTAGCCCGGCACGTTCACCCGCTCGGCGCAGGTATTGGCGACGATGCCCTCGAGCCAGTGGCGGTTCGCCATCAGCCCTTCCCACGCCGCCCAGCAGAGCTCCGTGGACGGCAGCGGGCGCGCCTTTTGGATTTCAGGACGGCGCATGCCGATCCGCACGCCCAGATCCTCCAGGATCTGCCAGTGCGGCCGGCCGCCGCCATGCGCATGGTCGGCGATCACCTCCTCGCTGCACGCCTGGATGATGCGCATGCGCGTCTCCCAGTCGGTGCAGTTGGTCGCCACCTTGAGCTTGAGGACGGAATTGCGCTGGCGGGTGTTCAAGCGGTGCTGCAGCACGAACATGCGCGCGCGGCCCTTGGTCAGCGGCTCGTGGAACCAGCGGCAGCGGCGCGCGAAGTCGTTCACCGCGCGGTCCATGCGCGCCACCACGTTCATGTTGCGAGCTCCAGAGTGACGCGCTTGTTGCGCTTGCCCTCGGAGCGGATCCGGATAACTTTCAGAGTTCCAATTTCCGCGGTGTTGGCGACATGCGTGCCGCCGCAGGCCTGCAGATCGATGCCCGGGATCTCGAGGAGCCGCACGCGGCCCTCGCCGCGCGGCGGCGCCACCGACATGGTCTTCACCAGCTCCGGCCGTGCGTCGAGCTCCGCATCGCTTACCCACATCACTCGAGTTGTGACCGCTGCCCGCACGTAGTCGGCGAGCTCACCTTCGATATCGCCCGCGGCGAGGCGGCTCATGTCGACGTCGAAATCGAGATGCGCCTTGTCCTCGCCGATGCGCCCGCCGGTCACCGGCGCCTTCACCACGGCGCCCAGGAGATGCAGCGCCGTATGCAGCCGCATCAGCCGGTGGCGGCGCTCCCAGTCGAGCTGCGCCTCGAGCGTGCTGCCGATCGTGGGCGCGGCGCCCGGCTCCAGGATGTGAAGCACGCTGTCGCCCGTCGGGCCCTTGCGGGTATCGAGCACGCGCCATGGTCCAAGACGGCCGGTATCGCCGGCCTGGCCGCCGCCGAGCGGATAGAACACCGTGCGGTCGAGCTCCACCGCGTCACCATGCACCGCCAAAACCGTGGCTTCGCACGTGCGCAGGTAAGGGTCGTCGCGGAAGAGCAGCGCAGCCAATTGCGACCCTGGATCCGAATTCAGTGGACCAGCGCGTAGAGCGCGGCGAAAAACGCGACCAGCGCGCCGCCCGCAAAGAGCATGAGCTTGGTGTTGGAGATGTCGGGCAGGTCCGGGTCGCGCGCGATCGGCTTGCCGTGCTCGTCGTGCTCTTTTTCCTCGAGCGGGGGCTTGAGCACGGCGGTGCTGTCCTCGCCGCCACCCTGCGCCGCGCCGACCTTCTGGTTGAAGTTGCGGAAGAAGTCGTCGGCCACTTTTTTCGCCGCCGCGTCCACGAGGCGCGAGCCGATCTGCGCGAGCTTGCCGCCGACGCTCGCCTTGACGTCGTAGCTCAACTTCGTCTTCTCCGCCTCGGGCGTGAGGCGCACGTGCGCGCCGCCCTTGGCGAAGCCGGCCGGGCCGCCCTGGCCCTCGAAGGCGATGGAATAGGAGTCGGGCGGCTTCACGTCGGAGAGCGTGAGCTTGCCCTTGAACTTGGCGCTCACCGGCCCGACGCGCGCCACCATCTGCACCTGGTACTCGTTGTCACCGGTGCGCTCGATCGACTCGCAGCCGGGGACGCTCGCTTTCAGCATTTCGGGATCGTTGAGCGCGTCCCATACGACGCGTTGCGGAGCAGGGATGAGCTGCACGCCGCTCATTTCCATGCGCGGTTCTCCTGGATGGGTTGGCTGAGGGTCCTCGCGAGCTCCACGAGGCTTTTCAGATTATGCACGGGCAGGAAAAGATCGACGTGCGGCAGCATGGCGCGCACGCCCGCCGGACGCGCCTCGAATTTTTCGTACCTGAGCAGCGGATTGAGCCAGACGAGATAGCGCGAGCTCTTCGCGAGCCGCTCCATTTCCTGGCCGAGGCCCTCGCCCGCCTCGCGATCGAGGCCGTCGGAGACGAGCAGCACGCACGCGTTCTGGGCGAGCGTGCGGCGCGCCCACTTGAAGTTGAATTCGCGCAGGCTGGCGCCGATGCGCGTGCCGCCCGACCAGTCCTTGATCGCCTCGGCGACCTTCGCCATCGCCACGTCGACGTCGCGATGGCGCAGCTGCCGCGTGATATTGGTCAGCCGCGTGCCAAACACAAACACGCAAACCCGGTCACGGTCATTCGTGATCGCGTGCAGGAAGTGCAGGAACATGCGCGAGTACGGGTTCATCGAGCCCGAGATGTCGCACAGCACGACGAGCGGCGGGTGCAGCTCGCGCGGCGCGGCGCGCACGAGCGGGATGATGTCGCCGCCTTGGCGCAGGCTTTCCCTCAATGAGCTTCTGAGATCCACGCGGTGGCCGCGTCGATGAGGGTGAAAGCGCCGGGTGCGGATCTCGGGGAGCGGCAGGCGCAGCTGAGCGATCATCTTCTTCGCCTCGGCGAGCTCGGCCGCCGACATGGTGTCGAAGTCCATGCGGCTCAGCACCTCGCGCGAGGAGAAGGTGAGGCGCGCTTCCAGGTCGAGCTTCTGCTCGCGCGCCGCGTCTTCGCGGCTGCGGTTGAAGAGCGCATCCGTCAGCCGCTGGCTCTGCTGCTCCTCGGGCTTGGCGGCGCGGCCGTGCGCCTTGGGCAGCAGCACCTGCATCATGCGCTCGGCGAGCTTGGGATCGCGCCAGAAGATCTGGAACGCCTGGTCGAAGATCGGCCGCTGCTCCTGGCGCGAGAGCAGCACCGCTGACATCGTCCAGTACCAGTCGTCGCGTCTAACGATGTGATTCGGAGGCGCCGCGATCTCGAGCGCCTGCACGCAGTCGATGACCCGGTCGGGGCCGATGCGTAGTCCGGCGGCCCGCAGGAGCCGCGCGAAGTGCATTACGTTTTCTGCGAGCCTGCCTGCTTTCAGGCCGGCTTCTCGGCTGCTAACGGGCATTCGCGGGCGAGCCGCTCAATGGCGGGGGAGGCGACCACATCGTGATCGCGGAAGTAGCGCTCGTGGTTGCGCTCGAGCTCATCCAGCCAGTAGACGTAGTTCACCATCATGCCGGCCGAGCGCTGCATGCCCTGCTCGGAGACGTCGCCCATCCAGTTCAGGCGCTCGAGCACCGCGCCGTTGGCGAGGTGAAAGCGGGCCACGGGGTCGAGCGGCTCGAGACCGTTCTTCGCCTTCACCAGGTAATAGGCGCAAAGGCCCATGAGCAGCGTCTGCAGCGGCTCGGGGATCTCGCCGAGGTGCCAGGCGGGATCGGCCGTGCGCGCGAGGAGCGCTTGCTCCTCGGCCGCGAGCGGCGCGCCGTGCATTTCTCCTTCCAGCCAGCGGCGGAAGCCCGGGATCGGCGACAGCGTGGCGAAGCGCTTGATGTGCGGGAACTCGTCCTTCAGGTCCTCCACCACCTGCTTGATGAGCTGGTTGCCGAAGGAGATGCCGCGCAGGCCTTCCTGGCAGTTGGTGATGGAGTAGAACATCGCGCAGTCGGCGTCCGCCGTGTCGGCAAGCTGCGTGCGGATGTCGAGGAGCGGCTGCACCTGCGCGCTCATGCCGCGCGAGAGCGCCACCTCGATGAAGATGATCGGCTCGTCGGGGAGCTGCGGATGGAAAAAGGCGAAGCAGCGCCGGTCGGCCTCGAGCCGCCGGCGCAGGTCGCGCCAGCCCTGGATCGCGTGCACCGCCTCGTACTGGATCAGCTTCTCGAGCACCATGGCAGAGGTGTGCCAGTCGATGCGCTCGAGGCGAAGAAAACCGCGGTTGAACCACGAGCGCAATAGATGCAGGAGATCGGCATCCAGCACCTTCCACTCCGGGTGCGCGCGCAGGCCCTTAAGCAACTCGCGGCGCATCTCCACCAGTGCCGCGGTGCCGCCGGGCGCCATGTTGAGGCGGCGAAAGAGCTCCTGGCGCGGCGAGTCGACCGCCTGCTGCAGCCGCAGCAGGCTCTCGTGCGTCGGCTCCGCCTGGTACGCCGCCGCCGCGCGGCTCACCATTTCGACCGGCGGTCCGTAGTCGCGCCCGAGGACGGTGAAGAACTCCTCGCGGCAGCGCTCATCGCACTTGTGGTAGGCGGCGAGCGCATCGCGCGCGAGCGCGGTGCTCGCATACTCGCCGCTCTCGGCGATGAGCGCGTTGCAGAGCGACACCAGTTCTTCGGTGCGACGATCGACGCCGGCGCGCGCGCCGCCACCGATCAGCTTGCGGAGAAAGCTCGCTGCGCCCATGGCCGGCTCAGGCTGCCGCCGCCGCCCTCGCCTCGGCGACCAGGCGCTCGGCTTCCTCGCCCGCCACGCGCTCGAGGTCGTCGCGGTACTTGAGCAGCACGCCGAGCGTGTTGTTCACTGTTTCGGGATCGAGCGCCACGCGGTCGAGTGCCGCCAGACAGTTCGCCCAGTCGATCGTCTCTGCGACCCCGGGCAGCTTGAAGAGCTCCATCTTGCGCAGGCGCTGCACGAAGCCCACGACCTCCTTGGAGAGCGCCGCGGCCGCCTTGGGCGCCTTGCGGTGCAGGATCTCGAGCTCGCGCCGCGCATCCGGAAAGTCGACCCAGTGGTAGAAGCAGCGCCGCTTCACCGCGTCGTGGATCTCGCGCGTGCGGTTCGAGGTGATGACCACGATCGGCGGCTCGCTTGCCTTGAGCGTGCCGATCTCGGGGATGGTGATCTGCCAGTCGGAGAGCACTTCCAGCAGGTAGGCCTCGAATGGCTCATCCGTGCGGTCGAGCTCATCGATCAGCAATACAGGCGAATCGCCCTCCAGCGCGCGCGCCAGCGGCCGCTTGACCAGAAACTCGTCGGAGTAGATCTGCGCGCCGAGCTTCGCCTTATCCTTCTCGCCAGCGGCTTCGGCGAGCCGGATCTCGATCATCTGGCGCGAGTAGTTCCACTCGTAAGCCGCCTGGGCGATGTCGAGGCCTTCGTAGCACTGCAGGCGGATCAGCTCGCGGCCGAGCGCCTGCGCCACGACCTTGCCGATCTCGGTCTTGCCGACGCCGGCCTCGCCCTCGAGAAAGAGTGGCCGGCGCATGGCGAGCGCGAGGAAGAGCGAGGTGGCGAGGCTGCGATCGGCCACGTACTCGCCGGAGGCGAGCAGCGCCTGCGTCTCGTCGATCGACTGCGGAAACCGCGCGGGCATGGGAAGCGGCTGAAAGAGCGGCATTTTCCCGGTTTTGAGTGCCCGGCGCCACCCTAGTTCACGCGCGAGGCGTACCATCGGCCTCACCGTGAAGCCGCGCCGCCGCTTCCTCGCCGGTGCTCTCGCTCTCGCCGCCGCACGGGTCGCGGCGCAGGAAAAGCCCGCGTCGAAGCTCTATCGCATCGGCATGCTCGAGTCGGTGCCGATCAGTGCCGCGAGCATCAACCTCGGCGAATTCCACCGCGGCATGAAGGAGCTCGGCCACGAGGAAGGCCGTACCTATCTCGTGCTGTATCGTTCCTCCGAGGGCCGCGCCGAGCGCTTCGCGCCGCTCGCCACCGAGCTCGCGCGCCAGGGCGTCGATGTGTTTCTCGCCCGCGGCACGCCCGCGACGATCGCCGCGCGCGACACCGAGAGCGGCATTCCGGTGGTCGCCTCCGCCGTGGCCGATCCCTTAGAAGCGAAGCTCGCCGCGAGCTTGGAGAAGCCTGGCGGCCTCGTCACCGGCCTCACCAGCCAGGCGAACGAGCTCGGCGCGAAGCGCATGGAGCTCCTCAAGGCGCTCGCGCCCGGCATCAAGCGCCTGGGCGCGCTCGTGAATGCAGACAACCCGGCCTCGCTTGCCATCTGGAAGGCGATCGAAGCCGCGGCGCCCGAACTCAAGCTCAGTGTCGAGATGCTTGATGTGCGTCAGCCGGAAGAACTGGAGGGGCGGCTCGATGCCGCGGCGAAGGCAGGGGTGGACAGCCTGATCATCGGCGTCGAGGCGCTCGCGCAGGCGATGGTCAACCAGGTCGTGGACTTCACGCTGCGCCAGCGGCTGCCCTCCGCGTTCGCCTCGCGCAGCTTCGTCGAGGCCGGGGGGCTCCTCTCCTACGGCGTGTACTACCCGAACCTGTACTATCGCGCGGCGAGCTACGTCGACCGGATCCAGAAGGGCGCGAAGCCGGGCGAGCTGCCCATCGAGCGCCCGCTGAAGTTCGAGCTGGTGATCAACCGGAAGACCGCGCGCGCGCTGAAGATCACCATCCCGCCCGATCTCTTTTTGCGCACCGACGAGATCATCGACTAGCAATAAAAAAGCCCGCCGGAGCGGGCTTCATGAGAAAAACAGGGACTGTCCCTATTTAAGGGCTTGCTCCACCGCGCGCTTGCACATCACGGTGATGAGGTGCGCGCGGTACTCGGGCGAGGCGTGCAGATCGTTGTTGAGGCCGTCGGGCTTCACCTTGATGGCTGCGACCGCCTCGGGCGCGAACTTGGCGGAAAGCGCCTTCTCCATCTCGGTCTGCCGGAAGGCGCTCGGCCCGGCGCCAGTCACGCCGACGCGCACGTTGCCTGAGCCGAAGTCGGCGACGAACACGCCCACCAGCGCGAAGCGCGAGGCCGGGTTCTTGAACTTCATGTAGGCGCCGCGCTTGGGCACCTGGAAGGAGACGGCGGTGATGAGCTCGCTTGGCTCGAGCGCGGTCTCATACAGTCCCTTAAAGTATTGATCGGCGCCGATCTTGCGTTTGTTGGTGGTGACGGTGGCGTTGAGCGCGAGCACCGCCGCCGGGTAGTCGGCGGCCGGATCGTTGTTCGCGAGCGAGCCGCCGATCGTGCCCATGTGGCGCACCTGCCGATCGCCGATCATCCCGGCCATCGCGGCGAGCGACGGGATCGCGCGCTTCACCTCGGCCGAGGCGGCGACCTCCGCGTGGCGCGTCATGGCGCCGATCTCGACCGCGCTGCCGGAAACTTTGACGCCGGCGAGCTCCTTGATCGTGCCCAGATCGATGAGATCGGATGGCGAGGAGAGCCTGAGCTTCATCGCCTGCACCAGGCTCTGGCCGCCGGCGAGGTACCTGCCTTCGGCTTTCTGCCCGGCGAGCCCGATCGCCTCCTTGCTGCTCGTGGGACGGTGGTATTGGAATGCGTGCATGAGTGTCTCCTAGGCTCTGTGCATGGCGCGCCACACGTTCTGCGCCGTGGCGGGCATGGGAACGTCCTTGACGCCGAGCGCGTCGGTGATCGCGTTCATCACCGCGGCCGGCGCCCCGATCGCGCCGGCCTCGCCGCAGCCCTTCACTCCGAGCGGGTTGTGCGTGCAGGGCGTCTCGCGCATATCGAGTTTGAACAGGGGTAAATCATTCGCGCGCGGGATGCAGTAGTCGGCGAGCGAGCCGGTGATGAGCTGTCCGGTGTCGTCGTAGGCGCAGCCCTCGGTGAGCGCCTGGCCGATGCCCTGCGCGAGCCCGCCGTGCACCTGGCCCTCGACGATCATCGGGTTGATCACGCGGCCGAAGTCGTCGACCGCCGTGAAGCCGACGATCTGCGTGGCTCCGGTCTCGCGATCGACTTCCACCTCGCAGACATAGCTTCCCGCCGGGAAGGTGAAGTTGGTCGGATCGTAGAACGCGTTTTCGTTCAGGCCCGGCTCGAGCTTATCCAGCGGATAGTTGTGCGGTACATAGGCCGCGAACGCCACCTCGCCGAAGGTCTTTTTCTTGTCCGTGCCCGCGACCTTGAAGACGCCCTTGTCGTACTCGATGTCGCCCTCCGACGCTTCGAGCAGATGGGCGGCAATCTTCTTCCCTTTCGCAATGACCTTGTCCAGCGCCTTGACGATCGCCGTGCCGCCCACCGCGATGGAGCGCGAGCCGTACGTGCCCATGCCGAAGAGGATCTTCGACGTGTCGCCGTGCACGATGTCCACCTGCTCCATGCCCAGTCCGAGCCGATCGGCCACGACTTGGGCAAAGGTGGTCTCATGCCCCTGCCCGTGCGCATGCGAGCCGGTGAACACCGTCACCGTGCCGGTCGGATGAACTCGTACCTCGCCCGCCTCGTACAGCCCGGCGCGCGCGCCGAGGCTGCCGGCGACGTTGGACGGCGCGATGCCGCAGGCCTCGATGTAGCACGCGTAGCCCAGACCTCTGAGCTTGCCGCGCCGTAGCGACTGCTCGCGCCGGTCCTTGAAGCCGGCGACGTCGGCGATCTTCATCGCTGCCTCGAGCGTCGCCTCGTAGTTGCCGGTGTCATAGCAGAGCGCGACCGGTGTCTGGTACGGGAACTGGCGGATGAAGTTCTTGCGGCGCAGCTCCGCCGGCTCGACCTTCATCTCGCGCGCGGCGGTCTCCACCAGCCGCTCGACGACATATGTCGCCTCCGGCCGCCCCGCGCCGCGATACGCGTCGACCGGCGTGGTGTTGGTGAACACCGCGGTCACCTCGCAGTAGATAACCGGCGTCGTGTATTGCCCGGCGAGCAGGGTGGCATACAGAATCGTCGGGATGCACGATGCGAAGGTCGAGAGGTACGCGCCCAGGTTCGCGGTGGTGCGCACGCGCATCGCCAGGAATTTGCCGTCCTTGTCGAGCGCGAGCTCGGCGACGGTGAGATGGTCGCGGCCGTGCGCATCCGAAAGGAAAGCCTCCGAGCGATCGGCGGTCCACTTCACCGGGCGCGCGAGCTGCCGCGCGGCCCAGGTGCAGGCGACGTCCTCCGCATAGAGGTAGATCTTCGAGCCGAAGCCGCCGCCCACGTCGGGCGCGACCACGCGCACCTTGTTCTCCGGCAGCCCGAGCACGAACGCGGTCATCAGCAGCCGCTCGACGTGCGGGTTCTGGCTCGCGACGTAGAGCGTGGTGCTGTCGTCGGCGCGCGAATAGACCGCGTTCACCGCGCGGGGCTCGATGGCATTGGGAATGAGCCGATTGTTGACGAACTCGAGCTTGGTGACATGCGCGGCCTTGGCAAAGGCGGCATCGACGGCGCTCTTGTCACCGAGCGCCCAGACATAGCAGACGTTGTCCGGCGCGATCTCGTGAATCGCGCCGCTGCTCCTCGCCTTGGCGGCGCTCGCCACCGCCGGCAGCGGCTGGTAATCCACTTCCACCAGCTCGGCGGCATCTCGCGCTTGCGCTGCCGACTCGGCGACCACCACGGCGACGCGCTCGCCGACGTGGCGCACCTTGCCTTGGGCGAGCACCGGATACGGCGGCTCCTTCATCGGCTGGCCCTTCACGTCGGTGATCAGCCAGCCACAGGGCAGGCCGCCCACCTTGGCGGCGGCGAGGTCGGCACCCGTATAAACGGCGATCACACCCGGCGCGCGCTTCGCCTTGTCGGTCGATACGCGCCGGATATTCGCGTGCGCATGCGGTGAGCGCACGAACGCGGCGTAGGTCTGGCCCGCAAGCGCTACGTCGTCAGTGTATTGCCCCGCGCCGGTAAGGAAGCGATAGTCTTCCTTGCGCGGAACGCGTGCTCCGATCAGCGATGTCGTCATGGCGCGCTCCTCTCATTTCGCCGCAGCCATGGCGCGGGCGCCGGCCATGATGCTCTTGACGATGTTGTGATACCCGGTGCAGCGGCAGAGGTTGCCTTCGAGGCTCTCGCGAACTTCCTGCTCCGAGGGGTTCGGATGGCTGCTTGCGAAGTCGAGCGCGTTCATCACCATGCCCGGCGTGCAGAAACCGCACTGCAGGCCATGGTTTTCCTTAAATGCCGCTTGCATCGGATGCAAGGTTCCGTCCGGATGCGCGACGGCTTCGATGGTGAGGATGTCGGCGCCTTCGGCCTGCATCGCGACGATCGAGCAGCTCTTTATCGCTTTTCCGTTAAGGTGCACGGTGCACGCGCCGCACTGGGCGGTGTCGCAGCCGACGTGCGTGCCGGTGAGGCGCAGGTTCTCGCGAATGAAGCTGACGAGGAGCGTGCGCTCCTCGATGTCCGCGGACACCGGCTTCCCATTGACCTTCATGGATACTCGTACCGACATGCGGGCCTCCTCGGGATTGCATAGCGGGGGAGGGAAATCGTAGCATTTCCCGCGAAACAATTAGACTCGTCTCGGTTATGAGATTGCTCATCGTTGAGGACGACGCGCCGCTTGCCTCGGGCCTGCGGCGCATCCTGGAAGCCGAGGGCCACGCGGTGGACGTCACCTCGCGGGGCGAGCAGGCCGTGCTCGCTGCGGCGCAGGAGCGCTTCGACCTCGTGATCCTCGACATCGGCCTGCCGCAGATGGACGGCTTCGAGGTGCTGCGGCGCCTGCGCACGGCCGGCGCCGAGCGCAACGGCCCCCTGCCGGTGCTCGTGCTCACGGCGCGCGATGCGGTGGACGACCGCGTGCGCGGCCTGGACCTCGGCGCGGACGACTACATGGTGAAGCCTTTCGCCATGCCGGAGCTCACCGCGCGCGTGCGCGCGCTGCTGCGCCGCTCGCAGGCGCACGGCGGGCCGCGCATCGTGCACGGGCCGCTCGCGCTGGACACCGTGGCTCGGCGCGCATTCCTCAAAAGTGAACCACTGGAACTCGCAGCCCGGGAGTGGGCCGTGCTCGAGGTGCTGCTCGGCAAGGTCGAGAAGATCGTCTCCAAGGAGGCGATCATCCAGGCGGTCGCCGGCTGGGGCGATGACCTCTCGCCGAACGCGATCGAGGTCTACGTCTCGCGGCTGCGCTCCAAGCTCGAGCCCGCCGGCATCAAGATCCGCACCGTGCGCGGCTTCGGCTACATGCTGGAAGAGTACAAGGGAGCCTGACCATGGCTGCCCGCAGCCTCCGCGCGCACCTCCTGCGGATGCTGCTCCCGCCGATCGCGGCGCTCCTCGTGCTCGGTGCGCTGGTCGCCTATTACCCGTCGATCGAGCCCGCCACGACGGCGTACGACCAGGGCCTGATCGACGCCGGCATCTCGCTCGGCACTTACATCCACACCGAGGGCGGCCGCTATCGGCTCGAGCTGCCAAGCGCGGTCGACCAGGTCCTGCGGCGCGACAGCTACGACAGCGTCTATTACCGCGTGCTCGGCCCGGACGGCGAGCCGATCGCGGGCGACGAGGGCCTGCCGGGCCCGCCGCCCGATCGCGAAGCGCGCGATGGCTTCGTTTCCTACGACACCGCGTACAAGGGACAGAAGATCCGGGCCGTGGCGGTGCCGGCGAAGTGCGGCGACGCCGCGTGCAGCGTGGTGGTTGCCGAAACCACCGTGAAGCGCCGCCGCATGGCGCGCGACATCCTGTTCTCGTCGCTCCTGCCCGAGATCATGATCGCATTCGCGACACTGGTGATCGTCTGGTTCGGCGTGAAGCGCGGCCTCGGTCCGCTCGCGCGCCTCTCCGATGAGATCAAGGCGCGCTCGCCGGGCGACCTGCGGCCGATCGATGCCGCGGGCACGCCGGAAGAGACGCGCCCGCTCGTCAGCGCATTGAACGGCCTCCTCGACGAGGTGGCGCAGGCGAGCCGCAATCAGCAGCGCTTCCTCGCGAACGCGGCGCACCAGCTGCGCACGCCGCTTGCGGGCCTGCAGGCGCACACGGAGCTCGCGCTGGCGAAGTCGCTGCCCGCCGAAGTGCGCGCCGAGCTCGAGCAGGTGCACCAGTCGACGATCCGCACCGCGCGCCTCGCGAACCAGCTCCTCGCGCTCGCGCGCGCCGAGCCCGGCGCGCGCGGCAACGCCGCCGAGCTCAACCTCAAGGCGCTCGCCGAGAGCGAAGCCGACGGCTGGGTGCACCAGGCGCTCGCGCGCGACGTCGACCTCGGCTTCGAGCTCGACTGGGCGCCGGTGCACGGCGACGCCTTCCTGCTGCGCGAAGCCCTCGCCAACCTCGTGCACAACGCGATCGAGTATTCGCCGCGCGGCGCCCGCATCACCGTGCGCACCGGCCGCAACGGCAGCCACTCGTACCTCGAAGTCGAGGACGACGGCCCCGGCATCCCGCTGCCCGAGCGCGAGCGCGTGCTCGAGCGGTTCTACCGCGTGCCGGGCACGCCGGGCACGGGCTCGGGCCTCGGCCTCGCCATCGTGCGCGAGATCGCGGCTGGGCATGGCGCGAGCATTTCCATTACGGATGCAACGGGCGGCTCATCTGCGACTCGCGGCTGCCGGGTTGCGATAACATTTCCGCATGGATAGCGTCGATATCGAAGTACTGCGCACGGCGGAAGCCTGGCGCAAGCAGGGCCGGCATGTCGCGCTCGGCACCATCGTCAAGACCTGGGGCTCGGCGCCACGGCCGGTCGGCGCGATGGTCGCGATCCGCGACGACGGGCAGGTGGTCGGCTCCGTGTCCGGCGGCTGCGTCGAGGACGATCTCATCGAAAAAGTGCGCTCGAAGGCCGTGGCCGCGCAAAAGCCGCAATTGGTGACCTACGGCGTGACGAACGAGGAGGCCACGCGCTGGGGCCTGCCCTGCGGCGGCACGCTGCAGCTCGTCGTCGAGCCGGTGAGCAGCGAAACGCGCGTTGCGGAGCTCCTCGAGCGCATCGGAAGACAGCAGCTCGTGCGCCGGCGCCTGGACATGGAGAGCGGGCGCGCCACGCTCGAACCCGGCCGCTGGCAGGACGTGCTCGAGTTCGACGGCCGTGTGCTTTCCGCGGTGCACGGCCCGCGCTGGCGGCTCGTGCTGATCGGTGCCGGCCAGCTCACGCGCTATCTCGCCGAGATGGCGCGCATGCTCGACTACCACGTCGTGGTGATCGACCCGCGCGAGGAATACGCGAGCGGCTGGGACCTCGACTCGGTGCCGCTCAACCGCGGCATGCCCGACGACGTGGTGCGCGAGCTCGAGCTCGACGGCCACAGCGCGCTGGTCGCGCTCACTCACGATCCGAAGCTCGACGACCTCGCGCTGATGGAGGCGCTGAAATCCGCCGCGTTCTACGTCGGTGCTATTGGGTCCAAGAAGAACAACGGAGATCGCCATCGCGATCCTCGCCGAGATGACCGCCGTGCGCCACGGCGTGAGCGAGCCCACCTGGGCCGCCAAGCCCGAGCGGCGCTTCGATCCCTCGGCCTGCGAAGTCAAGCAGACTTGAACGTCGTCGGCCTGCTGCTCGCGGCAGGCTCCGCCTCGCGCTTCGGCTCCGACAAGCTGCGCCATCCGCTGCCGCACGGCGTGCCAATCGCCGTGCAGGCCGCGCGGCATCTGCGCGCCGAGCTGTCGCGCGTGGTCGTGGTGATCCGCAGCACTGATGCGCGCGAGGCGTTCGCCGCCGAGCGCTGCGAGACGGTAGTGTGCGAGAACGCCGACGAAGGCATGGGCGCGAGCCTGGCCTGCGCGGTGCGCGCGGCGGGCAGGGCCGATGCCTACGTGGTGGCGCTCGCCGACATGCCCTACGTGCGCCCCGCGACCATCGCCGCCGTACGCGAGGCGCTCGAGCACGGCGCGGGGCTCGCGGCGCCGTACTTTCGCGCGCGGCGCGGGCATCCGGTGGGCATTGCCGGCGCTTATTACGAGGAGCTCGTCTCGCTTCGCGGCGACGAGGGCGCGCGCCATCTGCTATCCGCGAACGAAGCACGGCTGGTAAAGATTCCGGTCGGCGATCCGGGCGTGGTGCGCGACATCGACCGTCCCGAGGATCTCGCGCCGCCGATACGCACCTAGGAGGACCATGGAACCCCTGCCCAAGGGCGCCAACTTCATCCGCGCCAAATTTCTGTGGGAGATCGGCCTGCACATCGCCGGCGATCCGGCGGAGCCGTACTACGGCAACCGCGACATCTGCATCACCGTGGGTAGCGGCTCGGGCGAGCGCTACAAGCCATGGCTGCGTATGTCGAGCGGCTCGCCGATCCTCGCGCACGCCGTGGCGCGGGGCGAGCTCGAGGCGGCGATCGTCAATCCGTCGGCGCTTCTCACCCAGGCGGTGCGCGGCCGCGGGCTCTTCAAGGAGCCGCTGCCGCTCTGCATCGTCGCCAACTATCCGTCGTGGGACCGCTTCGTCTTCGCGGTGCATCCGCGCCTGGGCATCAAGTCGCTCGCCGACGTAAGCGCGAAGCGCATCGCGCTACGCCTCTCGACGCGCGAGGACCCGACGCATTCGACGCGCAGCCTGATCGACCAGACGCTCGCGCTTTACGGCTTCTCCATCGCGGAGCTCGAGCGCTGGGGAGGCAGCCTGCAGCTCAATGGCGGGCCCGGCGATGCCCGCCGCCTGCAGGCGATGAGCGAGGGCAGCGTGGACGCGATCTTCGACGAGGGACTCGCGCTCTGGCTCGAGCCCGCGCTCGCCGCGGGCTATCGGCCGCTCACGCTCGAGCCGGAAATCTTCCGGCAACTGGGCGAGATCGGCTGGCGCCGGGTCGTCATGCCGAAAGGCATCTACCGCGGCCTCGAGGCCGATCACGCGTGCATCGACTACAGCGCGTGGCCGCTCTACGCGCGCACCGACCTGCCGGAAGAGCTTGCCTACCGGATCGTCGATGCGATCCATGCGCGCGAAGCCGAGATCGTGTGGGAGAACTTCAACCAGTGGGCGCCGTACAAGGGCATCGGCGCGCTCGGCGAGGAGACCGAGGCCACGCCGCGCGACGTGCCGCTGCATCCCGGCGCCGCGCGCTGGTTCCGCGAACACGGCTTCAAGGTGTGAATTTTCGGTTCGCGGGCGCCGGGCCCGGCGTGCAAGCGCGAGACGGATGCTCCGTCGAGCTGTATCGCAGGCTGCCTTACTTCGGCGAGCTGGAAGAGTACCGAGCTCTGTTTCCGCCGGGTGTGCAGGTTGTCGAATTGGGTTGCGGGGCCGGCCGTCTCACGCGGCAACTGCTCGACTGGGGCGTGCATGTGACGGCGGTAGACAACTGCCCGGAGATGCTGGCCGCCCTGCCCAACGGCGCGTCGCCTGTGCTTTCCGATATCGAATCCTTGAACCTCGATCGCCGCTTTGAGGTGGCGCTGCTGGCGAGCTGCCTCATTAACCATCCGGCGCCTGATGCCCGCTTCGCGTTTGTTGCCACCGCTCGCCGCCATCTTGGGCCGCGCGGGCGCCTCCTGCTCGAGCGGCACGACCCCGCTTGGCTACGGGCGATTCAACCGGGCTCCATTAACCCGGCTGGCGATATCGCCATGTCTGTCGAAGCGGTGCGCCGCACCGGCGATCTCGTGGAAATGACGTTACGGTACGAAATCGCGGGCAACGTCTGGCGTCATTCCTTTGTCGTTGCAGCGCTGGATGAAGCGGATGTCGAAGCGCTGCTTTCGCAAACCGGCTTTGGATCGTTTGCGTGGTCGGGAACGCGAAAGCGATGGCTTAGCGCCGTCGTGCAATGATCGCTGGCCAGAGTCTGTCGCATCGGCCGCCTATGCTTTGTCGATCTGCTCGGTTTTCCTTCGACTAGGTCGTGGACCGTTCCACGACCAAGGAGACCTCTGTCATGCGATTCCTATCGATGATCCGTATCCAAGAGAACACCGGACAGGTACCGAGCGAGCAGCTCATGAGCGACATGGGCAGGCTGATCGAGGAAATGACCCGCACCGGCCGGCTGATCAGCACGGCCGGGCTTCGTCCGACCTCGGAAGGAGTGCGCGTGCGGCTGCGCCGCGGCAAGCTGTCGAGCGTCGATGGGCCGTTCACGGAGACGAAGGAAGTGATCGGCGGCTATGCGATCCTCGAGGCGAAGTCAAAGGATGAGGCGATCGAGCTGACCAGGCGCTTCCTGAAGGTCCACGGCGACGAGTGGGACATCGAGTGCGAAGTGCGCCAGCTGGACGGTCCGGAGTTCGGTAGGGAGGCGTAGCCGTTAATCGGGAACCACGCCGGCGCGGCGGATGAACGCCGCCCAGTATTGACGATCGCGGGCGAGCGCCGCGGCGAACTCGTCCGGCGTGCCGTACTGCGGGATGAATGCATGCGACTCGAGCTTCTCGGCGAGCGTCGTTCGCATCGCCTTGTTGATCTCCGCGTTCAGGCGCTCGACGATCGGATGCGGCGTGCCGGCGGGCGCCACGACGCTGAAGTTGCTCGGCATGCTGAAATCGGGGAAGCCCGCTTGCGCGATCGTCGGCACATCCGGGAGTTGCGCCGTACGGTGGGTCAGCGCGAGCGCGATCACGCGCCCGGACTTGATGTGCGGCGCGGCGATCGCGACGTCGGGCAGGAGGAAATTGATCTGCCCGGCGAGAAGCGCCGGCAGCGCCATGCCCATGCCACGGTAGGGCACGTGGAGGAAGCGCGCGCCGGAAGCTTCCTCGATGATGCGCACGGCGAGCGCGTTCGGCGCACCGGAACCCGATGAGCCATAGGTGAGCGCTCGCGGCTCGCGCTTGCCGCGCTCGACGAGCTCGCCGAGCGT